>NZ_LMRM01000039.1:0-12633 GCF_001426045.1 Methylobacterium sp. Leaf94
TCGAGCGTCGCCACCGCATGTCCGAGGTCCTGCACCAGGTGCAGGACCAGAGCCGATCCGATGAAGCCGCAGCCGCCCGTCACCAAGATGCGCATGGGTCGTTTTTTCCTCTCAGACCGATCCGGTTGGGAGCATAACCCGATTTCCAGGGCTCGACTGCCGTCGATTGTCAGACGGAATCCGCATCGGTCGGCGACATCTTCTCAGCGAAGCTTTATCATGCCCGTCTTATGGTTTCCGAATGTCTATGCAGACAAGGCATCAAGCTGGAACGGAGACAAACGGCTCGTTGGAGCTGGGTCAGAAGAATTGATGATGGGGCGAGTTGAAATTGAGAGAGTGCTCTATTCCTTCAGATAAGGGCTTGCGTACGATGGGAGAATAGAATTTTTCCGCCGTCAGGCATGAACGGTTCGGATCGTCCTGTGCTCCGGGGCCGGAATTTTGTTGGGTCTGTTGAGATCCTAACACTAGCACCGTCAGCAAAAGCGATGCCAGCTTGAGCTGCAGAGCAACCCGGACGCCGGAATTCAGAAGGAATATCAGAGAGAACGACGCTGGACGGGCTCGGCGCGCAGGGCGTTGATTCCGCTCATCGGGCAAGGAATTCAGTCGGCTGGACAGAAGCGAGAGGCGATATCTATTGCCAAAGATCCTAGACATCCAACCGTCAATTCCGCAAAAATTGCTAGAGTATGACACCCAATTCAGACAAGCATATTTTTATTAATAGCATAAGAATAGATATGATGCTGACTACTCCACCAGAGTTTAATCTCGATCCATTAGTCCGCTTTTCACACGGCATTGACTTTTGTTTAAGCGGCAAATTTTGACATCAGGCGCGAGCCGTGTAGGAGGCAGTAGAGAATTTTCGGGCTGAAATGACCAAGTACGTTTAAACGCCTCTTTCTCAAGCTGGCGCAAGGCGCATGGAGGCGCTCATTTTAAAAGCACCGGATTCTGAGCAGAGCATCCCTAAACAGATTTATATCGTTTGGGCGAAATATCAGCGTCGCCCGACATCGATGGATGCTTATTTTGGTTATCGCGTACATTTCGTGCCGCCTCCATTTGCACGCTGGACGGCATTAAAAATTCTGATCGGATATCCGCTTCAAGTCCTTCAAACGGCCAGAATTGTGCTGATGGGGAAGCCCGACGTTGTCTGGGTGCAGCTACCTCCGAATTTTCTCGTGCATCTCTGCCTGCTTCTACGCCTTTTATCGGTGAAGAAAGGTCCCCGCTTGGTTGCCGATATTCATAATTCCGCGCTCGCCGCTCCCTGGCTGCAGGTTCCATTCACGCACCGTCTGATGCGAAGCTTCGATTTGGTCCTCGTCCACAATGAAATCATACTCACGACAGCACACGGCCTCGGGGTCGATAAGCGCAATTTGAGAGTGCTCGAAGATCGCTCTCCCAACTACCAAACGGTCTCGACAGCCCCACCTAGTGGACGCCCGTGCTTCGTCATGCCCTGTTCGTTTCACAAGGACGAACCAGTGCGTAATGTGATCGAGGCCGCACGATTGTTGCCCGACTACGACTTCAAGATTACCGGTCTGAAATCCCGCGCAGCTCAGCAGGGATTCATGGATGCTCTGCCAAGCAATGTCACCTTCACCGGATTCCTGCCCGTGCATGCCTACGATGCACTCCTCGCCCAGGCATCCGGAATCCTGTGCCTGACGACCATGGACGGTGTTTTGCTCAGTGCGGGGGGGGAAGCGGTCGGCGCAGGGAAGCCGATGATCGTCAGCGATTTCCCGCTTCTGCGGAGCCTGTTCGGCTCCGCCTGCTTTGTCGACAATTCGGTCGCAGGCCTGATGGACGCTTGTCAGACCATTGCCGGCGACTACGCCCGCTTCGCGGCTCAGACTGCGCATCTCCGGGACAGCGAAGAACGCAATCAGCGCTGGCTTTCGCAGGCAGCACCGATCCGACAGTTCCTAGTGGCTTCCGAGCCTGGATCCCAGCTATGACCATCATCGACAAAATCCGAGAGCGCCTGCTGCTTCGCCGCGAGCGTCAGAACGAGTACGAAAGCCAGGCACTGCGCCGTCACTTTGCATCTCGCTACGACATCACAATCGGACTTTACTCTTACGGCTGCTTCGATCGATGGCGGATTCCGCCCGGTTCGGTCATTGGCCGATACTGCTCGATTGCAAAAACCGCACGCATTCTCGACGCCAACCATCCCATCGATGCCTTGTCCACCCACCCCTATTTCTATGATCCCAGCTTCGGCATAGTCCGGAGCGATCGAACGGTGAAGACGCGGATTGTCATTGAGGATGGCGTCTGGATCAGTCACAACGCGACGATCACACCGGGATGTGGGCGTATCGGGCGCGGAGCGATCATCGGTGCCGGCGCGGTCGTCACGAAGGATGTACCTCCGTATGCCATCTTGGCCGGCGCACCGGCCCGCGTCGTCCGCCTGCGCTTCTCGCAAGCGACCATCGATCGGATCGAGGAGAGCTGCTGGTGGGAGTTGGACAAGACAGCCTTGTCCCAACTGGTTGCCGAGCGCCCGGACTTCGTCTTCGCACCCGCATCCGCCGCGGCATGATTCTCGCCCGAGACGGGTTTCGCGGCGGAGGGTCCCTTCGAGGGATCGCTTAGAAAGCCTCGGGCAGGACCTGCCCACCGCGCGAGGGGTCCTCGTGGCGAGGACGCCGCAAGCTAGAATTGGGAATTGAAAAAGCCGTGAGCTACTGCGCGATCGTCATCGTTGGTTTCCGCTGTCCAGACGACATCGTCGGATGCGTCTCCAGCCTGAGGGAAATGGACGGCCCAGACCATACGATTCACATCTGCGAGAATGGCGGTGATACGGCTTTCGCAGAGCTGTGCGCTTCCCTGCGTCCACTCTGCGAAGCCGACGCCTCTGCGCCGGACTTGTCGAAGCGTGGGCTTGCCACGCGCGTCCTCACTCTTTCGGATGGCAAGACTCGCATCTTTGTTCATCGGGCGCCGGGCAACCTCGGCTATGCAGGTGGAATCAACGCCGTCTTGGACCATCTCGCCTCGGACCCGGACTGGGATGCGATCTGGATCCTCAATCCGGATACGGCGCCCGAGCCGGCGGCTTTGAAGTCCCTGAAGGCACGGGCGGCACAGGGTTCCTACGGCGTAGTCGGAAGCCGCATTGTCCTGACTCACAATCAGCGCATCCAGATGTACGGGGGCCGCTGGCGCCGTTGGATTGCACGCGGTTGGAATATCGGGCTTGGAGAGCCGGCCTCCGCCACGCCGGACATCGCACAGGTCGAAGCCGAGATGCAGTATGTCTGCGGGGCCTCGATGTACGTCATACGGCCGTTCATCGAGGCCGTCGGCCCCATGGAGGAGGGCTATTTTCTCTATGCCGAAGAAGTTGACTGGTGCCTGCGGCGAGGCAGCTTCAGGCTGGGCTACGCGCACGAGTCCATCGTCCACCATCATCATGGCGCCACGATCGGCTCGAATCACAGCCGGAAGGCACGTTCCAGCTTCTCCGTCTTCCTCGATGAGCGAAGCAAGCTGCTCCTCACACGACGGTTCTACCCAGGAATCTTTCCGCTCGTGGCCGTCTCGACGCTCCTCCTGACGACACAGTATGCTGCCCAGGGAGCGTACAAGAATTTCGGCGTCGCGCTGGCGGGCTGGTTCAGCGGCCTCAAGGGTGACACCGGCTTTCCGGCAAAATTCGCCCCTCCGCCGGCGCGCCCGTGAAAAGGGTCGAAATGGGGCTGTCGCGGTGCAAACTCGACGTTTGCAACGCAGCACGGCCTTCAAACAGACATCCTTTCGGCTATGGTGGGGTCGTCCGTCGACGCTGGCCGGGGCGAAACATCCGGTAGTCGCGAAATGGATTACGGTGACTGATGATTGAGACGAATGTCGGGTATGCGGTTCCATTCCCGGAACGGCCGACTCTGGTCAACGAGATCCGCGTCGTCTTGTCGATCCTGCGCCGGCACCTTCGCCTTATCCTGGCCCTGACGCCGATCGGTCTGTTCGTGGGCTACGCCGCAAGCTACCTCGTTACGCCGACCTATCAAGCGACGGCACAACTGTCTCTGGATCCGCGACGCGTCGCGATCGCTCAGCCGGTCAATGCTCAGACGCAGCGCCGCGACGAGCCGATGATCGACTCGGGACGTGCAGATACGGAAGCGGAAACCATCAAGTCGGAAAGCGTGGTCCGCGGCGTGGTCACCTCCCTGGACCTGCAGAACAATCCAGAGTTCACACAGGCCTCCCCAGGGCTGATCGCATCGATCAAGGGTCTCTTCTCCGAGGACGCGCCGCCTCCGGACGAAGAGGACCGCATCGCCAACACGATGATCGCCGTCTCGAAAAGCCTCAAAGTCGATCGGGTCGACAAAAGTTATTCGTTCACGATCTCATACGACGCTCGCAACCCGGATCTGGCTGCGAAGATCGCGAACGCTTTTGCCGAAGTCTACATCAAGAAGCAGCTCGATGCGGACTACGAGGTCACACGGCAAGCGGTCACGTGGCTGAAGGCCAGGACCGACCAGCTTTCTGACCAGATGCTCAAGGCTTCGCGAGCTGCAAGCGAGTACCAGAGCAAAGCAAAAATCGCGCGCTCGGATGGAAAGCTCGTCGACGAGCAGCAACTGCAAAATCTCAGCACGCAACTCGCCGATGCCGCCTCCCAGCGGGCCCAGGCGAAAGCACGCGTTGATCAGGCCATGAACTTCTCGCCTGACTCGATTGGTGAACTGACGGTCACGGATGCGCTGCAGAACACCGTCATTTCGAAACTTCGCACACAGTATCTCGATCTGGCAAACAAAGCCGATTCTCTGGCATCCCGGTACGGCGAGACCCATGCCGCCGTCATTAAGCTGCGGGCCGATGCGAAGGCGATCCAGGACTCGATCCGCAAGGAGCTGCTGCGTTACCAGGAAAGCTACAAGAACGACTACGATGTCGCCCTGGCGCGTGAGAACTCGATCAAGACCAGCCTGGCCGAGCAGTTCGAGCGTGCGGCTGCGACGGGCGAGGCACAGGTCAAGCTCAACGCGATGGAAGCGCAGGCCCAGTCTTTGAAAGCGTCCTATGACGGTTTCATGCAGCGCTACAACGATGCTCTGCAACGTCAGAATTTCCCGATCAGCGAAGCGCGCGTCATCGGCGCCGCCGCCCCGCCGTCGCTTCCGAGCAAACCCAAGCGGATCCTCTTCGCGGCCGGTGGTGCAATCCTGGGCCTTTTCGGAAGTCTGACGGGCGCCCTGACCCTCGAACTGATGCACCGGAAGATCAGGACGCGTTCCGAAGCGGAGGCAGCCTCGGGCATCGAATGCTTCGGATACGTTCCGCGGGTTCAACCGAACGGGCAGCGGCGTGCCCCCGCCGGCTGGCGGATGCCACTCGACTTCGCCGCACGCAATCCCTTCACGATTGCAGCGGAGACGCTCCGGATTGCGAAGACGACGATCGATCAGCGCGAGAACGAAGCGGGCTGCCCGGTGATTGGTGTAATCTCCTGCGTCCCCGACGAGGGAAAGACCACCCTCTCCGCCAACCTGGCCTTCGTGCTCGCTCAGAACGATCGGCGCGTACTTCTGATTGACGGCGACATGCGCAATCCGAGCCTCTCCAACGCGATCGCTGCGCCGCAGGGCAGCGACCTGCCCCACGGTACGGTCGTCACGGCTGCACCGATCTCGCTTGTCCGTCGTCCGGATCTTCCCTTCGACTTCATTCCAGCCCTGACAAGCACGCGGCCGGAGTTCGGCGACTACCAGAACGCGACCGGCGGGACGCGGAATGGCGTACCCGTGACGAGCCTCGAGTCCGATTACTTCCGTGAACTGATCGATAAGGCCAGGGCACATTACGACTATATCGTCGTCGATCTTCCGCCGATCGTTCCGCTGTCGGATGTCCGGGCGGTCTCAAGCTCGATCACCAGCTTCCTGCTGGTTCTGGCATGGGGCAAGAGCGACCCGCAGATCGTCAGCGAAGCGCTGGAATCGATCCCCGGGATATTCGACAAGCTGACGGGATCGATTCTCAATATGGCCGAGATGAAGGATTTGCCGCGATACGGTGAGCGCGTCTCGACCTATTACAGCTCCAAGTATTTCTCCCATTAAAAGGTAGCGTGCGTGGTCACGCTTGCCGGTTGATCTCAGAGGCAGCGACCGATGCGCCTGGCGGCCATATCCAAGGCGGGGGCGCTGGCAGTCCTCGGAGCAACGGAGATAGGCGTTCCATTCGTGAGGATGATCATCCTCACGCGCATTTTGGGACCCTACGAATTCGGCTTCGCTGCCGCGCTGACCGCGAGCTACGGTGCGGTCGAACAGATCACCGATACGAGCCTCTATCGTTTCGTTCTGGCATCCCCCCGGGAGCGCTACGAGGAGGCTCTTGCCACGGCGCATGGCATTGCCCTGGTGCGCGGCATCCTGGTCGCACTGCTCATCCTGACGCTGAGTTATCCAGTCGGTTGCGGCATGGTCAGTTGCGGGGAGTGGTCAGGCTTCGCCTGGCTCGCGCCACTGCCTCTCATCAAGAGTCTCGAGAACCTCGAAGTTCGCGTCTACGAGCGGGACTACCACTATAAGCCGCAACTCGCAGCCTCGATCCTGTCTCACGGCTGCGGTATCGCCGCGATGCTCGTCGTCGGCACCCAAACCGGGACACATCACGCACTTCTGGCCTACCTGCTCGTTCAGGCCTGCATCAACGTGGCCATGACGCATCTGTTGGCTCGGTCGCAGTTCGCCGTCATCCTGCGCGGCCCGTTGACGGGTCAGGCACTTCGCTACTCCCTGCCGTTGATCGTGAACGGCATGGGGAACGCGATCATGACCCAGGGCGACCGTCTCCTCGTGGGGGCGATGCTGGGGCTGCAGACATTGGGTCTCTACGCGGTCGTGATCCTGACCTCGTATGTCCCGACATCCGGCCTGTTCCGCCTTCTGGGGCCCATCCAACTGGCCGGCCTCGTCAACGCCTCGACGCAGCCGAGCGTGTACGCCGCCAGGCTCCGCCTCTACGCGCGGGCAGTCCCGATCGTCGCAGCCATCTACGCGTTGGGTTGGGAGGTCCTCGCCAAGAGCTTCCTGCCGGCCATCTTCGGTCCGCGCTTCGTGGCGTCCGACCTGACGATCCTGCTGGTTGGCCTCGTCGTTTATCTGAGAATCTGCCGCACGGAGCCGGCGACGTCTGTCCTCCTGCAGACCAGTGGAACCGGACAACTCGCGATCGCGAATCAGATGCCGATGCTGGGCCTCGCGCTCGGGGCGCTGCTCATGTATCTGCGTCCACAGCTTGAATCCCTTCTGGTTGGGATGACCATCGGCGAACTCATCGCGTTCGGCGCCGCGCTGTACATCGTACGGTCAAGACTGGGTTCCGCCTGGCGAGATGCCGTCATCTCCAGTGCAGTCTTCATCGTCCCCCCCCTGGTCATCGGTCTCCTGTTTGCAACGATTGCCGCTCTCGATCCGCTCTCGTATCGCATCTGCATCGGCCTGAGTTGCGGCATCGTGATCGCCGGCGCAGCCTGGATCCTCCTGGCGCAAACCGCTCGGGACGGCTACCTTCGCGCGCGCGCACCGATCGGACCGGCAGCAGAGGAGGCTGGTCGAGGTCAGGCAGCAGAATGAGTGCCTTCACGCGACGCATGGCGGTTACCCGGACGATCACCCCCGGACTGCGTCGGCTCGCGGCGCGGAATGCCCAGAGCCGCTATCGCACGAACACGCGGCTCGCCTATTGGGTTGCCTGGCTCTTTCCGGGCTTCCTCTTCGCGCCCTCCTCGCTGACCTTCGTCACGGGCGCTCTGACACTTCCGCGTCTGACCCTGTTCGCTGCGGCTGTGCCGGCCTTTCGCGAGCTCTGGCGCAAGCTCACGACGGGCGGATACATTCCGATCGCGTCCGACGTTCTCGTCCCTCTGATGTCCTTCTGGATGTTGTTGACCCTGGGTATTTTGGAGGGGGTGAAGGGGCTTGTGGGCTACGGAGCCGTTGCGGCGATCGAATTCACGCTCGCCTACGTCGTCGCCCGAGTCTTCTTCGGAACGACCTCCGGCTTCCAGCAGATGATCCGTGTCCTCCGATTCGTTCTCGTCCTTCTCGTCATCACGGCCGTTCTCGATACCCTGACCGGCCAGCATTTCGTCTGGACGATTGGCCGGATTCTTTCGCACGCACCACTCGATGACGTTCCTGCACGGCGCTTCGGACTGGTACGCGCCCAGGGATCTCTCGAGCATCCAATCCTGTTCGGCGTATTCTTCGTCGTATGCCTTCTAATGATCGGGCATTCCGCGATGCGGACGAGCGAGAAGGGATTGTGGATCACGGTTTGTCTGCTTGGCGTGTTGCTGCCACTCTCGTCAGCACCCTTGTTGTCACTGAACATGTCGATCGGCACGATCCTTTTCCTCCGGGCATTCGATCGCTTTCCGTGGCGGATGGTGGTCTTGCTCACCACGGCCCTGTTCCTGCTCACCACATTCTTTGCGCTCGTCGATGATCCGCTGACGACGCTGATCCGCAATCTGACGTACGATCCGCAAACCGGCTTGTTCCGTGTGCAGATCTGGCAGTGGGTCGGTCTGAACGTCGCCCGCGCCCCCTGGATGGGGATCGGCTTCGCCGACTGGCTACGCTCCGACGACATGCCGCCGAGCATTGATTCCCTGTACCTGATTCAGACCATCCGGCACGGTTTCCCGGCCCTAGTGCTCCTGATCCTGTCAATGCTCTCGACGGGCATCACGATGCCGCTGAGACCTCAGATCCGCTATCCCAATCCCCAGATCACGATTCTCCGCCAGGGCCTAGGAATCGTGATCTTCATCATCTTCTTCAACGCCTTCACGGTGCACTTCTGGGGCGCGACTTGGACACTGCTCGCTCTGGTTCTGGGGGCGAGAGCGGGTCTGTCGGAAAGCCTGTACCTGCATCCGTCTGCGCGTGACGATTCTCCGCCGTCGGCTCTACGACCGATGCGTCGCACGTGGCGCATGGCCCGTGCGTGGGGCAGACCTCCGCGTCCGCCAGCGCGCCCGAATGAATTGTCCAACGGCGTCCGATGATGCTGGGCTGGAGCGATACATGTGTTGATGGGCACAGGGCGCGACGGGTCTGCTTCATGGTGCGCGACCGAATGCGGGCCACCAGACCCCGATTGTCCGGCTGGGCGATCGAGACCGGGCCCGCGAAGTCCGTTGACTTTGATCCCGGTTCTTGTCGAAGGCAGAGATAAGGCAAGTTTGCGCCGCCAGCATCCAGAGCCGGGGGCGCCTATCGGTAGTAGGTATCGTGAGCCATGAAATTAGGATCGCTGGCCCTCGCCCCGTAAGGAGGGCGCCTCGAAACACGTCTTGTCGGACACTGATGTCTTCGTGTCGGGTGAGCCTTTGGGCAGGAGTGATCGCAACGGTGCTGGTCGCGACGGTACAACCGAGCCGAAGCGAGGATCGCCCGCTCCGCATCGTCACTTTCGGCACCAGCCTGACGGCGCGCGGCGCATGGCAGGATGCGCTGGCTCGCGCCATTCAACCCTGCGTCGCGCGCCCCGTGGAGGTTGAGATCCTGGCCCGCAGTGGCGCCTCGTCGGCCTGGGCGCTCACCGCCGTTGCCGATGTCGTTGCATTGAGGCCCGACATTGTCCTCATCGAATTTTCGGCGAATGATGCCGCTTTGGATCGATGGATTCTGCCGTCGAAGAGCGAAGCAAATCTTCGGACCATCATCGCCCGGTTAAGGCACGGATCCACCGTGCCCCGTATCGTTCTCATGGCTATGAATCCGGTGATCGGGCTACGCGGTGTCCTCAGGCCTTTTCTGAACTATTACTACGATATTTACGCTCGCGTTGCGGCGCAAGAAGGCCTCACCTTCATAGACCATCGCCCTGGATGGCGCGCCTTGTCCGCGTCCGAACTCGCTGCCGCTCTCCCGGATGGGAGCCATCCCAGATCCGAGATTGCGACACGGATCATCGTGCCGGCGATTAAGGAAGCCTTGTTTCCGCACTGCGGCGCCTGATACCATTTTCGGTTGATCGCTTCGGTCATCTGGGTCGGAACGAACGCCCTCGCCCGTGGGGGAGAGGGTTGGGGTGAGGCACGTGCCCCCTCTGACATGGTCGCACTCTGGGCGATGTCCGCAACGCCGTCGCTGCTGGCGGGTTGGAATTCGCATCAGGTCCTCGAACCGGCCCTTCCCGATCCAGCGCCGGAACTCACCCTAGACGGTACGCGACGGCGGATTGCGCGTTGGCAGCGCCTGCCACGCGGCCACGATCCGCAGGTGCCACACGATCGTTGCCGGCTTTGGGCGCGGAGACGTCGCTCCCGGACTGCTGGGTGAATCCGCCCGCGCCACCCGGCGGCTTATCCCGTCCAGGTCCGCCTGCAGCACCGTGTCCTTCAGACGCACCTTATGACGCGTCCGATGTCGGTCGGTCCGCATCTGCTCTCCACGCCGCCCTGCCGGGGGGGGGCATTCCTGTTTGTACGCGAGGGTACAGATGGGAACGACTGGCTGAGGAGCGCAAACCAGACCTTGGAAAGGATTGCTTAGGTATCTCCCCGGTTCGACAACGATACGCTGACTTGCATTGTATTTTATCGAATCATCACACGCGGACTTAGAGGGCGTTCGGCAAACGTGACTGCAGGATAAGTTCTTACGCCTCCTAAGAAAGAGGCAGCTAGAGGCAGTCATGCAGATCGCCAAAGACATCGCGAAAATCGTTTCTAATAATTCGCTGACTGGCATCGCTGGGGTTGACGCTCCTGTCGGAAACCCGCTTGGCTTATCGCAGCTGAAGAGCTTTACAACTTTGACCAGTGCCGACGGAATTTATTACAATAAGGCTCTCAACACACTCGTCGTAACCAAGTCTGGCGTCACCTTCGATGGCTACGATTTTCGCGGCGTCGCGATCATCGTGCAGGCTGACGACGTGACGATCAAGAACTCAAGCTTCGACGCGTCGGTCGGCACCTACTCCATCACTTCGGCGGCCGGAACGAAGAACCTTACGATCGACCGGTCCAGCTTTGACGGTCTCAAGCTCGACCGCGCTGGGTATGTCGATTTCGTGGTCTCGCGGGGTTACAACACCGTCATCACGAACAGCAGCTTTGTGGATGCGCCGAACGATGCGCTGAGCATTCAGAGCGGGACGATCTCGGGCAACTACATCGCGGGCGGGGGCTATGCGAGCGGTGCACATTCCGACGGCATCTGGATCCCCAAGACGATCGGCCCGGTGGTCGTGTTCGACAACGTCATCGACTGGCGCCCCAGCGCGGATGCCCGGGTCGCCACCAACAACGCCGTGCGCATCACCGGCGAGGCCGGTAACGTCTCGGACGTTCTGGTCAAGAACAACGTCATCCTAGGCGGCAGCTACAGCGTCCTGGTCTCGGATGGCGCGACCCAGACACACTCGGCAGCCCAGGTGGGCTCGATCACCGGTGTACAGGTCGTCGGCAACGTCATCGATTACGGCCTGTACGGCGAACTCGAGCAGACCTCGCGGCCCAAGGACATGGTCTACGCCGACAACATGCATGCTAGCGGCCGCCCGGATGCCCCGGGCCTGGAAGCCGTGGGCGCCTTGCCCGACCTGTCGAGCCTCAACAAGATCGCCGCCGCCGCGCCCGGCGCGGCGATCATCGGCACGGCCAAGGGCGACTACATCCTCGGCGGCAGCGGCTCCAACTACATCGTCGGTGGGGCCGGCAACGATGTCATCGTCGGTGGCGGCGGTCGCGACTTCATCACGGGTGGCGGAGGCAAGGACATCTTCGTCTACAGGTCGCTGACGGACGATGGTGTCGACCGGATCTCCGACTTCAACCAGGGGCAGGATCGGATCGACCTCGCAGCGATCACGGGCGCCCCGAAAGTCCTCTCCAACTGGCAGTGGCTCGGTTCGGAAAGCTACACTGGCCACGCCTGGCAGCTGCGCTACACCTATGCTTCGGGCATCACCACGATCGAACTCGATGCTGATGGCGACTTGAAGACCGACTTCAAGTTGGAGCTGAACGGCAAGATCGCCTTGAAGACCAGCGATTTTATCCTGGTCGACCGAGCTGACCTGGTGCCCACCCTGACGGCTTCCAACGCGAGCCTCACCCTGAAGCAGGGCATCGGCGGATCCTTCGCCGTGTCGGCCTCCGATGGTGTGATCCCGCTCGCCAATCACGCGGCAACGGTTCTGAGCATCGGGGGCACCTCGATGGGTACGGTCCTGAAGGGTCTGTACGGCACCCTCGTCATGGCTTTCGACGGCAGCTACGCCTACACGCGCACCGCCGGATCGCTTCCGACCGATGCGGTCGACAACTTCACCTACACCATCAAGGATATCTGGGGTCAGGTCGCCAGTGCGTCGCTCAACATCGCCCTAAAAGATCCGAACTTGGCACCGACCATTACCAACTCAGCCAACGCTGGCATCGTCGAGGGCACCGCGATCAAGCACGATCTGGCCGGCACGTTGGTTTATTCGGACGGGGATCTGGGGGACTTGCTGACGACGTCGATCGTCGGTCAGAGCGTTTCGTACGCGGACGCGTCGGGGGTGGATCGGACGGGTCTGCTGAGCCCTGCGATGGTGGCGGCCCTG
>NZ_LMRM01000040.1:0-12864 GCF_001426045.1 Methylobacterium sp. Leaf94
CGTCGATACCGCACGCCTGACCGGTGCCACGCCCTTCGGCACCATCCTCAAGACCGTCGGCGCTTAAACCCCGCCATTACGGGCCTGGGTAATTACCTAGAGCGGTGTCCGATCGGATTGAATCGATTAGGGTTTTGAGAGCGGCGCAGATGTGATTCGATGCCCGGCTTTCCAGGAGGAGAGCCGGATGCCCTCAGCCCTGTCAGCCGATCTGCGTGAACGCGTCGTGGTGGCGATCGAGGCAGGCGCCTCACGCCGGGAGGCCGCCCGACGCTTCGAGGTCAGTCCTGCCAGTGCCGTGCGTTGGCACGAGGCCATCGTGCGGGAAGGCCGCACACGGGCCAAGCCGATGGGCGGCGATCAGCGTTCGCACGCCATCGAGGCCCAGGCCGACCTGATCCGTCAGACCTATGAGGCCAAGCCCGAACTGTTCCTGCGCGCGTTGCGCACCCGACTGGCCGAACATGGCCTACTGGTCGGGGCGAGCAGCCTATCCCGCTTCTTCAAGCGCCACGGCATCACGCGTAAAAAAACACCGGCCACGCCGCCGAGCAGGATCGGGAGGACGTGAAGGCGGCGCGCCTGGCCTGGTTCGAGGGCCAGCCCGACCTCGATCCGGACAGGCTCGTATTCCTCGACGAGACCGCGACCAACACGAAAATGGCGCGTCGCTACGGGCGGGCTCCGCGTGGTGAACGCTGCCGGGTGGCCGTACCGTTCGGGCACTGGAAGACCATCACGGTCACGGCGGGGCTGCGGGCCAGCGGCCTTACGGCGACCGCACTTTTCGACGGCCCCATGACTGGGGTCCGCTTCCGCCGCTATGTCGAAGAGACCCTGGTGCCGGCCTTGAACCCGGGTGACACGGTCGTGCTCGACAACCTGCCCGCCCACAAGGTCAGCGGCATCCGCGAGCGCATTGAGGCGGTCGGGGTCCGGCTGCTTTACCTCCCGGCCTACTCGCCCGACTTCAATCCGATCGAACTCGCCTTCGCCAAGCTCAAGGCCTGCTTGCGTGCCCAGGCCGCTCGCACGGTCGCGGACCTCTGTGATACCCTCAAGCAAGCCTTCGAGCGCTTCACACCAGTCGAATGCCGCAACTACCTGATGGCCGCAGGCTACGATGCCTTTGATCCAACCTGATCGGATGCAGCTATAATAGGCGGTGATTGCCGCTACGAANGCGGCCCCCGGCCAGAGCCCGGTCGCCAGCATGCGCACGGTCGCGGACCTCTGTGATACCCTCAAGCAAGCCTTCGAGCGCTTCACACCAGTCGAATGCCGCAACTACCTGATGGCCGCAGGCTACGATGCCTTTGATCCAACCTGATCGGATGCAGCTCTAGAAAAGCCCTTGCGCATGTCGGTGTGGCCGGTCGCCAACCAGACCCGCACGTTGGCCGGCAGCGGGATCATCGCCCCTCCAGGGCATCGAGCACCCGACGCAGCGCCGCGGCATCGACGTCGGAGCCGACCCGCACGCGCCGGCCGCCGCCCAGACTGATCTCGATGTGCCCGCCGGAGCGGCGGGGCCGGGTCGGCTGCGGTTCGGCTTCCACCGACGTCGGGCGTGGTGGGGGCACGACGGCGACCGGCACGAGCGCCGGGACCGGAGCCGGCGACACGACACGCTCGCAGAGCAGGTTGCGCCAACGGAACAACTGGCTCACGTGAATGCCGGCCGCGCGGGCAACCTCCGAGGCCGACACACCCGGCTCGAACGAGGCGGCCACCAGCCGCTCCTTCTCCGACCGCGTCCAGCACCGCCGCCGCTCCGCCCTCACCAGTTCGATGCTCGCCCGCGTCATGCTCAAGGTCCTAGGATTACTCCTATGACCTCAACCCCACCCGACCATCACACAACGCGGCCCTCGCCGCACGCGTACGCTTCAACTGCCACAGCGTCAGTATCTGAGGGATCCATCATGCCTCCAGGAAGCTCAAGGCTGATATCCTGAAGTCCATGTCGATACTGCCGGACCAGGATGACGCGATCGCCCTCATCCGTTGCGAACATATGCACGCCGTCGGGAAGCTCCAGAACGTAATAGGGAGCCACTGCCACCCCTTCAGGTGTTGAGCAATCGTCTGCGCTGACGCTGATCCAACGAGCCTGGATGACGTGAGTAGATCTTTAAATCGTCCAACGCTTGCCGCGAAATATCGGGAACCCTTTACGCAATCATGCAACAATGCCGGGCGGCGAGACCACTACCTAAATGACTCGAAACGACGTGTTGACCTTGGGCACATCAGGAAATTTGTGCTCATCGCCGGCTGGAGCACCGCTTGACAACCGACAAAACTCGATGAGCATCAGCCACGCCTCGACAAGTGACACACCACCAGCATAATTGTCATCTCACGGCTTTGCTCCTCCGATTCGAAACTCACCGAGCCGGAACACCCTACTTACGCTTGACCGAAGCGATAAGTTAAAAGTCAAGTCAGCTTTATTGCCTAACTTTCAATCAAGGGCACAGCGTTGTACCGCTATGCCCAGGAATTAAGCTGCTATGGAGAGGGCAGCCTATCTATCTCGGCTGAGCCCTCAAACCTGCCCTCTCAGCCTCCGCGGCAGCACCGCGCACAATAGGATTGTAGAAGGTCCTCGTCGGGTCACAAACGACGCTTTAGGAACCAGCCTAGAGGCACAGAACTCGAAGACGTAAAGGCTAGCGCGAGTCACGCCGTGAACGTCAACACTCTTCTTACGCCGAACGTCCATCGGCAGATACGTAGCAATCTTTGTAAACTACCTTCTGCCAATCGAAACTCTGTCGTCGCCTCCTTCAAGCGAAAAGGATCTCAGGCACGCCGATAAATCTAAGATACTTGGCCGTGAGCCTGAAGGAGTACGCTTTCCTTGGTCACGCAGGAGAGAATAGGATTTTGCGATCAGTGACAAGCCTCTGCTGCGTCACTCATCCCAAGAGACCGAATCATTGGACAAGCGCTATCTAATTGATTTATGACCCGCGTAAACCAGTATAATTTTCTAGGAACCATCGGTATGTCTGACGGAGCCCAACCTCAAGTTCAATTTCTGGCTGCCACCCCATCCCACTTATACGGGATACATCCATCAATTTACGAGGAGTACCATCAGGTTTAGTCGCGTCAAATTCCAACCTTCCTTCATAACCAATCACATTTACTAGCGACTCCGCAAGCTCTCGTATCGTACAGTCTTTCCCAGTGCCAACGTTTATATGCGAAAGGTCTGGTCGGGTATTAGCAGCGTAAGTTTCATCGTCTAATTCCATCACAAACACGCTGGCACGTGCCATATCATCGACGTGAAGGAATTCACGCATCGCGCGTCCCGTTCCCCAAACCGTGACTGATGGCACATCGTTAACCTTCGCCTCATGCAACCGACGCATCAAAGCCGGTAAAACGTGCGCATTCTCCAGGTGGAAGTTATCATTCGGTCCATACAAATTGGTAGGCATGACGCTACGGTATCGCCGTCCATACTGACGATTGTAGCTCTCACACATCTTGATTCCAGCAATTTTTGCAATTGCGTAGGGCTCATTGGTTGGCTCGAGTAGACCCGTCAGCAGCGCGTCCTCGCGCATAGGCTGCTGAGCCAATTTTGGATAAATGCATGAGGATCCAAGAAACAGCAACCGGTCGATATCCGACACGTGGGCAGCATGAATAAGGTTTGATTGGATTAACAAGTTCTCATGTATAAATTCAGCTGGATAGATGGTGTTCGCGTGAATGCCGCCAACCTTCGCAGCAGCAAGATATACCATGTCGATCTGATGATCATTGAAAAACTTCTGTACAGCTCTCTGATCAAGCAAGTTAAGATCTTGCCTATCGGCCGTGAGTATATTTTTATAGCCACGCTTTTTTAAATCTCGCAAGATTGCAGACCCGACCATTCCTTTATGGCCAGCAACAAATATTTTCTTCGATTCCATTCGTTCCATTGTGGCCAAACCCTAAATTTAGGAATAGGCTTACATAAATATTTCGATTCTGCGTGTCAACTGAGGCAATTTAAGTCTTATAAATCATACCAATCCTAGTATTATTTGATGGTCATTTCTTCTGTTTAGCGAATGAATAAGAGAGGTTTATTGCTATTTCCGAATATCGAATTCATATCTCAGATGAGCTAGTTTGTTGAATAGATTCAAAACTAATACTCTTTAAAGAGCTATTGCTCTATGACTGATTCAAGCTATTAGTTCTTACATTGTCCGTAATCGGTATGCCAACGCTACGCCTCCTTTGGAAAGAAGCATGGTATTGGCCTGCCTTCCTCCAATAGCGCAGGCTCGAAGTTAGTGCATCGTCGGTCTGGAGCTGGTCCCATTTGCAGTCCACGTCCTATACAAGTTCTCGAGCTGTGACAGCTTAGTTGGCGAAGGCTCGGGGCGTCAGTCACCCTAGGGCTGCGAGAGGATGGCTCTCGTTGTAATGCCGCCGCCACGTCTTGATCTTGCTCTTCGCGTCGGCCAACGACAAGAACCAGTTCGCGTTCAGGCACTCGTCGCGCAGGCGGCCGTTGAACGACTCGACCAGCGCCTTATCCGGCATGATCTCTGCCAATGCCCCGTTCCCGCTATTGGCTGGAGCCACTAGATGTTTGGTCCCGGCATTTGGCTCGGCCTGGCTCCCGGTTAACCATGATCCGGAAAGAGGCATCGGCATCCGAGGGAAAGCGCAGCAGAGGGCTTTCCAGGATCCCCGCATTGCACCAGGTTGAAGCCGGGCAGCCTATGCACGTGGCGTCCGCTTTGACGAGCGGCCGCCACCGGTGTTGACGCACCGAGCAGCGGCCTGACCACCGTCGTATCGAGTAAGGATACCACCATGGCTACGAGCCCCTTTAGCGGCGTTACGCCGTTCGCGAAACCGTCCCCGCAGCAGAAGTTCGATCTTGCTGCCGATCTGGACCGGTCGCCTCTCCAGACCTGAAGTCCGAGAGCCCCACGCCCGCCTAGATGCGGCCCGCGCACGCGGGAGCGTATCGTCGCGTGCGTGTGTGATCGCGTGGCCGACGCATCGCGCGATGCGATTCGCCCGCAAAGCCCCCTCGCCCCTCTTCATCGACGCCTCATGGGCTGCCCGACTGGCGCGCCTTCGCGCCCGGGCCCCACCGCACAACGCGCCGCTGTTCTTACGGCCGTGTGCGTCCGCGCGTCTGCTTTCCTGGAGACGACCCTCTTGTCCTTCTTTCTCACCAACCCGTCCGCCGTGCACACCACCTGCATCGTCGAACACCTCGACGGCGATCCTCTCGGTGTCCGCATGGTCACCAACCCCGGATCATCCGCCGTCGTGCTCGCCGCCCCCTGGCCCCGCCGCGACGCCCTCGTGGCCGGAGCCGGAAGCTTACGTATCGCTGCCTACATCCTTGCCGGCTCGGTCGAGCTCGAGGGCACGAGTTGGGCCATTTACAATGGTGAGACGATCAACCTCGGTCAGCGCCTGGGGTGTCACGCCCGCGATCCGTCGAAGGCCTTTGTCTCCAGCGTCTTCGTCCTGACCAGCCGCGATCCGCTGTTCGGCAAGGGCCATGTCGTGGGCCTGCAATGGCTCATTGATGCGCGGATCGAGCGCACCGGGCGAGCACACATCCTGCGCGGCGCGCGTCCGAGCCGCCCTGACCTCGATGCCGCGACCTGGACTCGCCTCGAGCGCCTGCTCGACGATGCCCGCCACGGGCTGGTGGCCCTGGGCTGCCGCCTGTTCGAGCCGATCCGGCCGGAGGCCACCGAACTGCGCGAGATCGAACGCCTCGCCGGCCCTGTCGGTGGGGACCCCACGAGCGGGCGAGACAAGGAGGCGGCTGGTTCGAGCGCGTTCACCGAGCGAATGACGGGCTTGCACGAGGGCGCCACCCTGGCCGGGCCGATCGAGCCGCGCCGGCTCTACCTCGTGCACCGCGATGTCTGGGCTCATGCCGTGGCCATCGACGGCAATGTCACGATCCGGGCCGGCTCTGAGATCCGCCGCAGCGGATACGCGACCATGCCCCAGGGCATCCAGCTCGATCGCGAGCGGCTGTTTGCCTCCGACATCGTGGTCGAGATCCCCAACACCGATCGTTGGCGCCTGACCCGCGACATCAACGTGTCTTCGCTCTCCTCGGCGGCAAAGTTCGTCACCGGCTCCCACGTCCACGCCGCGAGCTGGAAGCCGATGCCCTGATCGCGAACGGGCTGCAGCCGAGGATCGGCTGCAGCCCGCCGTCATCTTCGGCGCGCGCTCGTCTTCCTCTCTCCTTGCACTGCGCCTTCCTCCCTCCTTCCAACCCTGCCCGTTCGCATCGCTGCGCCGCGCCGGCGCCAATGCCCTCTCGAGGTCTGCCCGCATGAGCTCTGATCCTGTCGCCCACCCGCCGGCCGCGTCGTCCGTGTGCCCCCTGCCCGGCGTGCCCCTGACCTGGTGGCGGACCCTCCCGCCCGAAGCCCTCGATCCTCCCGCGCAGAAGCGCCTGCGCGCCGAGCTCCGCGGGGCGCCCGCCCTGCCGCTCCCCGGCTGGGAGGCGGCAATCCAGGCCGATGCGACCGCCGCGATCGGTGTCGCAATCCCGGTCCTGGCGGCAAGCCTGGCCTATCCCGGCTGCCTCGACCGGGCGCTCTCGCCGGTGTTGCTCTGTGCCGTCCTCGGGGATCCGGCCCGCCGTGATCTCCTCGTGCATGCCCTGGGTCGTCGCGCCCAGCGCCGAGCTGATCTCGACGCCCTGCGTCTCGCCCATCGCTGGTGCCGCAGGGGGCATGAGGGCTCCTCGTCGATCACCGCACCCGGCCGCTGAGGAGGACCGCACCATGGCATTCTCCTCGACCGCCCCCCTGCCGCGCATCGACGCCGCGGCCGCCCGGCGGCTCATCCTGGCCGCGCTTCCGCGCCGCCTGCGCTTCTGCCTGGATGGCGACCTGCGGATCTCGGCCGCGCGTGAGGCGCTGAGCAGCGAGATCACATCCCTCGTGCCCGAGGCGGCTGCCCTGGCCGCGACCTGGAGCGCCTCCGCCATAGCTGCCGGAGCCGATCCCTGGTGCGATCCGGACTTCATCGCGGCCCGGAACGCCTTGATGTCCCTCCTCGACTGGCATGCCGCCGCGGCCGATCTTTCCGCAGCACGAGCGCTCGCCGATCTTGTTACCTTAACCTCGTGCGGCGGCGCCGATGCGGCCGCGGCGGCGCGGCTCGCCTTGCCGCTCTGGCTCGAGGCTGAAACCCTGCCGGAGCTTTCCCTCCAGCTCTCGGCGATGGCCGAGGCGCAGACGAGGATCGGTCTGGGACGAGCGGCTCGCGGCGTCGCGGACGCGGAGCGCGACATCCACGAGCAGGACGCGGAAGCGGTGCTTTTCGAGGCCTGGACCGGGGCGCTCGAGGGAGCGCTCCTGGCCTTGCGTGCGGCCGCCGCGTCCGTGGTCGCCGCCGCAGCCATTCTCAGCCGCGGCGCGACCAGCGAGGCGCTGACCTGCAGCCTGCTGGTGCGTGCGCTGCCCTTATTTGGCGAGCGCCTGACCCAGCCGCTGGCGGATCAGGCGGGCGAGCGGGAGCGCCGGCGTCGCCGCGAAGCCGAGGCGGCTTTGGCCAAATCCGTGGCCGATCACCGTGAGACGTCGCGGGCCCTGAGCGCCTCGCGCGAGGTCGTGCCGACCCTGTCCGAAACTGCCGCGATCCCCGCGGGCCAGGTCCTCGTTGTGGCGGATGTTCAGGAAACGGGGACCGACCGCGGTCGCAGCCTAACCAAGGGATACGAAGCCATCATCGGCCGCCTCGTCCCGCTCGCGCCGGTGCCGGACCTGCGGGCGCTGCGCTCTGTCTTGCAGTTCGAGTTTCCCTATGCGGTTGAGACCATCGATCGCTTGCTCACCGATCTGGTCGGCCGCTCTCACCTCCTGTTCCGTCCGACCCTGCTCGTTGGGCCTCCCGGCACCGGCAAGAGCCGGCTGGTCGCGCGCGTGGCTCATCATCTCGGCGTCGGGCTCTGGCGAGTCGATGCGACCCACGACAGCGGGGCGGCGATTGGCGGTCTGGACCGGCGCTGGGCCACCGCCGAGCCCGCGCATCCGGCGATGGCGATCGCGCGCTTCGGCATCGCCAATCCGCTTATTCTGGTCGATGAACTCGAGAAAGCTTCGACACGCCGCGACTACGGGCGGCTCTGGGACAGCCTCCTGCCACTGTTGGAGCCCGAAACGGCCGCCGCCTATCCGGATCCTGCGTTCCAAACCGCGGTGAACCTCAGCCATGTGAACTGGCTCGCCACGGCCAACAGCACCAGCTTTCTGCCGGGACCGTTGCTCGACCGATTCCGTGTGATCGAGATGCCGGGCCCGACCGCCGCTGACCTCGAGGCTCTGTTGCCGCCTGTACTTCTGGGCATCGCCGCGCGCCGGGGACTGGATCCGCGCTTCCTGGCCATGCTCGATGGCGAGGAGAGGGACCTAATCCGTCGAGCATGGCTGGGCGGCTCGATCCGCCGCCTAATCCGACTCGTAGAGACGGTGGTCGCCGCACGTGAGACCGTCGGTCTGCGGCACTGATCCAAGGTCTAACCCGTCCCCTGCTGCCAAGACCGAGCAGCGGAAAGGGTTCGGCCAAACTTCACCTGCAACGGCGGCCCGGATTATTCTTGCCAAGGTTGATGTGCTAGGCGATCTAGAGATGCTCTTAGGCGGGGATGACCCGCCTGTAGAGGTGCCAGGTCGCGTGACCGAGGATCGGCATCACGACCGCGAGGCCGACGAAGAGCGGCAGCGACCCGAGGATGAGCAGGCCGGCCACGACGAATCCCCAGGCCGTCAGGGTTCGCGGATTGCGCCGGAAGGCGGCGAGCGAGGTTTCGATCGCGGTCAGCATGTCCACGTCCCGGTCCACGAGCATCGGCACAGAGACCACGCTGAGCGCGAGGACCACGAGGGAGAAGGCGAAGCCCACGAGATTGCCGATGACGATCAGGGCCCAGCCCCGCGGGGTGGTGAGCACGTCCTGGGCGAAGGCAAAGATCGAATCCGGCACGCTCGTTCCGTAGAGCGCCCAGTAGATCCCCTGTGCCGCCACAAGCCAGCAGGCGAAGACCACCGCGAGCAGCAATCCAAGCCCGGCGAGGGCGCCCGCTGCCGGCCGGGTCAGGTTGGCGAAGGCGTAGGCCCAGTCGGTCGACAGGCCCTGCTCGCGGCGGCGGCTCAGTTCGTAGAGGCCGATCGCCGCGAACGGGCCGATCAGGGCAAAGCCCGCCGCCAGGGGAAAGACCAGGGGCAGCACCTCGGTGCCGAAGGCGGCGGTGGCCAGCACGATGCCGACGAGGGGATAGATCAGCCCGATGAAGAGGGCGTGGGTCGGCATCGCCAGGAAATCGTCGACGCCGCGGCGCAGCGCCATCGAGAGGTCGTGCCCGTCGATGGCATTCACCACCGGGCGGGCCATGCTGTGGCCGAGATCGTGAACCGGAAGGGTCGTCATGGCTCAAGCCCTCACGTAGGGAGGATGCCCACGACGTCGGCGTCCGAGCCCGTCTCGGCAAGACAAAAGTCCTTCCGGACCCAATCCCGCCGCGCATGCCCGTGCGTGCTTGCGCCGAGAGCGACTACCCTCGACGCTAATCCCTTTCGGCGGTCTTGTCTTCAGCCGTGCGGATATGCGAGCGAAGATTTTCGGATACTGTCTGCCGAGGCGCGAAAGCTTGGCGCTGGGCGGCCTGTGTCAGGCCGCGCGCTTCTGATAGTCCTTGATGTCGCTGAAGCGGACCTCCGGGGCGCGCTCCTCCTCGTAGCGCAGGGAGAAGGCCGTCGTGGCCATGAAGACCGGGGCCCCATCGAGGTCGCTCGCCATGGCGGAGCCGTGGCTGCCGATGAACTTGTCGAGTTCGGTCTCCTTCTCGGCGGTGATCCAGCGGCAGATCGAGAACCGGGTCGGCTCGTAGTCGATCGGCAGGCCGTACTCCGCCTGGAGACGCTCCTTCAGCACGTCGAGCTGCAGGGCGCCCACGACGCCGACGATAGCCTGGGAGCCGTCATGCGGGCGGAAGACCTGCACGACGCCTTCCTCGCCCATCTGCTGCAGCGCCTCCTTCAGCTTCTTGGCCTTCATGGCGTCGGTGAGCTTGATCCGGCGCAGGATCTCGGGTGCGAAGCTCGGCACGCCGCGGAAGACGATCTCCTCGCCCTCCGTCAGGGTGTCCCCGATGCGCAGGGTGCCGTGGTTCGGGATGCCGACGACGTCGCCGGCGAAGGCCTCGTCGGCGATGGCCCGGTCCTGGGCGAAGAAGAATTGGGGGGCCGAGAGCGACATCGGCTTGCCGGTGCGCACCAGCTTGGCCTTCATGCCCCGGTTCAGGCGCCCCGAGCAGACCCGCATGAAGGCGATGCGATCGCGGTGGTTCGGATCCATGTTCGCCTGGATCTTGAACACGAAGCCCGTCATCTTCGGTTCGGTGGGCTCCACGAGGCGCTTGTCGGCATCCTGGCCGCGCGGTGGCGGTGCGAAGCGGGCAAGTCCGTCGATCAGGTCGCGCACCCCGAAATTGCGCAGGGCCGAGCCGAAGAACACCGGCGTCAAGTGGCCCTCGCGGAACGCCGCGAGGTCGAAGCGCTTCAGCCCAGTCTCGGCGAGCTCGGCCTCCTCGCGCCAGGTCGCCGCCTCGCCGTCCTCGGTCAGCAGCTGGTCGAAGAGCGGATCCGCCACGCCTGTCACCGCCACGGTGCCGGCATCGTCCGCCGCATCGAGGCGGCGCACCCGGCCGTTTCCGAGATCGTAGGTGCCGGCAAAGCTCCGGCCGCGTCCGATCGGCCAGGTCACCGGCGCCACGTCGAGGGCCAGCACCTTCTCGATCTCGTCGAGGAGCTCGAAGGGATCGCGCGCTTCGCGGTCGAGCTTGTTGATGAAGGTGACGATGGGGATGTCGCGCAGGCGGCAGACCTCGAACAGCTTGCGGGTCCGCGCCTCGATGCCCTTGGCGGCATCGATCACCATCACGGCCGAATCGACGGCCGTCAGGGTGCGGTAGGTGTCCTCGGAGAAGTCCTCGTGGCCGGGGGTGTCGAGGAGGTTAAAGACGCAGTCGCCGTATTCGAAGGTCATCACCGAGGTGACGACGGAGATGCCGCGCTCCTTCTCGATGCCCATCCAGTCCGAGCGGGTCGAGACCCGGTTGCGCTTGGCCTTGACCTCGCCGGCGAGCTGGATCGCGCCGCCGAACAGCAGCAGCTTCTCGGTGAGCGTGGTCTTGCCGGCATCCGGGTGCGAGATGATCGCGAAGGTGCGGCGGCGGGCGACGGGGTCGGCCTTCGCCTCCGGCGGCTTGATCTCAGACGGCATCAGCATGGCGGGCAAAAATTTCCGGGTCCGCCCTGGGCGGCATTGCATTCGCGACGGATAAGCGACGAAGGGGTGTTCTGTAGGCGTTTCGCGCGCGATGCGCAAAACTCAGCCGCGTCCGAGATAGGGCATGGCGGTGGCCATCACGGTGAGGAACGGGACGTTGGCCGAGAGCGGCAGGCCCGCCATGTAGACCACCGCGTCGGCCACGTGCCGCGCATCCATCACGGGCTCGGGGCGAATGCTGCCATCCGCCTGCCGGGCGCCCTTCGCGATCCCTGCCGTCATCTCCGTCTCGGCATTGCCGACGTCGATCTGCCCGCAGGCGATGTCGTAGGGGCGTCCGTCCAGGGCCGTCGCCTTGGTCAGGCCGGTGATCGCATGCTTGGTGGCCGCGTAGGGCGCCGAATGCGGCCGCGGCGCCTGCGCGGCGATGGAGCCGTTGTTGATGATGCGCCCGCCCCGAGGATCCTGCGCCTTCATCATCCGGAAGGCTGCCTGCGTGCACAGGAACGCACCGGTGAGGTTCACGTCGACCGAGCGTTGCCAGTCGTCGAGGGCGACCGTGTCGATCGCCGCCGCGGGCGTGAACACCCCGGCATTGTTGAACAGCAGGTCGAGCCGCCCGAACCGCTCGCCCACCCGGGCGAACAGCCGCGCCACCGAATCCGCTTCCGCCACGTCGGTCACCAGGGCTTCCGCTGTAACACCCGCAGCCCTGGCCAGACCGGCCACCTCCTCGAGGGGCGCGAGGCGCCGCCCCGCCAGGGCAAGGTCATAGCCCGCCGCGGCGAGCGCCAGGGCCACGCTCCGCCCGATCCCCGACCCCGCCCCCGTCACCACCGCGATCCGCCTGCCCATGTCCCGCTTCCCACTCCGCGCCGCCAAGAGCCATAAGCGCCCCCTTCCCCTGTTGCCAGCACCTGACACTGCGTCTAGACACACCTCCGCCGAGCGCGATGGGGCGTCGCCAAGTGGTAAGGCAGCGGTTTTTGGTACCGCCATTCCCAGGTTCGAATCCTGGCGCCCCAGCCATCTTCCAATTTCGCCTATTGAGCCCGTAGGTTAGGCGGAACCATCCTTGGGTGGTGTGTTGATTTTCGCTGAGAGTTGACCCGGCGGAGCCCGAAGTTTCCATCGAGAAGTGATCCGTGTCTGAACCCACCCCTGGCTTGCTGGTCGGGGGTCATGGAGTGATCGACATGGCATTATTGAGCGTCATCCGGCGCTGGGCATTTCGAGAAGGGATGCCGATCCGGGAGATTTCGCGACGGACAGGATTGTCGCGCAACACCATTCGCAAATATCTGCGATCGGACGCGCAGGAGCCGGTGTATCGAGCGCCGGAACGGCCCAGCAGGTTGGACCCGTTCGCCGCAAAACTGTCAGGCTGGTTGAAGGCCGAGGCGAACCAGTCCCGCAAGCAACGGCGTACAGTGTCAAACAGCGTTGAACATTGACCCTGGATTGGAGTGGGCCCCTGACGGTGGGCACGATCAGGCGGCGGTTTTGACCGTCTGCCGGGCGTGCTGCTCCTCGAACTGCACGGGGCTCAGATAACCGAGC
>NZ_LMRM01000041.1:0-11079 GCF_001426045.1 Methylobacterium sp. Leaf94
GCCCAGAGCGACCGGCGGCCGGCCACCGCCTGAAGCTGGCTCTCCGGCAACAGACGCAGCGCCGAAGGCTCCGCCAAGCCGTCCAGGATCGCCGTCGCCTCCGACGCGGTCACCGCGGTCGCTTGCGCCCGCTCCGGCGCGATCTTGTCTTGCGAGGTCTTCTCTTGCGAGGTTTCTTGCCGTGACACTGAATCCACACCCGTTCGTTTGCTGGCACCCGCTCGATCCGGCCCGCCGCCAACGCTCTGCGCGGACCGACCCTCGAACGATGCATGCCCCAAGACGAAACCGGGGCCCTTCGATCGCACTTATAACGTCATTACGCGGCATTGCCACGCCAGGGGGCGCTTGCGCTTTCCCACAGACCGCGCGCGGTCTGCAATTCCATTCCGAAATCCGAAGCGCGGGAGACCGATCCGTCGCCGCGCCGTGACTGTGGAGATGCTGGCGCCGACGCCTGAACTCCGGCAGGTAATCCCACCGCTCGTTCCGATCAACGGTGCGATCGTCTTTTCCCGTCCGCCGATCCCGCATCGAGGCAGGCCATGTCGCTCCTCCGCTTTCCCGCCGGCCTCGCCGTGATCGCGACACTCGCGAGCGGTTCCGCCTGGGCGGCGGGCCGTACCGCCGACCCGTCCCTCGTGCGCCGACACGCGCCGGTCGAGCCCTTCACGTTCCCGTGCGGGACACCCGGAACCTGCGGCGTCCAGGCAGGACCCGGTCCGGCCGATCGCGATGTGCGTCCCTTCGAGGGCACCCTCGGCCGGCCCTGCGGCTATCGCACGCGGGCGACCCCACAGGGGATCCGCAAAGTCCGCGTGTGCTTCTGAGTTCCCGTGATCCATGGTCGGTCCATTCCTCCTGCTGCTGTCTGCCTGGCTCTGCGTCGCACCGGTTGCGGCCCTGGCCGAGGGCTGCGCCGACGCGTTCGCGGAGGGGCGCCGGCCGGAGATCATCAACCCGAAACTGGCCGAACGCGCCGTGCCGCTCTGCTACGAAGCCTTCGCGGTGCTCCATTCCGGCCTCTCTCGGACGCCGCTCTACGCCGCCGAGCGCCTGACGCGGGACAGCGTCGCGGCGGCTCGCCGGGTCGACCGCATCGACGCCTTCCATGACGAGGATGCGCTGCCGGTGGCAGACCGGGCGCGGCTCGATGATTATGCCCGTAGCGGATACGACCGCGGCCACATGGCCCCGGCCGGCGACATGCCGACCGGCGTGGCCCAGGCGCAATCTTTCAGTCTCGCCAACATCGTCCCGCAGGACCGCGCTCTCAATCGCGGGCTCTGGGCGGCGATCGAGGAGAGCGTTCGGCGTCTCGCCACCCGACGCGGCACGCTCTACGTCGTGACCGGACCGATCTATTCCGGCGAAGCCGTCCAGGTGATCAACGGGCGCGTCCTGGTGCCGACCCAGCTCTTCAAGGCGCTCTACGACCCGGCCACCGGGGAGGCGGGCGCCTACCTGATGGCGAATCAGGACAATCCGCCCTGGCAGGCCGTCTCCCTCGACACCTTGCGCACGGTGTCCGGGCTCGACGTCTTTCCGATGCTGGTCCCCACCGCCAAGGTACGGGCGATGGATCTGCCGGAGCCTCGGGCCTATTCCAGGGGCGAGCCCGAAGGCGACGAGCGTCCGCGCCGCCGGGCGCCCGAAACGGATTCGTTCGAGTCCTGGGCCAAGGACCAGCTGCATCGCGCCTTGCGGCGTCTCTGGCGCGATCTGATGCGTGCCATCTTCTGAGGGGGGTGTTCCGATGCCGAAGACGGGTGCCCCCCATGACCCAGACCGGTCGTCGGACACGCGGTCGGAGGCGAGCCCGGTCCGCTTCGCGCCCTTCGCGGACGACGCGGCCGTCCAGACGATCGGCGGTCTCTCTGTCGAGAACGGCCGCGATCGGATCGCCATCCACGGCAGTCTCGACCTCGCGCGGGACGCGCGCGGGCTGGAGCGGGCCCGGGCCCTCGCAGCGGCCTTCGCCGCCATCGTGGCCGCCCTGGAGGCGGCGCCGTTGCCCGAACAGGTCGCGGAGGAGTCGCGGTCCGCCGACACGGTGAAGAACCCCTTCGCCTGAGGCCGGGATCTCGGCCCTTCTTCTCGGCCCCGTTCTTGCCGGTCGGTCGCCGCCCTGATACTCCGGCGCAACACTCTCACGCGAAGCGGTTCGACGACGGCGAGCGCCCGAGGTCCGACCGCATCGGCGCTCTTGGCGCGGCACGCCGTCCGGTTCGACCGGACGCAGCCGCGCAACACTGCACACGCTGATTCCGCTGGTCGAGGCGCAGGGCGCGCCGGGCCGCCGACACGACAGGGGTACCACCATGGCGCGCGAATTCATCTACCACATGAAGGGTCTGACCAAGACCTATTCGGGGGGCAAGAAAGTCCTCGATAACATCAACCTGTCCTTCTACCCGGACGCCAAGATCGGCGTGCTCGGCATCAACGGATCGGGCAAGTCGACCCTGCTGAAGATCATGGCGGGCATCGACAAGGACTGGACCGGTGAAGGCTTCGTCGCCCAGGGTGCCCGGGTCGGCTACCTGCCGCAGGAGCCCCAGCTCGATCCGAACAAGTCCGTGCGCGAGAACGTGATGGAGGGCGTCGCCGAGAAGCAGGCGCTGCTCGACCGCTACAACGAACTCGCCATGAACTATTCCGAGGAGACGGCGGACGAGATGACCGCCCTTCAGGACCGGATCGAGGCCGCCAACCTGTGGGAGCTGGATTCGAAGGTCGACCAGGCCATGGAGGCGCTGGGCTGCCCCAGCGACGAGCAGCCCGTCGCGACCCTCTCGGGCGGCGAGCGCCGCCGCGTGGCCCTGTGCAAGCTGCTGCTGTGGGAGCCCGAACTGCTGCTCCTCGACGAGCCGACCAACCACCTCGACGCCGAGACGGTGAACTGGCTCGAAGGCCACCTGCGTCAGTACCCCGGCGCGATCCTGATCGTGACCCACGATCGCTACTTCCTCGACAACGTCACCGGATGGATCCTCGAGCTCGACCGGACCCGCGGCTACCCGTACGAGGGCAACTACTCGGCCTGGCTGGTGCAGAAGCAGAAGCGGCTCCAGCAGGAGGGCCGCGAGGACATGGCCCGCCAGCGCGCGATCAACCGCGAGCAGGAGTGGATCGCCGCCTCGCCGAAGGCCCGCCAATCGAAGTCGAAGGCCCGCATCACCCGCTACGAGGAGTTGGTGGCCAAGTCCCAGGACAAGATCGACGCCTCGGCGCAGATCGTCATTCCGATCGACGAGCGCCTGGGCAACAACGTCATCGAGTTCGAGCACCTCAACAAGGCGTTCGGCGATCGTCTGCTGATCGAGGATCTCTCGTTCAAGCTTCCGCCCGGCGGCATCGTCGGCGTGATCGGCCCCAACGGCGCCGGTAAGACGACCCTGTTCAAGATGATCACCGGTGCGGAAAAGCCGGACGGCGGCACCATCTCCGTCGGCGAAACCGTCCATCTCGGCTACGTCGACCAGTCGCGCGACGCGCTCGATCCGAACGCCACGGTCTGGCAGGAGGTCTCCGGCGGCAACGACATCATCTATTTCAACAAGCGCGAGATCAATTCCCGGGCCTATTGCGCCGCCTTCGCCTTCAAGGGCTCCGACCAGCAGAAGAAGGTCGGCACCCTCTCGGGCGGTGAGCGCAACCGCGTCCACCTCGCCCGGACCCTGAAGGGCGGCGCCAACGTTCTGCTGCTCGACGAGCCGACCAACGACCTCGATATGGAGACCCTGCGGGCCCTCGAAGAGGCGCTGGAGGATTACGCGGGCTGCGCCGTCATCATCAGCCACGATCGCTGGTTCCTGAACCGCATCGCCACGCACATCCTCGCCTTCGAGGGCGAGAGCCACGTCGAGTGGTTCGAGGGCAACTTCTCGGATTACGAGGAGGACAAGAAGCGTCGCCTCGGCGCCGATTCGCTGATGCCGAAGAAGATCAAGTACAAGAAGTTTTCGCGATAAGACGACGGCCCGGCGCCCGCTTCCCAGGAGGCGGGCGCCGGTTCAGGCCCGGGCGCTCAAGGCCAGGGCGTCCTTCAGGTCCCGCCCGTCTGTGAGCTTGCGGCCCCGGCGACGCAATGTCTTGAGGAGGGTCCGGTCCGGAAACGGGCAATAGGGCAGGACCGGCGCGATCGTCCCGGCGGGAAGTCCTCCGTCAGCGAGGTCCGCGAGCGCTCGGTCGAGCAGGACCCGCCCGTGCTCGTGCAGGATCACCGAGGCGCGGGTCGCCGTCGTATCCTCCGGCAGGCGGACCGCTTCCTGCGAAAGGATCGCGCCGGCGTCGATCGTGACGGCGAGGCGATGGATCGTCACCCCGAAGGCCGGCTCGGACTCCGCCAGCGCGTGGATGGTCGGCACGGGCCCGCGATGGCGCGGCAGCAGGCCGGGATGGACGTTGAGGCCGCCCAGCGGTACGCGCATCAGGGTCGGGCCGGAAAGAATCTGGTCGAAATGGAAGGTGACGATGAGATCGGGGGTGTGCCGCGCGAAGGCCTGCGCCACCTCCGGACCGTTGACGTCGTCGACCTTCAGCGTCGGTATGCGAAGCTCGCGACAGAGCGCCTTCAGGGGCGTGGCACCCGCCGAGTTGTTGGCGCCGGTCAGCCGGCGTGTCAGCGGCGAGAGCGGCGCGAGGAGATCGGGCAGTCCGAAATTGACGCCGAGATAGGGCAGGATCGCCGGGCCGGAGCGCGCGAGATGGCGCCGGACCTGTCCCACGAGGCCGCCGGAACTCGGTCGTTCGGCGTTCGACAGGCCGACGAAGGCGATCTCCGTCGCGTGGTCGCCGACGAAGCGGCGCACGGCGCGGGCGTTCGGCAGGGCCTCTAGCACGAACAGCGCGATCCGCGGGCGGCTCACCGCCCGACCCGGATCTTGAACTTGAAACCGCTCATGCCGAGGCGCCGCAGGAATTCCGGCAGCAGGGCTGCGCCGCGCGCGCCCGCCGCGAGGATCCACGGGAAGGCGACGATGTCCTGGTCCTTGGCCAGGCCGCGCGCGATCCGCCGCGCCGCGTCCTCGGCGCTGAGCTCGAGGGGACGCCAGCCCTGGTACTCGCCGCCCATGGCGGTCTTCACGTAGCCGGGGGTGACGACGTTGATGCGCACGCCGTGCGGCTTTAGCTTCTCCCGCAGCGCCAGACCATGCGCGAGCAGCGCCGCCTTGGTTCCGCTGTACGAGGGCGCGTCGGGGAGTGGCGCGAAGGCCGCCAGGGACGAGATCAGCGCGATCTGCCCGTGGCCGCGGGCCCGCATCAGGGTCACGCAGGGCAGGGCGACGTTGAGGGCGCCGAGGAGGTTCACCTCCACGGTCTCGAAGGCCATGGCTTCGGTCTCCACGTCCCCGCCGGGATCGCCGCCGTTGATCGCCGCGTTGACGATGACGAGGTCGAGGGGATGGGCGCGGTCGGCGCCCTGAAGCCAGTCTGCAACGGATGCCCGCTCGCGGATGTCGAGGCGTCGGGTCTCGACCGCGGCCCCCTTGGCGCGGCACGCGTCGGCGATCGCCTCGAGACGGGTCCGGTCACGACCCTGGAGGATCAGCGTCGTGCCGGCTTCGGCGTAGTGGCGGGCGAGGGCGGCGCCGATGCCGCTGGACGCGCCGGTGATCAGGATGACGGGCATCGGGACTGCTAGCGCGCCCGGCCGGACCGGATCAATAGACCGGCGCCAGTTCCTGGGGCTCGCTGTCCTCCGCCCGGATCGCGCGGGCCGCGGCCAGGGCCGCGGCCGGCAGCGTCGCTTCCAGCCGCGGGATGGTGCCGGCGATCGCCCGCTCGATGGCCGGGCGGGAGAAGAAGCCGCCGTTGATCTGAGAGCGGTGCAGGACGACGCGTCGGAAATCCGCCATCAAGGGGCCGTCGGGCGGCGTCGGAGCCGTCCAGAACGAGTCCACGCCGCCCTGATGCGTGAGGCCGGGGAAATTGTAGATCGCATTGCCGGCGGCGCAGGTCGGGCACCCGAGTTCGAGCGACAGCATGCCGACGGTACTGTTGATCAGGACGACGCCGCGGCTGCCGGCGATCAGGCTGGGCAGGTCGCCGCCGTCGATGATGTCCAGGCGGTCGTTGACCCCGTGCCGGCGCGCCGAATGGCGGGCGTACTTGCGCCAATTGATCAGGCCGCTGTCGAGGGGATGCAGCTTGATCAGCAGGCGGGTCGGCGCCGGCGCATGGGCGGCGAAGGACGCGATCGTCCGATCCATGAAGCCTTCGACCCCCAGGAAGGGGGAATGGACGCGGATCTGGTAGTCGCTGTCGAGCTGGAGCGGCAGCAGGAAATAATCGACGCCGATCGCCGTGTAGGCTTCGTTCAGTCGTGCCGCCTCGCGCCGCGTATGGGCGCGCCGGGCGAACTTCTTGATCCAGCCGGCATATTCCACCGCGATGTGATGCGGCCGGTGGCTGCGGAAATGCGGGAAGAAGTACGGGAAGCCGAAATTCGCGATGTTGTAGGCCACGTCCCAGAGGCTGCGCCGGGCCATGTCGCCGCTCGACGGCATCGCGCGGCCGGGCTGCGGCAGGCGGCGGGCCACGGCGCGGATCTCGTCCGCGGTCTTCGGCAGCGCCGAGTTGCCGTTCACGCCGCCGAGCTCGCAGGTGATCCAGTTCGGCCGGAGATAGCCCTCCTCGAAGACGTGGAATCGGACGCCGAAGGGCTGGGCGGCGGCCGTGGCGGCGACATGGTAGGGCCGACAATCTCCGAAGAGCACGATGTCCGTTACGCCGTGCGTGCGGACGTAGTCCGCGACGTAGGCGCCCCACTTGTCGAAGCGGCCCCGGTAATTGTCCGAGGGGAGGCGCCAGAACAGCCAGTCGCCGGACGAGAAATTGATGCGCCGCACCCGATGGCCGCGCGCCTCCAGGGCGCGGCCCAGGTCTGCGAAGAAGGGTGATGCGAGTCCCTGGAGGAAGAGGAACGTCGCCTGTCCGTCGCGATGCATGTCTGCGCGGGGCTGAAGCATTCTCTCCGACGCCTGCTCCTGCGCCCGTTCAATGGCGGGCCACCCTGGACGGTCAAATCCGTCGCACGGGACTCCCATCCCAGCAATTGGGCGCTCGTAGGGCCGGAATGGATTTCCGGTGGCCTGTGCCTTTACGGCAACGCCCCCTGCGGTGCGGCTGCCCGGCCCGGGCGAGCGCTCTCCCCCGACTCACGCCCCTCGGAGCCCCGAAGATGCTAAGGCAGCGGCCGGTTACGTCGATCCGAAAGTGCGCATGCCCTCGACCCTGCCGTCATCCCTCTTATCCACAGGCGGACGCGTTCACGCGCTGCGATCCGAGATCTCGACCGCGCTGGACGTCCCCTTCGCCTCCCGCTGGCGTCCCGGGGCGGCGCCCGTGGTCTGGGATTCCGGCGTTCTCCGCAGCGTCGCGCAGCGCCTGGCACGTCCCGTGATCGTGGGACCGGGTCCCCTGCTGTCTCCCTACGACAAGCCCAACACGGGGATGGCGAGCCTCCGCGTCGACCACGCTGGCCACGCAACCTGTCTTGGGCAGGTCGACACCGAGGCGCTGCTGCGCGCCCGGACCTTCGGACGGAATCGGTTCTCCCGCCGGACCGTCGAGGCCATCTCGGAGGCCCTGTCCGGTCTCGCCGATCCGTCCCTCATCCTCGTCGAGGGCGCCGTCGCCCGCTCCGGCGCCCGCCTTCGGGCCTTCGTGATGCGCGTGCTGGCGGCGCACCCGGACAGGACGTTCCTCGCTGCCGGCTCAAGCGGATGCGCGGACCTGTCGCCGAGCCTCTCTCCGCACTTGCGGGTCATCCCATCCCCGGTCGATCCCTGGGCGCTGTTCGAACGGGTTCGCCGGGTCTTCGTCGACGACTGGGCGACGGCCTGCGAGGCGCGTCTCGCCGGGTGCGACGTCGGCCGTCCGGGTGACATGTCCGCACCTCCGACGACGCAGGAGCTCGTGGTTCTGCGCTACGGCACGGGGATCCACTACTTCGATCCCTGGACGCGGGCCCCGATCGAGTTCGGGGATTGCCTCGACCGCGTCGCATGGCTGCGCGACCGCTTCGCCGACAACGAGACACGGACGGTGCTGGTCGGCATCTCGGGCTGGAAGCGTCCGGTTCTCGACGCATTCATGGTCGGTCCGCAGGGACCACCGATCCACACCATGACGGCGGAGGATGCCGTGGCCGCCGCACGGGCGCACCAGGCCCAGGTCCGGGTCTGGGCCACGCGCATGCCGGAACGGCTGGGGCCGCTCTGCGCCGAAGCGGGCGTGCCTCTCGCGCGGATCGAGGACGGTTTTCTGCGTTCCGTGGGCCTCGGGGCCGGCCTCGCCCCCGGCGCCTCGATCGTCGTCGACGATCGCGGGATCTACTACGATCCACGGACCGAGAGCCGGCTCGCTTTTCTCCTGCGGACGTCGACCTTCCCGCCGGACCTCGTCGCGCGGGCGAAGGCCCTGCGCGAACTCGTGATCGCCCGCCGCCTGACCAAATACAATGTCGGTCTCACCGACGAGTCCGGCGACTGGCCGCGCGATCGCCGGATCGTGCTCGTCCCCGGCCAGGTCGAGGATGACGCCTCGGTGATGCACGGCTCCCCGGTGGTGCGCTCGAACCGCGATCTGCTGCGAGCCGCCCGGGCCCGGAACCCGGACGCGTTCCTGCTCTACAAGCCGCATCCCGACGTGGAGGCCGGGTTCCGGACCGGTGCAATCCCGGAGGCCGAGGCTCTCACCCTCGCCGACCGGATCGTCGGTGGGCTCTCCATCGTGGATCTGCTCGACCGGGTCGACCACGTCGAGACGATGACCTCGCTGGCGGGCTTCGAAGCCCTGATCCGCGGCCGCACCGTCGCGGTCCACGGGCGTCCGTTCTACGCCGGATGGGGCCTGACCGAGGATCTGGCCCCGGGCGCGGATCGGGGGCGCCGGCTCGCGCTCGACGAACTCGTGGCGGGCGCCCTCCTGCTCTACCCGCTCTACCTCGATCCGGTCACTCTCAAGCCGTGCTCGGCCGAGCGCCTTCTCGATCGCCTCGCCGCCGCTCGCGATGCGGCCGGTCCTTCGCGCCTCGCCATGAGTCGAACGGCGATTCTCAACATGCGGATGCGCTACGCTCTGCTGAACCCTCTCATCCGACGCCTTCGCGCCAAGCGCGGCGTCGAGCGATTTCCGGACCGGAAGCCCTGACGCCGCAATGACCTTTCTTCTCAGTCTGACCCTCGCCCTGCTGCTCGGTCTGGCCATCGAGGCCCGCGAGGGTGGGCAGGCGCGGCCCGTGAGCCTGCGTCCCCGCGACCTCGCGATCCGCCTCGCGGGCTACGGATGGGTGATGGCGTTCTGGTTTCAGTTCTCCTGGCGTCCCTGGCTCGCGGGCGTCTCCTGCGTCCTGACGATTCTGATCCTCACCATCGTCAGCCGGCTCAAACGCGGCATCATCGGCGAACCGCTGGTGTTCAGCGACTTCGCCCTCCTGCGGCAGGTGCCGCGCCATCCGGAGCTCTACTACACCCGCCCGCTCAGCGACCCTCGCATGGCCGGGCCGCTCATCGTCGCTTTCACAGTGGTCGCCGCTTGGTATGCGATCGAGCCGACCATCCTGCCGGTCGAGCCGAGCGTCGCGATCCTGGCGATCCTGGCCCTCCCGCTGATGCTGGTCAGCAGCGTGGTGCTCTCGGGGGAGGGGAAGGCCGCCGCCGCCCTCGCGCGCTTGTTTCCGGCGCCGGCACTGGACGTCGACATCGCTCGGTTCGGGCTTCCGGCCACGCTGCTCGGCTATGCCCTTCGTTGGCGCGCCCATCGCCGAACCGAACGGGGAGCGGCTCTCCCGACCCCGATCCAGCGGGGCGACGCACCCGTGATCGTCGTGGTACAGCTCGAATCCTTCCTCGATCCGGTACGCCTCGGCGGACCGCCCCTGCCGCTGATGGAGATCATTCGCGAGCGCGCCACCCTCCACGGGCGGCTGCGCGTGCCGGCCCACGGGGCCTACACGATGCGCACTGAGCACGCGGTCCTGACCGGTACCGATGCCGAGGATCTCGGGTTCGGTGTGTTCGACCCCTACCTCACCCATGGCGGCCACGAGCCGACGAGCCTGCCCCTGCGCGCCCGCGATGCGGGGTTCGAGACCGTCTTCGTGCATCCCTTCCACCGCGACTTCTTCAACCGCGCCGCGGTAGTGACACGCCTCGGCTTCGATCGCCTGATCATGGAGGACGACTTCTCCGAGGCACCCCGGGTGGGACCCTATGTCGGCGACGCGGCGATGGCCGACCGCGTGCTGGCGGAAGTCCGCGCGCGCAGCGGCCCCCTGTTTCTGTACGGCATCACGATGGAGAACCACGGGCCGTGGAAGCCGGGGCGTCTGCCGGGTATCGACGACCCGCTGGCACAATACCTGACCCATGTACGCAATACGGGCCGGGCCGTGGAAGCCCTCCTCGCCGGATTGGAAGGCCTGCGGGCCACCCTCTGCGTGTTCGGCGATCATGCGCCGGCCCTTCCCAATTGCCGGCCCGGTTTCGGCGGCACGGCGACGGATTACGCCATCTTCAGGTTCGGACCGGATGCCGGCGGGGGGGGAGCCCGACGCGACCTCACGGCGGCGGAGCTCGGGCGTCAACTCCGTCAGATCATCGCGCTCCCCGGAGAGGGGGAGAGCTTGGCTTTGCCACCCTCGTGACGCATTGGTGATGGATAGGCGGCCGGATCCAGCATGGGCCGGTCGGAGCCTGCCTGGGTGCACGATCCGTTAATCCGATCGCAGCGTTTTGCCGCTATCGTCCGACGCGGCCACCGCTCGGAGGCTTGTGCCGTGATCCCAGTCCCCTCACGGGCGACCTCGGGATCACGTTTCATCGAACACGATGGCGCCGCCCGTGCGCCGTGACCGAGGCGGGCGTCGTCGCCGGATCGCACCTGCGCGCGGTCCGGTCAGGAGAGTAACAATGCTTCGTAAGGCGTCCCTGGCCGCCCTGACAGCCTGCCTCGTGACGGGCTGTACCTCGCTTCTGCCTGCGGCCGGCCCGACGACGGGGGCGGTTGTGGAGGGGGCGGACGTGTCCACGAGCGAGGGGACGTTCGCCCGCTACGAGATCGTGGACCTGT
>NZ_LMRM01000042.1:0-9903 GCF_001426045.1 Methylobacterium sp. Leaf94
CCGGCAGCCCAGCCGGTCTGGAAGTCGTCACGGCTGCGGTTGGTCAGACCGAAGTCGCGACCGCCGCCCGAACCGTAGGCGAAGCCGCCGGTGCCGTAGAACAGGACGCGGTCGAAGGCGTAGCCGAGGCGACCGCGGACGGTGCCGAAGTAGTCGAGGCCCGAGATGCCGGCCGGGTTGAAGACCTGCTGGGCGGCCAGCGGGCCGGTGGCCGTGAAGCGGTTCCGCTCACGACCGAAGTCGACGTACTGGGCATCGGCCTCGACACCGATCACGACACCGGAGCCCGGGGTGAACTGGTAGTTGTAGCCGATCTGACCGCCGCCGACGAAGCCGTCGTTGCTCTGGCCGTTCTGGAAGGCGACGACAGCGGTGGTGCCCGGCAGGACCAGGGTGCTGGCGCCGTTCACGCCGATGACGGTCGGCTGGTTGTTGCTGGAGGCGTCGAAGCCGTAACCAGCGTTGAAACCGGCGTAGAAGCCGGTCCAGGTGAACACCGGCACCGGCACGAACACCGGGGGCGCCGCGCGACGCGGAAGGTCAGCGGCCGAAGCGGCCGCGGTGAGGGCCGTGAAGGCCGCGAAAGACGTAAGAAGCTTTTTCATTATTTGATCCCCAGCGATATGCCCGATCGAGGGAGAACCTACTGCAGTTTCCACAGCCAAGATGTAGCGCCAGGGTCACACAGCAGAGCTGACGTGGTCGTGAGCGAACCCCGGGAAAAGTTAAGGAAAATCAGGTGGGAGGCGTCCCGTTCGCGGTCAGCACAGCGCCCACCAAGTAAAGCGAACCGCAGATCAGGATGCGTGGCGGCTGCTCGAACGCGATATCGGCCAGGCTCTCCAGGGCGGCCTCGACACTCGGCGCGGACTGCGCGTTCAGGCCGACCTCCGCCGCAATGCTCGCCACCTCGTCGGCGGGTCTGGCCGCCATCTGGCCGGCGATCGGAACCGCCACGAGCACCCGCGCCAGACCGATGAAATTGCGCAGGAACCCCTCCGCGTCCTTGGTACCCAGCAACCCGACGATGAGAACCAGCGGCACGTCGGAGCGCTCGCCGAGATCCGCCATGGCGGCGGCGAGGATGCGCCCGCCGTCGATGTTGTGGCCGCCGTCGAGCCAGAGCTCGGCGCCCGGCGGCACGAGCTCGGACAGGCGTCCCCGGTTCAGCCGCTGCAGGCGTCCGGGCCACTCGACGGAGTTCAGGCCGGCCTCGATGGCGGCGGTGCCGATATCGCCGAAGCCGGCCGCGCGTAGGGCAGCGATCGCCGTGCCCGCATTGGTGAACTGGTGCCGGCCGTTCAGGCGCGGCTTCGGCAGGTCGAACAGGTCGAGATCGTCCTGGTAGACGAGGCGCCCGCGCTCGGCATGGACCGAGAAATCCTGGTTGCCGACCCGGATCGGCATGGCCCCGGCGGCCTCGGCGAGGCGGCAGAGCGCGGAATCGGCCTCGGCGTAGTCCTGCGCGGCGATGATCGCCGGGCAGCCCTTCTTGAAGATCCCGGCCTTCTCCGTGGCCACGGCCTCGACGGTGTCGCCGAGGTACTCCGCATGGTCGCGCCCGATCGGTGTGACCACCGCGGCCGCGGGACTGTCGATCACGTTCGTCGCGTCCACCCGGCCGCCGAGGCCGACCTCCAGGAGGAGCACGTCCGCGGGCTGCTCGGAGAACAGCAGCAGGGCGGCCGCCGTGGTGATCTCGAACACCGTGATCGGCTCGCCGTCGTTGGCGGCCTCGCAGCGCGCGAAGGCATCGGCGAGCTGGTCCTCGGGCACGAAGTGGCCGCCGCCGATCGCGCCGATGCGGATGCGCTCGTGAAAGCGCACGAGGTGGGGCGAGGTGTAGACGTGGGCCGCCAGCCCCGCCGCCTCGAGGATCGCCCGCATGAAGGCGATGGTCGAGCCCTTCCCGTTGGTGCCGGCGACGTGAATCACCGGCGGAAGCTTGCGCTCGGGATGTCCGAGCCGGGCAAGCAGGCGCTCGATCCGCCCGAGCGACAGGTCGATCGTGCGCGGGTGGAGGGCGAGGAAGCGCGCCATCAGCGCGTCGGAGGAATCCATGATCGAACGTCGTGTCGCGAAGGGAAGGGAGCGGGGTGTGGCGCCTCAGACGGGCTCAGGGACCGGCGTGGCCGTCCGGGCCGGCTGCGCTCCGGGCTCCTGGTTCATGAGGAGACCGCACAGGTTGGCGATCGTGTCCTTCAGGGCGTGCCGGTGCACGACCTGATCGACCATGCCGTGGTCGCGCAGGTATTCCGCGCGCTGGAACCCGTCGGGCAGCTTCTCACGGATCGTCTGCTCGATGACGCGGGGGCCGGCAAAGCAGATCAGCGCACCGGGCTCCGCCAGATGGACGTCGCCCAGCATCGCGTAGGACGCGGTGACGCCGCCGGTGGTCGGATTGGTGAGCACCACGATGTAGGGCAGCTTGGCGGCATTGAGCCGGCGCACCGCCACGGTGGTGCGGGGCATCTGCATCAGCGACAGGATGCCCTCCTGCATGCGCGCGCCGCCCGAGGCGGAGAACAGGATGTAGGGGGTGCGCTTGTCGAGGGCGGTCTCGGCGCCGCGCACGAAGGCCTCGCCCGCCGCCATGCCGAGCGACCCGGCCATGAAGGCGAAGTCCTGCACCGCCAGCGTCATCGGCAGGCCGGAGACCCGGCCGAAGCCGACCTTGAAGGCGTCGGTCATCCCGGTCTTGGCCCGAGCGTCCTTCAGGCGGTCGACGTAGCGCTTCTCGTCGCGGAACTTGAGCGGGTCCGCGGCGACCTCCGGCAGGGGCACGTCGATCCAGGTTCCCTCGTCGAACATCATCTTGAGGCGCGCCTGGGCGCTCATCTTGAGGTGGTGCTCGGAGCCCGGAATGACCCAATGGTTGCTCTCCACCTCCTTGTGGAAGACCATCTGGCCCGTGTCGGGACATTTGACCCAGAGGTTCTCCGGGGTCTCGCGCTTGAACAAGGTCTTGATCTTGGGGCGAACGACCTCCGAGATCCAGTTCATCGGTTCAACCATCATGCGACGGCGTCCTTGTGCGGGCTCGAAGCGAGCGAGCCGAAAGGTCTCTGTAAATTGCGTCAGGCGCGGGGCGAGGAGCGAACGCCCTCGGCCAGCTCGCGGACCAGGGCGCTGACGGCCTCGACCGTCCCGCCCTTCGACGCGCCCTCTTCGTCGAGAGTCGCCCGCATGGCATCGACCAGGGCCGAGCCGACCACCACCCCGTCGGCGCCGCGGGCGATCGCGGCGGCATCCGCGCCGGTGCGCACGCCGAAGCCCACGACGATGGGCAGGTCGGTGTGGCGCCGGATCCGGCCCACGGCTTCCGCGACCCGGTCGAAGTTCGGCTTCGCCGTACCGGTGATGCCGGTGATCGAGACGTAGTAGACGAAGCCCGCCGTGTTCGCGAGAACGGCCGGCAGGCGCTTCTCGTCGGTGGTCGGCGTGGCGAGCCGGATGAAGGCGAGGCCCTTCTCCAGCGTCGGAAGGCAGAGCTCGTCGTCTTCCTCCGGCGGAAGGTCGACGATGATCAGGCCGTCGATGCCGGCCGCCAGAGCATCGTCGAGGAAACGCGCGACGCCGTAGGCATGGATGGGGTTGTAGTATCCCATCAGGATCACCGGCGTCTCGATATTCCCCGCGCGGAAGCGCCGGACGAGGTCGAGGGTCCGTACCACACCCTGCCCGTGCTTGAGCGCGCGCAGGCCGGCCGCCTGGATCGCCGGGCCGTCGGCCATGGGATCGGTGAAGGGCAGGCCGAACTCGACGATGTCGGCCCCCGCGGCCGGGAGGGCCTGCAGGACCTTCAGGGAGGTCTCGGCATCCGGGTCGCCGGCCATGACGTAGGTCACCAGGGCCGCCCGCTTCTCAACGCGGCAGCGCGCGAAGGCGGCGGCGATCCGCGCCTGACCGGGATTTGCCGAACTCGTAGCCGTCATGACACTCACGTCTCGCGTTCCTCGGAGCCGCCGGGAGCGCGGCCCGGGATCAAGCCGCCGCGCCTACACCATCGCGACCGGCCCGTGAAGCGTACGGCGCGTCGCGTCAATCCCGAAGGGGGCCGGCAACGAACCTTTAACAGCCTTTCGAAAGCCGGCCTTCAACCTCGGGCGGCATGGTCGGCCCCCGGTGGGGTCCCGACCCGCCAGGGGCTGGCTGCATGACTCTGCCGGACATCGTCCTTGTCCTTCTCCCGTCCGGTCTGGCCTTCCTGGCGGGCTGGCTTCTGCGCGCGCGCAGCCATCGGGCCAGAGTTGGCCCCCGGCCGGTCGCGCAAGAGGAGGGACGCACCGAGCATCTCGAGGACCGGATCTGGCGCCTCTCCGAGAACGAAGAGCGCTACCGCGCCTTGGTGCAGGCCACGACGGAGATCATCGTCCAACGGGATTCCCAGGGCCGGATCACCTTCGCCAACGCGGGCTTCGGCCGTCTCGTCGGGGCCGAGCCCCTGTCGCTCCTCGGCACGACCCGCCAGCCGGAGGTGCTGGAGACCGGCGAGATCGTGCGGCAGGCGGACGGCGTGCGCCGGATCGAGATGCGGCTCGCCCCGGCCACGGGGACGCCGCGCTGGTACACGTTCATCGAGATGGCGGTGCCGGGCAGCAATGGCGAGACCCAATGGCTGCGTGCCGGTGCCGACATCACCGAGCGGGTCGAATCCGCCCGCTCCCTGGACGAGGCCCTGACCCGGGCCGAAGCCGCCAACGTGGCGAAGTCGCGCTTCCTCGCCACCGTGAGCCACGAGTTCCGCACGCCGCTGAACGGGATTCTCGGCATGGCCGACCTCGTCCTCGAGACCGGGCTCGATCCGGAGCAGCGCACCTACGTCGAGGCCATCGGCACCTCGGGCAAGGCGTTGCTGACCCTGATCGACGGTATCCTCGATTTCTCACGGATCGAGGCGGGACGCCTCGACCTCGCCGCCGAGCCCTTCGATCCGGCCGAGATCGCCGAGGGCGTTGTGGAGCTGCTCGCGCCCCGCGCCCAGGACAAGGGCATCGAGATCGCCGTGGACGTTGCCGACGACGTCCCGCGCCTCGTGATCGGCGACGCGGACCGGGTCCGGCAGATCCTCGTGAACCTCGCCGGCAACGCCATCAAGTTCACGGGGACCGGTGGCGTCGGGGTGGAACTGACCCACGGGGACGGCCATCTGCGCATCGCCATTTCGGACACGGGTCCGGGCATCCCGCAGGACCGCATCCCGCGCCTGTTCGAGGAGTTCGAGCAGGGCGACGACAGTGCGAGCCGACGGCACGAGGGAACCGGGCTCGGCCTCGCCATCACGCGTCGCCTCGTCACCCGGATGGGTGGCCATGTCGAGGCGACGTCGCGCCTCGGCACGGGCAGCACCTTCACCGTCGCCCTTCCGCTCGATGTCGCCGAGGCGGGACGGGAGCGCCCGCCCGGTTTCGCGGGACGCCGGGTCCTCATCGTGGCGAGCTCGCCGTTCCAGGCGCCCTACCTCGCGCGCCGGCTGACGCGGTCCGGGGCCTCAGCCCGGGTGGTGCCGGACCTCGAGGCGGGACTCGCCGCGCTGCCGGGGGCCGCCTTCGACGCCCTCCTGGCGGATCGGACCCTCGGGGACGCCGCCGTTCGAGCCCTCGCCGGGGAGGCGCGGCGGCACGGCGTGCGCTGCTGCCTGGTGCTGCTCTCCCCCTTCGATCGACGCGACTTCGGTGCGCCGGCCGCGTCCGGTTTTGACAGTTACCTCGTGAAGCCCGTGCGCGCCCGCTCGCTGTTCGATCGCCTGCTCGCGCCGGCCCCCCCGCGGGGCGAGCGGCCGGCGACGCCGAACGAGGCCGCGCACCGGGCCGCCGTTCAGCCAGGATCGGAGGTTCTGCTTGCCCCGATCTCCGGCGGACCGCGCGTGCTCCTGGCCGAGGACAACCCGATCAACGCCCTCCTGGCCACCAAGGCCCTGCAACGCCTCGGGGCGATCGTCGTCCTCGCGCGGGACGGGGAGCAGGCGCTCGCTCGCATCCGCGAAGCCTCCGACGCGGCGCCCTTCGATCTCGCCCTCCTGGACATCCGCATGCCCGGGCTCGACGGGCTCGAGACCGCCCGACGGATTCGCGCCGGCGAGAGCGGGCCTCGCGCTTCCGCACTCCGGCTCATCGCACTCACCGCCAATGCGGGCCGCGACGACGAGCGGGAGGCCCGAGCGGCCGGCTTCGATCATTTTCTCGCCAAGCCCCTGGATCTCCGGGCCCTGCCGGACTTGCTGGCTGGTCGTGCGGCAGCCGCGTGAACGTTGACACGCCGGTCCGCCCGCGCGAACACCGCGCCATGGCCGATGACCGCATATCCGACGCGCCGACGCGCACCCACGACCGCCGCGTCGCCTGGGGCGTGGTCGCCCTCACCGCCGCGACGGTGCTGATCGGGGCCGCCGTACCGGCGCCGTCGCACCCCAGGGCGAGCGTGGCGCCGAGCGAGGACACGGCCTGTGCCGAGTGGGGCGACGGCTGCCGCGTCTGCCAGCGCGGCGAGGGGGGCATCCATTGCTCCCTGCCGGGGATCGCCTGCGTGGCGAAGGAACAGAGCTGCCTGCGCCGCGTCGGCGGCTGATCGACCGGCGGTCGGGAGGGATCCGTCCGTGAACGCCCCGGTCTTCCGCTTCGCCCCCAGCCCGAACGGCCGCCTGCATCTCGGACACGCCGCCTCCGCCCTCCTGAACGATGCCCTCGCGCGGGGCATCGGCGGCCGCCTGCTGCTGCGGATCGAGGACATCGATCCGGTCCGGTCGCGCCCGGAGCTGATCCAGGGCCTCCGTGAGGACCTCGCCTGGCTCGGCCTGCGGTTCGCGCCCCCCGAGCGCCGACAGTCGGAACATCTCGACGCGTACCGGTACCAGGTCTCTGCGCTGGCCGAGCGCGGTCTGGCCTATCCGTGCTTCTGCTCCCGCGGCGCGATCGCCGCGGTGGTGGAGGCCGACGCCGGCCGCGGCGCGCCGGTGCCCCGCGACCCCGACGGAGCGCCGCTCTATCCGGGCACCTGCCGGGCCCTGTCCGAGAGCGTCGCCGATCGGCGACGCGCCGCTGGCGAGCCGCATACCTGGCGGCTCGACACGGCCCTGGCCGCGTCACCCGGCCCGCACGTGGTGCGGACCTTCGCCGTCGCGGCGGGGGAGGGGAGGGGGGCTGTCCGCCAAATCGGCATCGAGCGGGACGAGGCCGCCGATCCGGCACGGTGGGGGGACCCCGTCATCGCCCGCCGGGACGTGCCGACGAGCTATCACCTCGCCGTCGTGATGGACGATGCCGTGCAGGGCATCACCCACGTGGTCCGAGGCGAAGACCTGCGCGCCAGCACCGACCTGCACGTCCTGCTGCAGGCCCTGATCGGGGCGCCGTCACCCCGCTACCATCACCACGCCCTGCTGCGGGACGCCTCGGGCGAGAAGCTCGCGAAATCCCGCGGCTCGCGTTCCCTCGCCGACCTGCGCGCGTCCGGCGAGAGCCCGGCGGGCATACGGGCCCGCCTCGGTTTCGCCTGAGCGGCGGCGATCAGCCCGAGAATGCAGATATGAGGGACGGGACCGTCGGGGCCGGGATCAGCGCATCGCGTCGCGCTGGGCCATGGCGGAGGCCGTGCGCGACTTCTGCATCGTGCCCTCGATCTGCTCGCGCTGGCGGGTGAACTCCGCGAGCATTCGCCCGTCGAGTTCGCGCCCGCGGGGGACGCGGATCTTCATCGGGTCGACGAAGTGCCCGTTGATGATGACCTCGTAGTGGAGGTGGGCACCCGTGGAGAGGCCGGTCGAACCGACATAGCCGATCACTTGGCCCTGGCGCACCTTGGCGCCGGCGGTGATGCCGCGGGCGAAGCGGGACATGTGATTGTAGGTCGTGACGTAGCCGTTGATGTGCTGCAATTCCACTCGGCGGCCATAGCCCGAATCCCAATCCGCCTTCAGCACCGTCGCATTGCCGGCGGCCACGATGGGCGTGCCGATCGGGTTCGCCCAGTCGACGCCGGTATGCAGCTTCGCGTAGCCGAGCACGGGGTGGCGCCGATAGCCGAAGCCCGAGCGCATGATGCCGTCGGCGATGGGCTTGCGGATGAGGAACTTCTTGAGCGACCGACCCTGCTCGTCGAGGTAGTCGATCGTCCCGTCGTCGGGGGACTGGAAGCGGAAGACCTTGCGCACCTCGCCACCCAGATTGAGCGAGGCGTAGAGCAGTTCCGGCCGTTCGGTGGAGCCCTGCGCCCCCTCGTCGTCGAAGGTATAGAAGACGTCGAGGCTGTCGCCCTGCGAGATCCGGCGCTGGAAATCGACGTCGTAGCCGAAGATCTTGACCAGGTCGTCCACGGCACCGCGGGGCAGGTCGTGCCGGGCTGCCGTCTCGTAGAGGCTCTGATACAGGCGCGGACCCGTGCCGCCGTCCTCCTCGCCGTCCTCGGAAGCGTCCGCCACCGCCGGCGCTGCCCGCGAGGGGGCGTCCTCGGTTGGCGGCGCGACGGAAACGAAGGTGCCGCGATCATTGATCGCCGCGATCCCCTCGATGCCGCTCTCGCCGTAGAGCACCACGCGGGTCACCTGACGCGGATCGCCGGGCCGTGGCCCGGGTGCGACCTGGACCCGGAACTGCTGGCCCTCGGAAAGGTCGGCCGTGCGCGTGCGCCCGCCGAGGGCGGCCACGATGCCGCGAATCTGGTCGTCGCCGGCCCGCGCCGTGTTCTTGAGGGCGGCCTCCAGCGTCTCGCCGCGCTTGAGGGCGAGGTCGCGCTCCTCGACGAGGGGCGGCTCGGAGCCGGCGCCGCTCTTGGCTAGGCTGGTGACGTTCTCCGGCACCACCAGGACGTCGATGGACTTGAAGGGCGAGCCCTCGTCGCCGAGGCGTGCGGCCGGATCGAAGCGTGACGCCGCCATACCCTGCTGCAGGGTCCGCGACAGCATGATCTGGGGCGCGATCGGGATCGCGGCCCGGCGGCCTGCCTCGGCCGAGAGGCGCCGCTCCTCCTCGATCTGCGCCGCCACGTCGTCGTCGGAGAGGGCCGGGGCGCCGGCCTCGACGTCGATCCCGGCGAGATCGCGCTTGATCACGGAGACCTCGGCGCCCGGCGCATCCGCCAGGCCCGACTCGGGCGCGCGTTCCAGGGGCTCGTCCGTGCTGAGCTTCATCGGATCGAAGCGCGGCATCTCGGTCGCGAAGACGCCCGTCGTCATCGAGAGCGCGGTCGAGACGCGCATGAAGGGCCGCACCTTGATGATCTCGCGGTCGCCGAGCCGTACCGTCACGGGCGAGCGGAAGCTCTGCTTGGCCGAGGCGATCATCAGGTTCCGCACCAGCCGGTCGCTCTTGCGGGCCACGTTGGCGGTGCCGTCGCTGAGGGCGGGCCGAACGGCGTTCGAGGCTCGCTCGGGGATCGCCGCGAAGGAGACCTCGCTCTGCAGGGAGACGTGGATCGCCGCGCCGATCAGCGCCGCGCCCGTCAGGCCGGTGAGCGCGCTGGCGCAAAGCCAGCGCAGATTGACGTCGCGCCGGTCGATCCGCGCGGCGTCGGGACCGAGGAGATCGAGGGCCGGAAGGCTGCCGTTCGGCGACCGTCCCGGCGCGCGCGCCTCCGTTGGGCCGTCCCGCTCCCCGATCTTCAGACGGCCGCGCTTCACTCTGACATTCCTGATTTGTGTATCGGCGACGCGGAGTCCCCGCGCAGGGCGCTGCGAAGCGACCGGCGACGGATGTCGTGGCCCAGCATGTCGAGATTGAGGCACGTTTCGGCGCGCCCGTCACCGGAGGAGGGGAGGGGCGCCGTGACACCCACGGGGAAGTTTTTTCGTTTCCGGCAGTTGACGGGTCTGGGAGTGATCCGTATACCCCGGTTCATCGGCGGGCGGCCAACGGGGTTGGCGGCTTGCTTTTGCATCTCCTGACGATTGGCGGGGTTTGGGCCTGGGGT
>NZ_LMRM01000043.1:0-9415 GCF_001426045.1 Methylobacterium sp. Leaf94
TCCGGATGTCTGCTTCATCTTCGCTCCTCAGGGGCTACGATGAACCAGCCATCCTCCGTTCGTGAAGACCCTCAATCTGTCTCACAGGTGCTGACGTCGGACACTCCAGGGCTTCGCCCTGTTGCGTCAGGCCGAGCCCGATCTTGAAGAGCATATTGACGTCGTCTGCGCCGACCTCGGTGATCAGGTGCCGTCCGTAGGCCAGGGCCGCCTCGCTGCCGGCCGCTAGTTGCTTGAACTTGCCGAAGCCAAACGTCCGCTCCAGCGCGGGCTCGGCGGTAAAGGCCGTGTCGTAGACCCGCAGCATGCCGTCCCGGTCGCCCATGTCGGCGCAGGCACGCACCGCCCGCTCCAAGGCCCAGGCCTCGCGGACCTTGTCCCGCAGCAATTGTGCCCGGTGCGCCTCGGCGGCAGCGGCGAGCTCCCAGCGTCCTTCGACCACCGCAGCGAGCGGCGCATCCAGGTCCATCGGATGTCCGATCCAAGCGATGCGACCCGCGCCATCCACGATGAAGGCCGTCGGCACACCCTGCTGGTAGGCCGCGTCGCACCAGGCGACGCGCATCAGGCTCCGGCCGATCTCGTGATCCGGCCGGCGGTCGATGGCGATCCGGTAGCCGATCCGGTCGTCCCACGTGCGCACGAAGGTCTGCACGACCTCAAGCTCCGCCCACCCGACGGCAATCCCAAGGATCAGCACGGCCGGATGGCGCCCCTGAAGATCCGTCAGATGCGGAATGCTGGCGGCGCAGGGGCCACACCAGGTCGCCCAAAATTCGACGACGTGGACGCGGCCCGGTGCGAAGCCCGTGATCGGTTCGCCTTTCAGAAACGTCTCGATCTCGATGGCCGGAGCGGGATCGCCGATGAGCAGCTCGGATGAGGACATGAGTGACGACCTTCCTGAGGACTGTGTCGCGCGGGACTCGGCCAAGCGGGACTCGGCCAAAATGGCCTGAAACCTGACCCGTCCGCCGACGCGGACCGGGCGATGCGTCCGGTAGAGCGGAGCGGAGCCGTTACTTGCGCGGCAGGCGCCCGGTGGGTTCCGCCGCCGCCAGCGGCGGAACCGATGGGGGAGTCGGCGGGGCCTCGGATGCGACGGTCCGAGGACCGGTCAACGGCAGCAGGACTGCGTTGACTGGGGCGAGGGCCGCGTCGAAGGCATGAAGGCCCTCGGTGATCGGTCCCACGATCCGTCCGACCGGTGCGAAGACGTAGGCGACGAGATCCGGCCCCAGCGCATTGTCCGGCCGCGGCGGCTTCTGCCCCGGCGGATCGAAGCCTCCCGGTGCCGGAGTGGAAGCCGCGGAGGCGGCGAGAAGGCCGGCCCTCGCGGAACCCTCCCGCCCGGTACCGGGCTGGGCCACACTGGGTGCAGCCGGTGCGGTCGTCCCGGGCGCCAGCGGTTGCGCTTCAGCGGCGAATGGTCCCCCGAGGATCAGCCCAAGGCTCATCATGACGATCGATCTCACGTCCCGTCCCTCCAGATCGGGCAAGGGTGCCGCCCGAATGTGCCCATGAAGAAAAAAATTGAGCCCGGCGGTCCAATGGCGGGGAACCCCTGGGTTTGCCGGCTCGGGATACGCCGACGCGATCACGGCACCACCGGATCTCCGGCAATCGCCACGAGCAGGCGAGCATCACCGATAAGGCGCGCCGCAGCGCGTCGCGCGTCCTCCGAGGTCACCGCGGCGATGCGCGTGTTCTGGGTGTCGAGCCAGTCCAGCGGGCGCCCGTCGAGCTGCAATCCCAGCAAGAGGGCTGAAATGGCCGATGAACTGTCGAGGCGCAGCTTGGAGGAGCCGATGAGGTAGCCCTTGCTCCGCTCCATCTCGTCGGCCTCGAGGCCCTCGCGAGACAACCGGACAAGCTCCGCCTCGATCACGTCGAGCGCCTCCGCGACGCGATCGTTCCGGGTCGCGGTGCGGCCCACGAGAGTCGAGGCGCCATCCGCCACCTGAAGGGCGGTGCCCATCGCGTAGCAGAGCCCTCGCTTCTTCCGGACCTCCCGAAACAGGCGCGAGGACATGTCCCCGCCCAGGCACTGGTTCACCACGGTGGCAGCAGCGAAGTCCGGGTCCTTGCGGGAGGGGCCGGGCCGTCCGAAGCGAATCGTCGATTGCGGAAGGTCGAGCCGGGTGACGATGCGTTCGCCGAGCCCCTGCAGCGCGATCGCCGGCGTCTGCGCCGGCGCGCCCATCGGGAGTTCGAGGAAGACGCGATCCAGGGCAAGGCAGAGATCGTCCGGCCCGATCGCACCGACGACGGCGACCCGCAGGTTATTGCGGTTCAGCATCCGCGTCTGCACCGCCGCAAGGTCCGCCTGCTCGATCCGCGGCAGGCTGTCGAGATCCCCAGAGGTCGGCTGGCCATAGGGATGCCCGGCGAACCCGCGCGCGGCGAAGGTCTGGCTCACCACCTGATCCGGGCGGCTGAGGCCGGCGCGAACCTCCGCCTCCATCGCGCTTCGAACCCGAATGATGTCGTCCGCGGCCAGGCGTGGGTCACGCAAGGCGAGGCACAGCAGATCGAAGGCCGCTTCGGTCTCGCGGGCGAGCGTCTTGAGTTCGCCGCGCAGGCTGTCGCTCCAGACCGAGAAGGACATCTGGATCGCACGGTCGCCCAGGGCCCGGCGGAACGTGCCCCCGTCCATCGATCCGGCGCCCTCAGTGAGCAGGTTGGCGAGCATTCGTACGGTGCCGGCCCGGCCGCATGGATCGAGCGTGGGACCGCCCCGAAACCCGACCTGCATCGACAGGATCGGCAGCGTATGGTCCTCGAGGAGCCAGGCCTCGATACCGCCGGGGCTGCGCAGACATTGCACGCGGGCGGCGAGGGGCTTGCCGGAGGGGTTCGGCCTCACCGAAGGGTGAGGCTTCCCGGAAGACGTCATGTGAATCGTCATGGAGAGAGATCTTCCCCGGTCAGGCCGCTCGAGACCGAACGAGATGGCCCGATACGCCGCCCCGCCACTCCAGCAGGGCAAGAGCCTGCTGGAGCGCGTCGGCGTCGACCGCCTCGATGCGGGCCTGCCACGTCGCGAGATCGTCGAGCGTGAGGCCACAGCACAGGGCCATGCCGTACCAGTTGGCGAGGCTCACCTGACTGTCACGGGCGTACAGGGCGCTGGCTACGAGTTGCGTCTTGGCGCGCGTGATGGCGGAGGCCTCGAAACCCGAGACCCGCAAAGCGTCGAGCAACGCGTCGATCGCACGGTCGAGATCCTCGGGCGTGGTCCCGAACGCGGGTGAACCCTGGATGTAGAAGCGCGACGGACCGCGGAAGAGGGCGGACCAGTAGGAGGCCTCGACGCGGGTCGCACAGGCCTGCGCGACGACGAGTTGCGTGTGGAAGATCGAGGTGCTGCCGCCGCCCAGCAGGAAGGCGAGCACGTCCAGGGCCTCCGCCTGGCCCGGGGCCGCATCGGCGGGCGAGGGGACCTGATGCAGCCGCGTCAGTTGCGGGTCGCCGACGGTGGTCTCGACCAGGGTGATCTGCCGGTGGGCCCGGCTCGGCGGATTCGCCGGGTGCCAGCGCGCGGACGGCGCGCCAGAGGCCGGGATCGCACCGTAGATCTCGGCGGCGAGGTTCCGCACCGCCTCCGGTTCGGCATCGCCGGCCACCACCAGGAGCGCATTCTCGGGCGTGTAGAAGCGCCGGTAATAGGCGAGGGCATCGGCCCGGGTCAGGCCGGCGATTTCGTGACGCCAGCCGATGATGGGACGCCCCGACGGATGGGCCGGGCTCGCGGCGATCGCCACCGCCTCTCCGAGGAGGCCGGCCGGGTTGGCATCCGCAACCATCGAGCGCTCCTCCAGGACGACGCCCCGCTCGGTGGTGACCACGGCGTCTTCGAAGACGAGATTGCGCATGCGATCGGCTTCGTAGGCCATGCAGGTCGCCAGGTACTCGTTGGGGATACGCTGGTGATAGGCGGTGAAGTCCCAACCCGTGAACGCGTTCTCCTCGCCGCCCAGCGAGGCGAGGATTTCACTGAAGACGCCGGCGGGATACCGCTCGGTGCCCTTGAACATCAGATGTTCGAGGAAATGGGCCAGTCCGGACTTGCCGGGCGGGTCGTCCGTCGAACCGTTGCGGTACCAGATCATGTGGGTGACGATCGAGCTGCGGCGATCCGGGATGACGACGACCTGCATCCCGTTCTCGAGCCCGAATGCCGAGACCGCGATGGCCGTGTGCGCCGCCGCCGGGGGGGGCGGAAGGTGGGACGATTTCGGAGGCATGTCTGCTCGTTTCGGGTTTGGAAAGGTGCCCGGCTGGGAGGCGGGATCTTGCGTCCCGTGCCTCGGCCGGAGCGCTACCGGCGGCTGAAGTTCAACGGGATCGTTTGCGTGATCGGTTGGCCGCCCGGGGGCGGCGGGAAGGGGGCCGCCCGGTACATCACGGCCACCGCCTCGGCATCGAGAGCCGCATTGCCGGAGGATGCGATGAGGCGCGCGCCCATCACGCTGCCGTTGGCCGCGAACGTGACGCTCACCACCGACACCCCGACGGCGCCGGCCGCGGACGGAGGGAAGCGCTTGGCGCGGACGATCCGGGCGCGCATCTCGTTCTGCCAGGTCGCGCGGGACGCCTGGCTGATCGCCGAACCGGCGGCGGCGGCGGCGGTCCGGTTCGCATTCTGCTGGTCCGACTTCGGACCGCCGCCGCTCCGGGACGCTGCACTGGGATGAGACTTCTTCTGGACGTGGATTTTCGGGGCTGGCTTCTTGAGAGGCCGCGGCTTCTCGGGCGGCTTGGGTTCGGGCGCTTTGGGTTCGGGCGCCTTCACCTTTTTCGGGATCGTCGGGGGAAGAACGGCCTGGGGTGCGACCTGCGGCGGGGGCGCCTCGAGAACCGCCTCGGGATCGGGCGGTGGCGGAGCCTCGTCGAAGGGCTCCGGCTGGGCCTGTTGTGCATCCGGCGCCGCCGGACCGTCCTTGTCGTTGTCCACGTCGGATTTCGCGACGGTGGGCTCTGGCGACATGTCGATCATGATCGCCGCGGGCATCTCCTGCGGAGCGGAAGCCTTCTCGGACCTCTGCGTCAGGGCGAGGTAGAGCCCGACATGGACGGTGAGCATTAGGAGGACGGCCACCGCCCAGCCCAAGAACCGGAGCAGCACGGACGGCTCGGACCTTTCCAACTCCGCGCGACGCTGCTCGGTGGCCTGAAGAAAGGCTTCAGGCGGCGGATGCATCATGGTTGCGCTCCGCCGGACGTCTCCTCGAGACCGACGAGGCCGACCTTGAGATAGCCTGCGCTGCGAAGCAGGTTCATCACCTGCATCAGTTCGCCGTAGGGCACACCCTTGTCGGCCCGCAGGAAGATGCGCTCGTCCTTGTTGCCTTTCGTCGCGTCATCAAGGGCCGTGCCGAGATTCGGCCGGGCCACCGCGTCCTCTCCCAGGGTGACGGATAGATCGGATTTGATGCTGACATAGACCGGCTTGTCCGGCCGCGGCTGCTGGGGTGCGGAAGAGGTCGGCAACTCGACCGGAACACCCACGGTCGAGAGCGGCGCCGCAACCATGAAGATGATCATCAGCACCAGGATCACGTCGATGAACGGCGTGATGTTGATCTCGGCGTTCTCGACGAGATCGTCGCCGCCGTTGGATCCGAGGTTGACGGCCATGCGCCTACTCCGCAGCCAGGCGCAACTTGGACGGGCGGCCGTAGGTGACCGCCTCACGCGTGTCGAGGTCGCGCGACAGATGACGCATGACCAGCGCGACGGCGTCGCCGACCAAGGCCCGATAGCCGGTGATCGAGCGCGTCAGCGCGTTGTAGATCACGACGGCGGGGATCGCCGCGACGAGGCCGATGCCGGTGGCAAGCAGCGCTTCGGCGATGCCGGGCGCCACCACCGCGAGAGAGGTGGTGTTCGAGTTGGCGATGCCGATGAAGCTGCCCATGATGCCCCACACGGTGCCGAACAAGCCGACGAACGGGCCGATCGAACCGATCGTCGCCAGAATTCCGGTTCCGGACGCCATTCGCTTGCCGATCTTGCCTTCGATCCGAGTGAGCGCGATGGCCGCCCGCTCCTTGATGCCCTCGCTCGGCAGCCCCTGCGAGAGCACGACCTCGCCCTCGACCTCGATCAGCAGAAGCGCCCCGATGCCGCGGCGAACCTGGTCATTCGCCTCCGGCAGGCTGGCGACCGACCGTAGCGCCTTCAGGCTCGACCGGATCTGCCGTTTGGCGAAGGCCAGGCTCAGCGTCTTCACTAGGAGGATGGCCCAAGTCACCACCGACGCCAGGAGAAGCGTCACCATCACCGCCCGCACGACGACGTCCGCACTGAAGAACATCCCTATGGGCGAGAAGTCGTGGGCGGCACCGGCCGCCTTGCCGGTGGCCGGAAGCTGCGCGCTCGTCGCGCCGGGTCCCGCCGGCACGCTCGCGGGCGTGGACGCCGGGGGGAGCGCGGGCGCGCCTGGTACGCCCTTGTCCGGCGCGACGTTGGTCGATACGGCGTCTGCCGGTGCCTCGACGTCCTGCGCCGCTGCTGGCGTGGTGATCGCGGCCGCACCTAGCAGGATCAGGGCCGTGATCGTCAGGGCAATCCCACGCCGCGGACCGTTCGCCGAACCGGATTCATGAAAGGCCGTCGTCACCGTCATTGGGCTGAACCTTCGTTGCAGTCACCGTAGTGCTTCGAAGGCTCTGTGGGACGAGGCGCGCAATCTGCCACCCGACCCCCGCATTTTCCGGTTTGCCCAGGGTTTCCCGCGAGGGCGCAGACGACCTGTGGGGCCCCCGGCGCAGCGTGTTCCCGAGTGCGGTGTATTCGAGTCCGGCGCGCGTCCTGGACTCGACAAAGAGTTTGTTATCCTTCCCGCGGTCCTCATCGAAGCTGCAGCCTATCAGGTCGAGGACATTTCGGTTCGCAGTCACGACGGGTCCATTGGACCGGAAACGAACGACCGGCTGCGAGCGGTGAATGGCGGCGATCTGGCTGGCATCATCGCCGCTGGGCAGCCGTTCCTGCGCATCCACCCATGACGATCGCCCGGCGCGACGTCTCATCCGCGACGCGGAGACCACGGTGCATGCCGGTCCGCGTCGGGCGCTCTGTGTCCTCGCGGAACGCCTTCTCCGGGACCTGCAAGCCCGGGGCATCGCCCCTCGGGCGATCGTCGAGGGATATGGAACCCAGCGGCGCGTCCAGGTCGAGCGCGACTGCGAGGATGTTCGGCGTGGACTGCGCCATGAACCTGAGGCGGGCGCGCCACGGTCGGGTTGCAGCATCGCGCCGGTCATCGGCGATGTCGTTCGCCGCAGCATCGCGGGCCCTTTTTGACCCCGTTGCGGTCAGCCTTCGGACGTCGATTGCGGTCACCCTGGCGCCGGATGATCGTTCACGTTCACGTCAATGATCCGAATATACCAGATATTCGCCAGGCTTCATCGGAACCCGCCGTCACGGAGGCCGGTTACGGCGGGACTTGATTTGAGCGGATGGGAGTCCCGGTGACACTCGGCGTCGACAGGCATGAACTCCAGCAGATCGTGGCCGGACTGAGCGAGGGCGTGATCCTGGTCGAGCCCGACCAGACCATCGCCTACGCCAATGCGGCGGCGCTGGCCATGCATGGGGCCGAGAGCCTGGAGGAACTCGGCGGAACGGTGGATGCCTACCGCGAGCGCTTCGCCCTGCGCTACCGCAACAACCATGCCCTCAACCAGTATCCGATGGAGCGCGTCGTCTCGGGCGAGCGCTTCCACGACGTCATCGTCGAGGTCACGCGCACCGATCGACCCGATGCCGACTTCGTCCACTCGCTGCGCAGCCTGGTTGCGACCGACCGCGAGGGCCAGCCGAGCTGCCTCGCCCTTATCCTCAAGGACGTCTCCGACCAGTTCGAGGCCGAGGCGCGCTTCGAGGCGACCTTCAACGCCAACCCCGCACCCGCCGTGATCTGCCGACTCGCGGACCTGCGCTTCGTCAAGGTCAACCTCGGCTTCCTGGAGATGACCGGCTTCACCCGCGAGGCCGTCATCGGCCGCAGCGTCTACGAGGTCGACGTCCTGGCCAATGCCCGCAACCGGGACCTGGCGATCGATCGTCTCAACAGCGGCGGCACCATACCGCAGATGGAAGCCTGCCTCGACCTGCCCGACGGCGGCACCCGCTTCGTCATCGTGGCCGGGCAACCGATGGAACTCGGCGAAGAGCGCTGCATGCTCTTCACCTTCGCCGACCTCGAACTGCGGCGCAAGGCCGAGACCGCCCTGCGCCAGAGCGAGGAGCGCTTCGCCAAGGCGTTCCGCCTCACCCCCGTGCCAACCCTGCTGGCCCGCGCTGAAGGTCTGGCGATCACCGGCGTGAACGAGGCCTTCAGCCGCGCCTTCGGCTTTGGTTCTGAGACGGTCACCGGCCGCACGCCGGCCGATCTCGACCTTTGGGTCTCAGAGCCACAGCGCGACCGTTTCGAGACGGCCCTGGCGCGCACCGGCTGCGTGATGGGACTGGAGGTCTGCCTGCGTCATGAGGACGGGAGTAACCTCGATTGCCTGGTCTCGGCCGAGCGAGTCGAGATCGGCGCGGAGGCCTTCGTCCTCCTGGTGCTGCAGGACATCACTGAGCGCAAGCGGAGCGAGCGTGAGCTGTTCGAGGCGATCGAGGCGGTGATGGCCGACACCTCTTGGTTCAGCCGCGGACTGATCGAGAAGCTGGCCCACCTGCGCCAGCCCGGCGCGGGCCATCAGGATGCGGTCTCGCCCAACATGACGGTGCGCGAGCGCCAGATCCTGGACCTGATCTGCGCCGGGCTCTCGGACGAGGTCATCGCCAAACGACTGAACCTGTCCAAGAACACCGTGCGCAACCACGCGGCGGCCCTCTACCGGAAGCTCGACGTGCACAAGCGTACCGAGGCCATCGTCTGGGGCCGCAACAACGGCTTCCCGACAGCGTCGTCCGGGTAAAAAATCCTGGATTACCGGTACATTTTCACTATTGAAGCGGTGGTCCGAGGGGCCATCTCACGAACCAGGGACGACGGGCCGAGGGTTCCACCGCCGAACTTCACCCTCCGCCGGATCGGCGCCCCTCCAGCCGGGAGCTTCGACTTGACCGCTCTCAGATCGCCAGCCTGCGCTCTGCCGGAGCCCGACGTCCACCGGGGCTGGGTCAGGGCGACAGGCGGCGAACGGATCGGCGAACGGCAGGTCGGGACGGGGAACCCCACCCGGGCCGACACCAGGCCGGGATCGGCCCGGCGTTAGCCTCCGCGAGACCGGCGACGGCGTTCTTCGCCGCTCTCACCGGCAACACACCCACAACTCCGCGCCACGAAGCGCGCGCAGCAAGGACAACCATCATGGTCGACACGGATCGCATCACGGGCGCCGCCAAGGAGCTCGGCGGCAAGGTTCAGGGCACGGTGGGCGATCTCACCGGC
>NZ_LMRM01000044.1:0-8917 GCF_001426045.1 Methylobacterium sp. Leaf94
CACGCCCTACGAATTCATCTGCCACACCTGGACGAAAGAGCCAGAACGCTTCAGGCTCGATCCGTCACACCACATGCCGGGACCAAACACCTAGTGGGAGTGGCACACCGAGACCAAGAAATGCGAATCGAGGGGCCACCCTCATATACCGTAAGCGCTGTTTTCAGGCCACGGCTTTGAGGGCTGGCATGGCCTGGTAGGCCCATGGCAGGAGGTCGTCGAGATGGCTCTGTGGGTGGCCCTCGACGATGCGGGTGATGACGTCGGTGAGATAGGCGTGCGGCTCGACGCCGACGAGCTTGCAGGTCTCGATCAGCGAGGCGATCACCGCCCAATGCTGGCCGCCGCCGTCCGAGCCGGCAAAGAGCGCATTCTTCCGATTCAGCGTCAGGGGCCGGATCGCGCGCTCGACGATGTTGGATTCGATCTCGACCCGGCCGTCGTCGAGGAATAGGCTCAAGCCGGCCCAGCGCGAGAGGGCGTAGCGGATCGCATCAGCGAGTTTGCTCTTGCGGCTGACGAGCCCGAGCTTCTCGCGCAGCCACGGCTCCAGTGCCTCGATCACCGGCCGGCTTCGCTCCTGACGCACGGCACGCCGCTCGTCGGCCGGGCGACCGCGGATCTCGGCTTTGATCCGATAGAGCGCGGCGATGCGCGCCAGCGCCTCCGTGGCGATCGGCGAGGCGGGGCCAGGTTCGTAGAACAGCCGTCGTGCGTGGCTCCAGCAATAGGCCAGCCGCACCGCGCCCCCCTTGGCCAGCACCTCGTAGGCGGCATAGCCGTCGACCTGCAGCACGCCTTCGAACCCAGCCAGATGCGCAATCGGCCGGCCGGCGGTGCGGTCGGGGGCGTAGACGTAGGCGACACCGGATGGATCGGATCCGCCCCAGGGCCGGTCGTCACGGGCGTACGCCCAGAGCTGACCGGTCTTGGTGCGCCCGCGCTCGGGATCGAGCACGGGCGCCGTGGTCTCGTCGGCAAACAGCTTGCCCGAGCGCTTCAGCGTCTCCAGCAGCCGCGCGTGCACCGGCCGGAGCAGGAAGGCGGCCCGCCCGACCCAGTCGGCGAGCGTCGAACGGTCGAGGACGACGCTATGGCGGGCGAAGATCTGCGCCTGGCGGTAGAGCGGCAGGTGGTCGGCGTATTTGGAGACGAGCACCTGCGCGACCAGCGCGTCGGTGGGCAGGCCGCCCTCGATCAGCCGGGGCGGTGCCGGGGCCTGCACGAACGCGTCCTCGCAGGCCCGGCAGGCGTAGCGCGGGCGGCGGATCACCAACACCCGGAACTGTGCCGGCACCACGTCGAGGCGCTCGGATACGTCCTCGCCGATCTTGTGCAGGGCGCCCGAGCAGCACGGGCAGGCGTTGCTGTCGATGTCGACAAGGGTCTCGACCCGCTCCAGGTGGGCCCGCAGCGCCCCGCGGTTGGTGCGGCGCTTGAGCCCCCGGGCCGTCTTCTTGGCCGGCTCGGCCTCCTCGGCAGCAAAACCCGCGGCCTCGACTTGTTCGGCCTCTTCCAGCCCGAGAAGGAACTGGTCTTCGGGCAGGCTCTCGGCCCGGCGTCCGAAGCGGTGGCGCTGCATCGCCAGGATGATCTGGCGCAGTCGCTCGTTCTCGGCCTGCCCCTCGACGAGTTGCGCCTTGAGCGTCTCGGGATCGTTGGATGGGGGTGAAGCAGGCTTGGCCACGGAGCGGATTAGAGCATATCTGCCAGTGCCTTACCATCGCCCGAGAGCAACCGGAGCAGCCTTTTTGCTCACCCTGCGACCGCCGGTGCGATGACCGTACGCGCCACATGAACACGCTTCCAGTCGAGCCCTTCGAGCAGGGCTGCGAGTTGCGCCGCCGTGAGGCGTACGACGCCATCCTCGATCTTCGGCCAGCAGAACTGACCGGCCTCCAGGCGCTTGGTCGCCAAGACCACCCCGCTCCCGTCCCAGAACAAAAGCTTGGCCCTTTCCGTTCGCTTCGAGCGGAACACGTAGACCGTGCCGGAGAATGGATCCCCGCCCATCGCATCTCGCACCAGAGCGGCCAACCCGTCCATGCCCTCGCGGAAGTCTACCGGCCGCGTCGACATCATCACGCGCACCGCACCGGATGGCCCGATCATGCCGTGGCCTTAAGCGCCCTGATCACCGACGCGATCGTCGCTTCACACGCGTCCGCGCCGATCCGAACGGTCACGCCAGCCAAATCCAGCTCAATCGCGGCGGTAGGCGTACACCGATGCGAGGTCCGAAGCCGGGATCGTCGCGGCGCTGGATCGGTTGCTACATCCTCGACGAGCGCCGGTACGAACCTCAGCTGCGGGGCTTCGGGAAGCGCAGTCACCGCACGCCGTGCTGAGCGAAGCCATGTGAACAGGTGCTGCGGGCTCATCCCGTGTTGGCGAGCGACCACCGAGACCACCGCGCCGGGGGCGGTCGCCTCGGCCAGGATGTGCTCACGCTCAGCATCGGACCAGCGCCGACGGCCGCCCACGCCCATAATCACGTCCAGCCGGCGGAACGACCGCGGCGGCTCGATCATATGCTCAAGCATAGACATAAAACGATCCGAACCCGGGACCGTCAGAATCCCCCATCGCAATCAACCCGGGAAGGGCGGCTCCAGACACCGCTTACCATATACCGTTTTAGAGTGCGTTCTCAGGCCAGGGCACGCAATAGCTGTGTTGCCCCCCCAATTCGAGCTCACAGGCGAACTCGCAACGTCGATGCACGCTCGCCTGCTGATACATGTCCGAGGCTGTGTAGTGAAGCCGTGCTGGCTTGGGCCAGCGAAGAATCTTGCTTTATCTCTGTTCCCTGCTGGCCTCAAAAGGGAGCAGTCCTGCGAGCCAGCCTACGGCCCACCTAAACCCAGTTGGAACTGCGGCCGGCAAAGCATACCCGACGTCTGAAAAGATCGTAATATGTTGGATTGCTACACCAAGCTTACGTGTATCTTTATTTTTGGGAGAAACAAGTTTCTCGCAAAAGATCCCAATAATTGTCTCTCCGGCAGTCGTATTCCCCTCCGCACTGATTACGAACTCGTGAGTCGACCATGCAGAACTGGTTCGAATTTTCGCAGCGCTGCGCCCATTCACGGTGATCTCGAGATTATTTCGTGTCAAAGATCGGACTCTGATCTGCATCCGCATCGTTCCAATACGATCGGGCAGAAGCGTATTGGGGAACCCGAGAGTAGCAGCCGTGTCAGCCGTCCATGTGAAGAGTTCCTCGGCTGCGCTGAAGCCGGTTCGTTGGAAATACTTGGCATTTCCTTTGCCGAAAACCAACGCGAGCACCGCTGCGCGTTCGACCTTGGTGCGCGTTTTCGGCGGACGGGCATAATCACGCCATTGCGATAGCATGTTGACTGTCAGGGTTCGCTTGCGCAGTTCCGCACCGTACGTGTCTGGTCCGCCTCGGTACGCATGGATGATCTTGACGATCTCATCCTGGCAGCGCGGCAGCTGCGGCACCTCGGCCGCTGGACAGGATGCGATGAAGTCGTTGATCCGATCGCCGTCGCGTTGCCACTGTTCATAGTCATTCACGATCGCGACGCGTGCCAAAGTCCCCATTTTCTCTAAATCGGTCCGATCCCGCAGATTTACGGAGCAGACCGATTCATTAAATAGAATACCATTGTGCCAGTTAGAAATATATTCATTATGTGTTGGGTAATCCCAAGCGATCACCACCATTCCTCGCGCCATTGCATCGAGGAAGGCATGCCCAATGCCTTCGGCGACGCGTGGTGCAACAAAAACGTTACAAGACCCGAGCACTTCGTCGAAAGCAGCTTTACTGTCAAACCAATTCGACGTCGTCACCTTACAATCAAAGTCGTCTTCGACTGACGCGCTGCCAACCTTAGCATCGTCCCGCGGCAGATGAACGTGACACGAGTCGATCTGCCCCTTTAGAAGTCTGCCGACGCTCTGTGTGTTGATTGGAGAATCGGGGAGCCGGTTCCAGAAAAAGCAGCGCAGCGAATCGTAACTCGTGACGGCTGGAAGCCGCGCTGGATCTGGGGCGTATTTAACCAGCAGGCTCTCACAGCCTAGCTGCACGGCGCGGGTATGAAGCGTTTGCGAGAAGTTGATATATCTTGCTTGGCGGTTCAATGCCCAATGCTCATCCGGTAATCCATTGGAGCCATCAAACATCTGGAAAACAATTACCTTCTTTCCCTGCGATATAAAATACGGAGTCAGAAAGTCGACTTGTGCCAATACAACATAATCGGCTTCGTCTTGTAAAAGCGAGGGATCGAACCGCGCTTTCGGATCGACATAGACTGTTTTTACGATAAATCGTTCTTGTAAAAGTTTTACTAAAAAATCAAAAGACTTCGTTTTGGTGTGAAAGATATGGTCGACGAATAATAGCGTTTCCATTCTCAATTATCCATCCAAGCAGCGTATTTCTGATCAGTGTCGGCGATGTACAGAGCACGAGACTGCGCCGCGCGGTCCATCAGGTCCTTGCGATCACTGCGTGACAGGGTGGCTATCGCCGCCGCCATTTCGGAGTTGGATCCGCACGAAGTTCCGCAGGCGTATAATTTGATCTGTTCGGCGAAACCAGTCCCCGCCTGGCCGACGCATTGCCGACCGAACAACAGCGACTCCATGAGCATCGCCGAACCACGGTATTCGTAAGTCGCAGCGTCGTACGGCATGAGGCAGATATGAGAGTCGGCGTAGGATTGGACGATTTCCGAATAGGGCAGCACGCCCGGCAAGAGTATCACGTTAGGGATCGAATACAGCTTGTTGAGAAAGTCTTTGTTTGCAAATTGTTCGCTTGCATGCAGATTTTGAATAATAAACCTGATCTCTGGATTAAATATATTTGTGGCTTCGATGATTTCGATTAGTCGAAAAAATCCTTTGTCGCGCCGTCCTGAGCCGCCACACAAAACAGTGAATGGCGTGTTTGCACTCAACGCGAGCATGTCCGTCTGGAAAGAGGGATAGGGTGTCGTGCTGAACGCAACGCCGGAAAGGTCTGTAAGATACCGAGAATATTTCGGCGTTTCCGCAGACAAGCTAATGCTGTAGCCTTCCTTTTTCAGCGCCAGGATCCGCTGCACAGGAACGGGCAGCGTGTTCGATCCCAACGAATTCACGTTTTCCATGACATTTATCAGGCGAACGAGTAGGCGCGGACGTTTATGCTGTTCAAGGCGGCGGATCGCGTTTGAAAGACCAATCAGCGCGTAGTAATCTGCGCTTGGAAACAACAGTGTATCATCAGAGCTGATGTCGACTTCGATGAAAAATCGGAAAAAATCGTAAGATGCAGCATCGTCCTGAGATTCGAACAGATTTTCGTCAAATTGATGATCTTCGCTTGGTATATTTTCTATTTTTATCAAGTTATCATAGTAAAAATTGAAAAAACGATGGATTTCATCCTTCTCGGTGCCGATCGGAAGATGTCGACTTGCAAAGATTTCAACATTCTCAAAATGCTTGCGGGCGAATCCGGCAAAATAATGAAGCGAATTGAGACTGTGCCCGTAGTTCATGGCGCAAACTGGATCTAGGATAAAGCATCGCCTACCTCGCATGCCATACTCGCTTTCTAGAAGTTGTTCGTATTGACCAATAAATTTTGCACTGGGTATTATTCCAGTGGATCATTGCGCAGCCTGCACTCGCATAGAGCATGCCTGTTCGGTACGGAAGCGCTCGTAAAACACATCGACGGATTTTTGCCCGACACTGGGTGGAGGATGAGCGATCTCGTCTCCGCCTGCGGTCGGCGCTTACCGGCAATCCGACAGACAGGATACCTGAATCGGTCAAGGTTGCCTAACCACGCCATGTTGAGGCCAACGCGGCGGGGACGACCCGAAGAACCATCGGCCGTTGCTTCCGCGTGTGAGTGTGCCGAAACGCCAGCCTTGTGGCTGATAAGCGCGGCGCCGATTGCGCGAGTGGATCGTGGAATGCGTGGGATCGGCCGTTCAGAGAAGTCGTGACGAACCGACCGCACGCAGCGCATTCGATCGCGGAAACGTGTCAGACGTCCCTCGGTCAACGATCTTCAGCGTACGAGTTTCGTGACAGTTTCAGAGGGATTCCGCTGGCGTGGCTCTGATTGATCTGCGCTGCATCGGTGGAGTCGCTTGCAGCGGCTTGTAAGGCCCCCTGCCAGCGTCGGTGCGATCGTCGGGACCGGCGGTCCTTTCATTCGGGCGCTGGAGAGGGGAGTAAAGCGGTTTCGAAGAGAGGGGGCTGCGCTGTCGGGCACAGCGCTTCGATGGAGGCCCCGGTCTCGAACAGGCCCAGGTCGAAGCCGGATCGGTGGACATCACGCAGGAATGCCGGGCAGACTCCGAATGTTCATGGAGATTCCGCGACGCGCCCCCGCCTTTCTGCATCCTATTCGAACACCGGCTTTCAGGTCGTCTTTTAAATTTCCCTGCGTCCTTCGCCCTTCGATCGACCGAACCGCGCCTCCTGCGAGGGAGGCAGGATGATCCAGCACTTGGCGGCCCCCCCCCTGTTCCTGTAGGGACGTCGCGATTGATGCCGACACGACATCGCATCGCACCATGCTCGATGCTGCTGGCGACGAACGACCCCGAACCTGGAGCCGAATGTGACGAACAAGCGCGCACTGATCACTGGAATCACGGGGCAGGACGGAGCCTATCTTGCTCAACTCCTGCTGGGTAAGGGCTATGACGTACACGGCGTCGTTCGGCGCTCGAGCCACGCAGGTGTCTTCGATCACCGGCTGAAATGGCTTGGCATACAGAATGACGTAGAGTTGCATGACGGCAACCTGCTCGATCTGTCGAGCCTCGCCCGCATCGTGCAGGCGGTCCAACCCGACGAGGTCTACAATCTCGCCGCCCAGTCCTTCGTGACCGCGTCGTGGCAGCAGCCCCTTCTGACCGGTCAAATCACCGGCCTCGGTGCCGTGAACCTGCTCGAGTGCGTGCGCACGCTGAAGCCCGACGCCCGGTACTACCAGGCCTCGTCTTCAGAAATGTTTGGTCTGATCCAGGAGCAGATTCAGAGCGAGACGACCCCCTTCTACCCGCGCTCTCCCTACGGTGTGGCCAAGCTTTATGCCCACTGGATGACGATCAATTACCGCGAGAGCTTCGCTCTTCACGCCTCAAATGGAATCCTGTTCAACCACGAATCTCCGCTGCGGGGCGTCGAGTTCGTGACGCGCAAGGTGACGGACGGTGTCGCCCGGATCAAGCTCGGCCTCGCCAAGGAACTCCGCCTCGGCAACATCGATGCGAAGCGCGACTGGGGCCACGCAAAAGACTACGTCCGTGCGATGTGGATGATGCTCCAACAGGACGCGCCGGATGACTTTGTCATTGCGACGGGGCGCACCGTAACGGTCCGCGAAATGTGCGAGATCGCATTCCGCCACGTTGGACTGACGATCGACGATCACCTCATCATCGACGAGAAGCTCTTCCGCCCAGCCGAAGTCGAGGTTTTGCTTGGAAATCCGGCCAAGGCGCAGGCGGCATTCGGCTGGCAGGCCGAGATCACCCTCGAAATGATGATCCAAGAGATGGTCGAGGCCGATCTGAGACGCCTCGGTGCAAAGTCCTGATCATTTCAAATCCGTGAAGCGGATCCTTGTAACCGGAGCTGCCGGCTTTGTCGGTCGGCATGCTCTGACGACGCTCGCGTCCGCTGCGGGTCCCACTGACGAGATTGTTGGTATCGGGCGAGGCAGATCTGCGGATCTGCCCGCGGGGGTGACCTTCAAGTCTCTTGATCTACTAGATACTTCTGGTTTGGCAGACTTTATTGCGACCTTCCGGCCAACGGATATTCTGCATCTAGCTGCGATTGCCTCCGTACAGCAATCAGCAAGTGCGCCGGGTGAGACGTGGCGGGTCAATATCGGCGGCCTCCTGAACCTAGCTGAGGCCGTGATACGTTTCTCTCCAGAGGCAACACTGTTCTTTGTCAGCTCTGGCGAGGTTTATGGCCGAGCATTTCTCACTGGCGATCTTTTGACTGAGGAGGCCCCACCGGATCCCTGCGGTGCTTATGCCTGCTCGAAATGGTTCGGCGAGATGATTCTTCGTGACGTCTTGAAGAACGGACGTTTCGTCGTGCTCCGCCCCTTCAATCATATCGGCCTGGGCCAGGACGAACGATTCGTCGTGCCGTCCTTCGCCGGACAGATTGCGCGAATTGAAGCCGGTCTCGTTCCACCGGTGCTGGAGGTCGGAAATCTGGACGCCGCGCGCGACTTCCTCCCGGTGGCCGATGTCGTCCGGGCCTACGCCATGCTGATCGCGCACGGTGCGCAGATCAAGAGTGGCACGGTGTTCAACGTCGCCTCGGGGCAACCTCGAAGTATCGCGAGTGTCCTCGCCGACATGCGCCGGCACGCCCGTGCGCCCTTCGAGGTGCGCACTGCAGCGGACCGGATGCGTCCGTCCGAAATCCCGGTCGCGGCTGGTGACGCGTCGCGGCTTTCGGCATCGACCGGTTGGGTTCCGCGCGAGGATTGGGACACGACACTCTCGGACATCCTTGCTTACGCCCGCACCAATCTGCGTGGTTAAACCCGCGAAAAGGCTGAACCGATGAGCGAATCCTCCAATCTAATCCACCCGATCATTCTCTGCGGCGGTTCGGGCACGCGGCTCTGGCCGGCATCGCGCGAGAGCATGCCCAAGCAGTTCACGCCGCTCGTGGACCCCAAGACCTCGACCTTCCAGGCCACCGCCCAGCGCCTGGGCGATACCGGCGTGTTCGCGCGCCCCACCGTGCTCACCAGCAGCGACGCCCGCTTCATCGTCGCCGAGCAGCTGCAGCAGGCCGGCATCCAAGCCGACATCATCCTCGAGCCCGAACGGCGTGACTCCGCCGCAGCGGTGGCGGTCGCCACTCTGCACGCAGCCCGGCGCGACCCCGAGAG
>NZ_LMRM01000045.1:0-222522 GCF_001426045.1 Methylobacterium sp. Leaf94
GAGCCGGAGGCACACGCTGCGTCGCCGCGCTTCCGCCCGGTCGCAGGAAAGAGACGATGGCCAAAGAGAAATTCGCGCGTACGAAGCCGCACTGCAACATTGGCACGATCGGTCACGTGGATCACGGCAAGACGTCGTTGACGGCGGCGATCACGAAGGTTCTGGCCGAGACGGGCGGAGCGACGTTCACGGCCTACGACCAGATCGACAAGGCGCCGGAGGAGAAGGCGCGCGGGATCACGATCTCGACGGCGCACGTGGAGTACGAGACCACGAACCGGCACTACGCGCACGTGGATTGCCCCGGTCACGCCGACTACGTGAAGAACATGATCACGGGCGCGGCGCAGATGGACGGCGCGATCCTGGTGGTGTCGGCGGCCGACGGCCCGATGCCGCAGACGCGCGAGCACATCCTTCTGGCCCGCCAGGTCGGCGTTCCGGCGCTGGTGGTGTTCCTGAACAAGGTCGACCTCGTCGACGACGCCGAGCTCCTCGAGCTCGTCGAGATGGAGGTGCGCGAGCTCCTCTCCAAGTACGACTTCCCCGGCGACGACATCCCGATCACCAAGGGTTCGGCCAAGGTGGCGCTGGACAACGGCGACAAGGCGATCGGCCACGACGCCGTGCTGGCGCTGATGGCGAGCGTGGACGCCTACATCCCGCAGCCGGAGCGTCCGATCGACAAGCCGTTCCTGATGCCCATCGAGGACGTGTTCTCGATCTCGGGCCGCGGCACGGTGGTGACGGGTCGCGTGGAGCGCGGCATCGTCAAGGTCGGCGAGACGGTGGAGATCGTGGGCATCCGCGACACCCAGACCACGACGGTCACGGGCGTCGAGATGTTCCGCAAGCTGCTCGACCAGGGCCAGGCGGGCGACAACGTCGGCGTGCTGCTGCGCGGCACCAAGCGCGAGGACGTGGAGCGCGGCCAGGTCGTGTGCAAGCCCGGCTCGGTCAAGCCCCACACCAAGTTCAAGGCCGAGGCCTACATCCTCACCAAGGAGGAGGGCGGCCGCCACACGCCGTTCTTCACCAACTACCGCCCGCAGTTCTACTTCCGCACCACGGACGTGACCGGCGTGTGCGTGCTGCCCGAGGGCACCGAGATGGTGATGCCCGGCGACAGCGTGACCATGGACGTCACCCTGATCGTGCCGGTGGCCATGGAAGAGAAGCTGCGCTTCGCCATCCGTGAAGGCGGACGCACCGTCGGCGCAGGCGTCGTCGCCGCCATCAACGAGTANGAGGACCGCTTCCAGATCCATCTGCGGCGAGACCTTGGCACCCTGATCGTGCCGGTGGCCATGGAAGAGAAGCTGCGCTTCGCCATCCGTGAAGGCGGACGCACCGTCGGCGCAGGCGTCGTCGCCGCCATCAACGAGTAATCGTCCGTCCTCACGGTCACGTCTGCAGGGAACGATTGAGGGGCGGGTCCTCGCGCCCGCCCCCCATCGCCCCGCCAAGGTTTCAGGTCATGAACGGTCAGAATATTCGTATCCGCCTCAAGGCGTTCGACCATCGCATCCTCGATGCGTCGACCCGCGAGATCGTCTCGACGGCCAAGCGCACCGGCGCCACGATCCGTGGCCCCATCCCGCTTCCGACGCATATCGAGAAGTTCACCGTCAACCGCTCGCCCCACATCGACAAGAAGTCGCGCGAGCAGTTCGAGATGCGCACCCACAAGCGCGTCCTCGATATCGTCGATCCGACGCCCCAGACCGTGGACGCGCTGATGAAGCTCGACCTCGCCGCCGGCGTGGACGTGGAGATCAAGCTCTAAGTCCCGCGGGGATTTAGAGCTTACCGTAGAATCGCGCGAGGGAGACACCTATGCGCTCAGGCGTCATCGCACAGAAGGTCGGCATGACCCGCATCTTTACGGATGCAGGCGAACATGTCCCCGTCACCGTGCTTAAAATCGATCAATGTCAGGTGGTTGCCCACCGTACCGTCGAGAAGAACGGCTACGTCGCCCTTCAGGTCGGCGTCGGCAAGGCCAAGGTGAAGAACGTGTCGGCTGCCGAGCGCGGCCGGTTCGCAGTCGCCAAGGTCGAGCCCAAGCAGAAGCTCGCCGAGTTCCGCGTGTCCGAGGACAAGCTGATCCCGGTCGGCGCGGAGATCACGGCCGATCACTTCATCCCGGGCCAGTTCGTCGACGTGACGGGCACCACCACGGGTAAGGGGTTCGCCGGCGGCATGAAGCGCTGGAACTTCGGCGGTCTGCGCGCCACCCACGGCGTGTCCATCTCGCACCGTTCGATCGGTTCGACCGGTGGCCGCCAGGACCCGGGCAAGACCTTCAAGAACAAGAAGATGCCCGGCCATATGGGCGTCGACCGGGTCACGACCCAGAACCTGCGCGTCGTGCGTACGGATCCTGAGCGCGGCCTCATCCTCGTCGAAGGCGCCGTTCCCGGCGTCGCCGGCGGCTGGATCCAGATCCGCGACGCGGTGAAGCGCAAGCTCCCCGCGGACGTTCCGCAGCCTGGCAAGTTCCGTGAGCAGGGCGCATCCGCTCCCGCCACCGAAGCGCCGGCTCCCGAGGCTCCCGCTTCCGAGGAGAACGCGTGATGAAGCTCGATATCACCACGCTCGATGGCGCCGGTGCCGGTTCCGTCGACCTGGATGAGACCATCTTCGGTCTCGAGCCCCGCGTCGACCTGCTCCAGCGCATGGTTCGCTGGCAGCTCGCCAAGCGCCAGGCCGGCACCCATGCGGTCAAGAACCGCTCGGATGTGAACCGGACGCGCAAGAAGCTGTACAAGCAGAAGGGCACGGGTAACGCTCGCCACGGCGCCGCTTCCGCTCCGCAGTTCCGCGGCGGTGGACGCGCCTTCGGTCCGGTCGTGCGCAGCCATGCCCACGATCTGCCCAAGAAGGTCCGCGCGCTCGCCCTGAAGCACGCATTGTCCGCGAAGGTGAAGGATTCCACCCTCATCATCGTCGACGACGTGAAGCTCGCCGAGGGCAAGACGAAGTCGCTCGTCGAGCGGTTCGAGAAGATGGGCCTGTCCAGCGCCCTGATCATCGCCGGTGCGGAAGTGGACGTGAACTTCGCACGTGCCGCTCGCAACATCCCGCAGATCGACGTGCTGCCGATCCAGGGCATCAACGTGTACGATATCCTGCGTCGCGAGAAGCTCGTGCTGACCCGCGCAGCGATCGATGCGCTGGAGGCGCGTTTCCAATGAGTGCCGATCCGCGCCACTACGACATCATCGTCTCCCCGGTCATCACCGAGAAGGCGACGAACCTCACCGAGCAGAACAAGGTCGTGTTCCGGGTTTCCCCGAAGGCGACCAAGCCGCAGATCAAGGAAGCGGTTGAGAAGCTGTTCGACGTCAAGGTCACGGGCGTGAACACGCTTGTCACCAAGGGCAAGAAGAAGATCTTCCGCGGGCTTCGCGGACAGCGCTCGGACGTGAAGAAAGCGATCGTGACCCTCGCCGAGGGTGAGACGATCGACGTCACGACCGGCCTCTGAGACAAGTCGGGTTAAGGATTACCACCGATGGCCTTGAAGACATTCAAACCGGTCACGCCGAGCCTTCGCCAGCTCGTGCTCGTCGACCGCCGTGAGCTCTACAAGGGCAAGCCGGTCAAGAAGCTCACCGAGGGCAAGTCGTCGTCCGGCGGCCGCAACAACCTCGGCCGCATCACGGTCCGCTTCCGCGGCGGCGGTCACAAGCGTACGCTCCGCAACGTGGACTTCAAGCGTCGCGAGCAGATGGGCGTGTCCGCCACGGTCGAGCGGATCGAGTACGATCCCAACCGCACTGCGTTCATCGCCTTGATCGCCTTCCCCGACGGCACGCAGAGCTACATCCTGGCTCCGCAGCGCCTGTCGCCCGGCGACAAGGTCGTGGCTGCCGAGCAGGTCGACATCAAGCCCGGCAATGCCGGTCCGGTCGGCAACATGCCGGTGGGCACGATCGTTCACAACGTTGAGCTCAAGATCGGCAAGGGCGGCGCGATCGCCCGCTCTGCGGGCAACTACGCCCAGATCGTCGGCCGCGATCAGGGCTACGTGACGCTCCGCCTGAATTCCGGTGAGCAGCGTCTGGTCCACGGCCAGTGCTTCGCCAGCGTCGGCGCGGTGTCGAACCCGGACCACATGAACATCTCGCTCGGCAAGGCCGGCCGCAATCGCTGGCTCGGCAAGCGCCCGCACGTTCGCGGCGTTGCCATGAATCCGGTCGACCACCCGCACGGCGGCGGCGAGGGACGCACTTCGGGCGGCCGTAACCCGGTCACGCCCTGGGGCGTTCCCACGAAGGGGAAGAAGACCCGCTCGAACAAGCGGACCGACGTCTTCATCCTGTCCAGCCGTCATAACCGTAAGAAGTAACGCCCATGGCACGCTCGCTCTGGAAGGGGCCGTTCATCGACGGCTACCTCCTCAAGAAGGCTGAAGCCGCTCGCGGTTCCAGCCGTAACGAAGTCATCAAGATCTGGAGCCGCCGCTCCACGATCCTGCCGCAGTTCGTTGGCCTCACCTTCGGTGTGCACAACGGGCAGAAGCACATCCCGGTCTACGTCTCCGAGGAAATGGTCGGCCACAAGTTCGGCGAGTTCTCGCCGACCCGCACCTTCCACGGTCACGCAGCCGACAAGAAGTCGAAGAGGCGCTGATCATGGGCAAGCCCGCCACTCCCCGCGCGCTCCCCGAGAACGAGGCTCAGGCCGTCGCGCGCATGCTGCGCGTCAGCCCGCAGAAGCTCAATCTCGTCGCGCAGCTCATTCGCGGTAAGAAGGTCGACTCGGCTCTGGCCGATCTCGAATTCTCCCGCAAGCGGATCGCCCGCGAGGTCAAGAAGTGCCTCGAGAGCGCCATCGCCAATGCCGAGAACAACCACAACCTGGACGTCGACGATCTCGTCGTCTCCCAGGCCTTCGTCGGCAAGGCTCTCGTGCTCAAGCGTTTCCACGCTCGTGCCCGTGGCCGCGGCGCCCGTATCCTGAAGCCCTTCGCGAACCTCACCATCGTGGTGCGCGAAGTCCCGACCGCCGAAGCGGCGTGAGGAGGACCTGATGGGCCAGAAAGTCAATCCGATCGGTCTGCGGCTCGGTATCAACCGGACCTGGGACTCCCGCTGGTTCGCCCAGAAGGGTGAATACGCCAAGCTCATGCACGAGGACGTCGCGATCCGCGCCGCCCTCATGAAGCAGCTCAAGCAGGCTGCCGTCTCGAAGATCGTCATCGAGCGTCCGCACCGGAAGTGCCGCGTCACCATCCACTCGGGCCGTCCGGGCGTGGTCATCGGCAAGAAGGGCGCCGACATCGAGAAGCTGCGCAAGCTGGTGGGCACGCTCACCAAGGCCGACGTGACGATCAACATCGTCGAGGTGCGCAAGCCCGAGATCGACGCCACCTTGGTGGCCGACTCGATCGCCCAGCAGCTCGAGCGCCGCGTCGCCTTCCGTCGCGCCATGAAGCGCGCCGTTCAGTCGGCGATGCGTCTCGGTGCCGAGGGCATCCGGATCAACTGCTCGGGCCGGCTCGGCGGCGCCGAGATCGCGCGCCAGGAGTGGTACCGTGAGGGCCGCGTGCCCCTGCATACCCTCCGCGCCGACGTCGATTACGGCGTCGCCACCGCCTTCACGACCTATGGGACGTGCGGCATCAAGGTGTGGGTGTTCAAGGGCGAGATCCTCGAGCACGACCCGATGGCACAGGATAAGAAGGCGCAGGAAGAGGGTGGCCGTTCGGGCGGCCGTCGCGAGCGCGATGGTGAGGGTGGCCGCGAGCGCGGCCGGCGCGAACACGCCTGACGGCGCGTTCGTGACCCCGTCACCCAGAAAGGTGTTGAGAGGCTGCCATGTTGCAACCCAAGAAGACCAGGTTTCGTAAGCAGTTCAAGGGTCGCATCCACGGTGCGGCCAAGGGCGGCTTCGACCTCAACTTCGGGACCTTCGGCCTGAAGGCCGTCGAGCCCGAGCGCATTACCGCGCGCCAGATCGAAGCGGCCCGCCGCGCGATCACCCGTGAGATGAAGCGCCAGGGCCGTGTCTGGATCCGGATCTTTCCGGATGTCCCTGTCACGGCCAAGCCCACCGAAGTCCGCATGGGCTCCGGTAAGGGTGCACCCGAGTTCTGGGCTGCCCGCGTGCATCCCGGACGTATCATGTTCGAAGTCGACGGCGTGGCCGAGGACGTTGCGAAGGAGGCCCTGCGCCTCGGCGCGGCGAAGCTCCCGATCCGCACGCGCGTCGTTCAGCGCATCGCTGATTGAGGGAGGGGATCATGAAGTCGTCGCAGAGACAGTCGGATCTGGCCGCCCTGTCACCCGATCAGCTGACCGATGAGCTGTTGAACCTGAAGAAGGAGCAGTTCAACCTGCGCTTCCAAGGCGCCACCGGCCAGCTTGAGAACGTCGCGCGCGTCCGCGAAGTCCGCCGCGATATCGCCCGCGTTCGTACACTCCAGCGTCAGAAGACGCTGAAGTCGGCGCAGGCCTGAGGAGTACACCATGCCGAAGCGCGTATTGCAGGGCGTCGTCGTCAGCGACAAGGCCGAGAAGACCATCGTCGTGAAGGTGGAGCGTCGCTTCACCCATCCGGTGATGAAGAAGACCGTCCGTCGCTCGAAGAATTACCACGCCCATGACGAAGCCAACGTCGCCAAGGTCGGCCAGACCGTGTCGATCGAGGAGTGCCGTCCGTTCTCGAAGACCAAGACCTGGCAGCTGGTGTCCGGCGCCACGTCGGAGACTCCCGCCGCCGAGGCGTGAACCGACAGCACCGGAACTCTAAATACGGGCGCAGTCTTCTGCGCCCGTTTTTTCGTGCCGTATTGCTCGGGGGAGCGCATGATTGCGGTCCCGTCCGGCATCACCCGCATCGCTTAAGGATAGCGGTGGAAATCCTCGTGGCTCTTTTCGGAGCGGAGCAGCTCGACGGGATCGTCAGCGCGCGCCGGCAATTCGGCATCCCTCTCCGGCCGGACCTGCAGACCGCGATCGTCGCCGAGGTCGCATTGCCAGCCCAGGACTGCTGGGGGTGCACCAGGTCTCCGATCAGCTGCCCCTGACGAATTCCGAGCCACCTTGTTTGGTAGCACGGCCAAGCCTTCTCCATGCTTCCGCTGCAGGGTCGCGACACGGATGTCGGTGAAGCCGAGCTGTTCGCGGCCCTCGACAATGGGCTCCGGCTCGTCAAGGTCGCGGATCGACCCGTGGTGGTGCTGTTTTCGCAATACAGCATCCTTCGAGAGATCGAGCTCTCGCAGGTCGAGATCGTGAACCTGCCTGACGTCGAATCGTTCGAATTTGCGCGGGCTTTCCCTGCGTGATTCGGGCCGCGGGGGCAACCGTCCCGACGAGTTTAAGGACGCCCTCGTGTCGCGTCCGGGGCGCGCAGACAAGGCCATCGAGATCGTAGATCCGGATACGTCTCGCAGGGGCCGGCTCGTCGCACTCTATGGGGTGTCCCTGGAGTGCGAGGAAGGCGCGATCGACGAGGCGCTCGCATTGTCGGGCGGCCGGAGCGCCGCCTTCGTGAAGGAGACGGCCCGGCTCCTGGCCCAGAGTTTCTCCTTTGCGGGGCGGGACGATATGGTGGACCGAGCGACTATCTCGGATGTCCTCGGCGAAGCCGCCGGCAGCGCAAACCGGATCGGCCGCCGGATCACTGGCCCGTCGAATACCTTCAAGCTCACCGAACGCGCCAGAGTGCCTGTCCCGGACGGGTGCGGGGAAGATCTCTGAGCCCCCGGCACGGTTTGGGTCCGCGCGTGTTCGGCCTTGCGTCCTGCAGTTCGCTGGTGTAGTGGGCATGCCTTCGCGACAGTTGAGAAGGGTGTTCGCGCCTTTCGAACGCGGTGACCGCGCCGGTGTCCAAAAACACCGATTGCGCGGTGCTTCATATGAGCCGGGGACATCAGATCCCCCTCAGGCGTCGTCCGCCGGGCAATACCGTCCGCGTGCGGAAACCCGCCTGAAACAAAGAAAGGTCACTGCCCGTGATCCAGATGCAGACGAATCTGGACGTCGCCGACAACTCGGGTGCACGCCGTGTGATGTGCATCAAGGTTCTGGGCGGGTCGAAGCGTAAGTATGCCGGCGTCGGCGACATCATCGTGGTCTCGGTCAAGGAAGCGATTCCACGGGGTCGCGTGAAGAAGGGCGACGTCATGAAGGCGGTCGTCGTGCGCACCGCCAAGGAAGTGAAGCGTGCCGACGGTTCGGTGATCCGCTTCGACAAGAACGCCGCCGTTCTGATCAACAATCAGAAGGAGCCGATCGGGACCCGTATCTTCGGACCGGTGCCCCGCGAGCTGCGCGCCCGCAATCACATGAAGATCATCTCGCTCGCGCCGGAGGTGCTGTGATGGCCGCTAAGGTCAAGAAAGGCGACAAGGTCGTCGTCCTCACCGGTCGCGACAAGGGTCGCTCCGGCGAGGTCATCCAGGTTCTCCCGAAGGAAGATCGCGCGTTCGTACGCGGCATCAACCTCGTGAAGAAGCACCAGAAGCAGACGCAGAACCAGGAAGGCGGCATCGTCTCCAAGGAAGCTGCGATCCAGCTCTCGAATCTCGCGTTGCAGGACGCGAACGGCAAGCCGACTCGCGTGGGTTTCCGCATCCTCGAAGACGGCCGCAAGGTCCGCTTCGCCAAGACCACGGGGGACCAGATCGATGGCTGAGAAGAATGCTGACGGGTACACCCCGCGCCTGCGCAAGCACTACGACGAAGTGGTGCGCCAGAAGCTGATCGAAGAGTTCGGCTATAAGAACCCCATGCAGGTTCCGGTCATCGAGAAGATCGTGATCAACATGGGCGTCGGCGAGTCGACGGCCGATTCGAAGAAGGCGTCCGTCGCCGCCGGCGACCTGGCCCTCATCGCCGGCCAGAAGCCGGTCATCACCAAGGCCCGCAAGGCCATCGCGACCTTCAAGGTGCGCGAGGGCATGCCGATCGGCTGCAAGGTCACGCTACGCAAGCAGCGCATGTACGAGTTCATGGATCGCCTGATCACGATCGCGCTCCCGCGCGTCCGCGATTTCCGCGGCCTGAACCCGCGCTCCTTCGACGGCAACGGCAACTACGCGCTGGGCCTCAAGGAGCACCTCGTGTTCCCGGAGATCTCGTACGACAAGGCCGAGGCCACCTGGGGCATGGACATCGTCATCCAGACGACGGCCCGCACCGATGCTGAGGCGCGCGCGCTCCTCACGCAGTTCCGATTCCCGTTCCGGCAGTGAGCCCCCGTTAGGGTCTCAGACGCGGACACCGGAGAGAGAAATGGCAAAGAAAAGCTCGATCGAGAAGAACAAGCACCGCGAAGCGCTGGTGAAGCTCTACGCCCCCAAGCGCAAGGCGCTGCTTGCCACGGCGAATGACGAGTCCCTCGAGATGGAGGAGCGCTTCGAGGCGCGCCTCAAGCTCGCGGAGCTGCCCCGCAATTCGTCCCCCACCCGCATCCGCAACCGCTGCGGCATGACCGGCCGTCCGCGCGCTTTCTATCGCAAGATGGGCATCTCGCGCATCGCGCTGCGCGAACTCGGCAACCAGGGTCTGATCCCCGGTCTCGTCAAGTCGAGCTGGTAAGGAGCAACCACCATGGTCAACGATCCCGTGGGTGATATGCTCACCCGCATCCGCAATGGTCAGCAGCGCCGCCGCAACGTCGTCCAGACGCCCGGCTCCCGCCTGCGTGCCAGCGTGCTCGACGTCCTCAAATCCGAGGGCTACATCCGCGACTACGCGACCACGGATTACGGCAACGGCCGCACCGAGTTCGCCATCGAGCTGAAGTACTACGACGGCCAGCCCGTCATCCGCTCGATCCAGCGCGTGTCGAAGCCCGGCCGCCGCGTCTACTCGTCGGTCGGCGAGTTGCCGCGCGTCGCCGACGGTCTCGGCGTCACCATCGTGTCCACCCCGCAGGGCGTCATGGCCGACCACGAGGCGCGCGAGCGCAACGTCGGCGGCGAAGTGCTCTGCAAGGTGTTCTGATCTCGGACTTGGAGGAATAAGGCGATGTCTCGCGTAGGCAAGAAGCCCGTTCCCGTCCCGTCCGGTGTGACGGCCACGGTGACCGGTCAAACGGTGAAGATGAAGGGCTCCAAGGGCGAGCTCCAGTACGTCGTTCCTAATGTGGTCGACGTGAAGTTCGAGGACGGCGCCGTCTCGGTGCAGCCTAAGAACCAGACCAAGGAGGCGCGCTCGCTCTGGGGCACCTCCCGCGCTCAGGTGGCGAACCTCGTCGAGGGCGTCTCCAAGGGCTTCGAGAAGAAGCTCGAGATCACCGGCGTGGGTTACCGCGCCGCGATGGCCGGCAAGGCTCTGAAGCTCTCGCTCGGCTACAGCCACGACATCGAGTACGAGATCCCCGCGGGGATCACGATCGCGGTGCCGAAGCCCACCGAGATCGTCATCTCCGGCATCGACCGGCAGGTGGTCGGCCAGGTGGCCGCCGAGATCCGCGACTATCGCGGTCCCGAGCCCTACAAGGGCAAGGGCGTGAAGTACGCGGGCGAGTTCATCTTCCGCAAGGAAGGCAAGAAGAAGTAAGGGCCGCCGAACATGTCACGCAAAATCGATGCACTCGACCGCCGCAAGGCGCGTGTGCGCCGCGCGCTGCGGGCGGCGGCCAATGGACGGCCCCGGCTCTCGGTGTTCCGTTCCTCGAAGCAGATCTACGTCCAGGTGATCGACGACGCCGCGGGTAAGACCCTCGCGTCGGCCTCGAGCCTCGACAAGGATCTCCGCACCGGCCTCAAGACCGGTGCCGACGTCTCGGCCGCCCAGGCCGTTGGTAAGCTCGTCGCCGAGCGCGCCAAGGCTGCGGGCGTCACCCAGGTGATCTTCGATCGCTCGGGTTATCTCTACCACGGGCGCGTCAAAGCTCTTGCCGACGCCGCCCGCGAGGGTGGCCTCGAGTTCTAAGAATGGCGGAGGAGGGCGGCGCCCGCCGCTCTCCGTTCCGGACGATTCAAGCGAGCGGGTCCGCCACCCGCGTCAGTGAGATGGATATTCAGTATGGCACGTGAACGTGAAGGCGGTGGCCGCGGCCGCCGCGATGAGCGCGAGGAGCGCGACAGCGAGTTCGTGGACAAGCTCGTCCACATCAACCGCGTCGCCAAGGTGGTGAAGGGCGGACGTCGCTTCGGCTTCGCCGCGCTCGTCGTCGTGGGCGACCAGAAGGGCCGCGTCGGCTTCGGCCACGGCAAGGCCCGTGAGGTTCCCGAGGCGATCCGCAAGGCGACCGAAGCCGCCAAGCGTGGCCTCGTCCGCGTCGCGCTCCGCGAAGGTCGTACCCTGCACCACGACGTCTACGGTCGTCACGGCGCCGGCAAGGTCATCCTCCGCGCCGCCCCCCAGGGAACCGGCATCATCGCCGGCGGCCCGATGCGCGCCGTCTTCGAGACGCTGGGTATGCAGGACGTGGTGGCCAAGAGCCTCGGCTCCTCGAACCCCTACAACCTCGTGCGCGCCACGTTCGAGGCGCTCAAGAACGAAGACAGCCCGCGCTCCGTCGCGGCCCGTCGCGGACTCAAGGTGTCGGCCCTCCAGGCCCGGCGCCGTGATGCCGATCCGTCCGACATGTCCGAAGCCGCCGTCGCGTAAGGGGAGGGTCCAATGGCACAGAAGACTCTCCGCATCGAGCAGATCGGGTCTCCGATCCGCCGCGAAGGCGACCAGCGCGCGACGCTGATCGGCCTCAAGCTCAACAAGCTGCACCGGGTTTCCGAGCTGGAGGATACCCCCTCCGTGCGCGGCATGATCCGCAAGGTGCAGCACCTCGTGCGCGTCCTTGGCGACGCGGCCTGAGGGAGGGCATCATGAAACTGAACGAACTCCGCGACAACGACGGCGCCACCAAGAACCGGATGCGCGTCGGACGGGGCATCGGCTCCGGCAAGGGCAAGACCGCAGGACGCGGCGTGAAGGGTCAGAAGGCCCGCACCGGCGTTTCCATCAAGGGCTTCGAGGGTGGCCAGATGCCGCTGCATCGTCGCCTTCCGAAGCGCGGCTTCAACAACCTGTACTCCACGGACCTGAACGAGGTGAATCTCGGTCGCGTCCAACAGGCTGTCGATGCCGGCCGGATCGAGGCGGGCGCCACCGTCACCGTCGAGATGCTGATCGCTGCCGGCATCTGCGCCCGTGCCCGTGACGGCGTGAAGCTCCTCGGCGTAGGCGAGCTCACCACCAAGCTGACCTTCGAGGTCACGCGCGCGTCGAAGTCGGCGATCGAGGGTGTCGAGAAGGCTGGCGGGTCGGTCACCGTGACCTACGGCGACGGCGTCTCCACCCGTGGCAAGCCTGCCCGCGTGGTTGCGTAGTCACGCGACTGACTTTAAGTCGAAGCTCTGAGCGGCGGCCCGTGCGACCTCGCGCGCGGCCGCCGTTCCCGTTTTATCAGGGAGCGGCCTCTTCTCGCCGGAGAAGACGACCCGCCCTCATGTGATCCATCTCTAGGAACCGGTGCCATGGCCTCAGCCGCCGAGCAGCTTGCCGCGAACCTCAATTTCGGGGCCATCGCCAAGGCCGACGAGCTCAAGAAGCGCATCTGGTTCACGCTGGGTGCGCTCATCGTGTTCCGCCTCGGGACCTACATCCCGATCCCGGGCATCGACCCGGAACAGTTCGCGCGGAACTTCCAGCAGCAATCGGGCGGCGTGCTCGGGCTGTTCAACATGTTCTCCGGCGGTGCCGTCGAGCGCATGGCGATCTTCGCGCTCAACATCATGCCCTATATCTCGGCCTCCATCATCATCCAGCTTCTGACCTCGGTGATCCCGAGCCTCGAGACGCTGAAGAAGGAGGGTGAGTCGGGCCGCAAGGTCATCAACCAGTACACCCGCTACCTCACGGTGGTGCTGGCGCTGGTGCAGTCCTGGGGCATCGCCTTCGGCCTCCAGGGATCGAGCGCGGCCATCGAGCCCGGTCCGTTCTTCATCCTGTCCACCGTCATCACCCTGACGGGCGGCACGCTGTTCCTGATGTGGATCGGCGAGCAGATCACTTCGCGCGGCATCGGTAACGGCTCCTCGCTGATCATCTTCGCGGGCATCGTCGCCCATCTTCCGGTGGCGATCGTTGGCGCCCTGGAGCTGAGCCGTACCGGTGCGCTTTCCTCGGCCGTCATCCTCGGCATGGGCGTCGCCGCCGTCGCGCTCGTCTACTTCATCGTGTTCATGGAGCGCGCGCAGCGCCGCCTGCTCATCAACTATCCGAAGCGCCAGGTCGGCAATCGGATGTACGAGGGCCAGACCTCGTTCCTGCCGCTGAAGCTTAACACCGCCGGCGTCATCCCGCCGATCTTCGCCTCGTCGCTGCTGCTCCTGCCCGCCACCGTGGCGAGCTTCTCGGCCAATAACGGCGGCACCGGAATCCTGGCCACGATCACGACCTATATCGGTCACGGCCGGCCGCTCTACATGGTGCTCTACGCCGCCCTGATCATCTTCTTCGCGTTCTTTTACACGGCCGTGGTCTTCAATCCTGAGGAAACGGCAGACAACCTGAAGAAGCATGGCGGCTTCATTCCCGGCATCCGCCCGGGTGAGCGGACCGCGGCCTTCATCGACAAGGTCCTGACCCGCATCACCCTGATCGGGGCGCTGTACCTGACATTCGTCTGCCTGGTGCCCGAAATCCTGGCTTCGTATTCCTCGGCCGCCATCGGCTTCGGCGGCACCTCCCTGCTCATCGTGGTCTCCGTGACGATGGATACGGTGGCGCAAATTCACGGGCACCTGATGGCCCATCAGTACGAAGGCCTCGTCAAGAAGGCGAAGCTGCGCGGGGCGACCCGCCGGCGCTGACGGGAACGCGCGGCGGGCTTCAGGGCCGCCGCGGCCCTTGCTAGAGTTCTGAAAGCCGGCGCCGAGCAGGATCGCCGGATATCCAAGCAGACCGGACCTGAGGAAACGACACCATGCGCATCATCCTGCTTGGGCCGCCCGGCGCGGGGAAGGGGACGCAGTCCGAGCGGATCGTGGCACGGTATGGCATTCCTCAGCTCTCCACCGGCGACATGCTGCGTGCGGCCGTCGCCGCCGGCACGCCGGTGGGCCTACAGGCCAAGAGCGTGATGGAATCCGGTGGCCTCGTCTCCGATGCGATCGTGGTCGGGATCGTGGCCGATCGCATCGAGGAAGCGGATGCCAAGCCCGGCTTCATCCTTGACGGTTTCCCCCGCACGGTGGAGCAGGCCAAGGCCCTCGATGCGATGCTGTCCCAGAAGGGCATCGCCCTCGACACCGTCATCGAATTCGCCGTGGACGAGGAGGCGCTGGTAGGCCGAATCGCCAAGCGCGCCGAGGAAACGGCGGCCCGCGGTCAGCCCGTGCGCAAGGACGACACGCCCGAGGTCTTCAAGACCCGCCTCGACGCGTATCGGAAGCAGACCGCGCCCCTGTCCGACTACTATGCCGGCACCGGCCTTCTGCAGACCATCGACGGCATGAAGCCGGTCGATGCCGTCACCCAGGATCTGGTGACGATCCTGGACCGCCACACCGCGTCGGCGGAGTCCTGACCGGACCTTTCCGGCGCGGCCACGGAGCCGGGATCGAGCCGGGCTCGCCGCTTTATCAGGGTTGACACACCCCCCGGCCCGCGCTAGTGGGCCGGTCTTCGTTCAGAGGAAGTGGGTCCGGATCGCCTCTCCAAGAGGCCGATGCGGGCCGATTTGTCGTTTTGGACGGCGCGCAGGGGCCGGTCTCCACCGGACGCGTGTGACACTCGGCCCGGCCTCAGGTCCGGCGCCTCATGGAGAGACACCTTGGCTCGTATCGCTGGCGTTAACATCCCGACCAACAAGCGCGTCGTCATCGCGCTGCAGTACATTCACGGCATCGGCCCTAAGAAGGCCGAGGAAATCACCGGCAAGGTCGGGATCCCGGCCGAGCGTCGCGTCAATCAGTTGACCGACGCCGAGGTGCTGTCGATCCGCGAGACCATCGATCGCGACTACATCGTCGAGGGCGACTTGCGCCGCGAAGTCTCGATGAACATCAAGCGCCTCATGGATCTCGGCTGCTATCGTGGCCTGCGCCACCGCCGCAACCTGCCCGTCCGCGGCCAGCGCACGCACACCAATGCGCGCACCCGCAAGGGCAAGTCCAAGCCGATCGCCGGCAAGAAGAAGTAAGCCTCTCGCTTTGGGAGGTCGTGCCGCGCGCGGCCTCCCGACCATCGCGCCCGGTGAACCGTGCGCGTTAGCCCGCGCCGCGGCCCGGCAATCGAACACCGCGCCCTCCGCATCGCAGAAGACTCCCGAGCGCCTGGAATGACGGGCGCGCCTGAAGGACGAAAGTACACATGGCCAAGGAAACCACCCGCGTCCGTCGCCGCGAACGCAAGAACATCGTCTCGGGCGTCGCGCACGTGAACGCGTCGTTCAACAACACGATGGTCACCATTACCGACGCCCAGGGCAACACCATCTCGTGGTCGTCCGCCGGCGCCATGGGCTTCAAGGGGTCGCGCAAGTCGACCCCGTACGCTGCCCAGGTCGCGGCCGAGGATGCCGCCCGCAAGGCCGCCGAGCACGGCATGCGCACCCTCGAGGTCGAGGTCTCCGGTCCGGGTTCGGGTCGTGAGTCCGCCCTGCGCGCGCTGCAGGCCGCCGGCTTCACCGTCACGTCGATCCGTGACGTGACGTCGATCCCGCACAATGGTTGCCGTCCGCGCAAGCGTCGTCGCGTCTGAGCCGACGCCGTCGCGAACTTTTTGAGGCCTGTTACGGAGACACGCGTGTCGAATGCTCAGAATCCGCTTCCGGGTGTGCTGCGGTGGAGCTTGGGTGATCTGACGATCACGGTGATGAATGACGGCTACCTCCAGGGGTCGCTGGATCTCGTCACCGGGATCGATCGTGCGGAGGCCGGCGCCCTACAGGCCGCCGGCTTTCGCGCGCAGGATCCCCGGATCACGCTCAACGCCTTCCTGATCACGGGTCCCGGGCGCAACCCGCTTCTCATCGACAGCGGGATGGGCCATTTCGGTGGCCCGTCCCTCGGTCGCGTTCCGGCGGCCCTCGCGGCGGCCGGCATCGCGCCGGACAGCATCGAGACCGTGCTGCTGACGCACCTGCATCCCGATCATGCTGGTGGCCTGATCCGGGAAGACGGTACGGCAGCCTATCCGAATGCCGAACTCGTGGTTCATGCCGACGAAGCCGCGCACTGGCTCGACGACGGCGCTTTTTCGCGTGCGCCGGACGAGGCGAAGCCGTACTTCGACATGGCGCGCCAGGCCACCACCCCCTACGGGCAGCGTCTGCGCACGATCACGGGTGGCAACGTGGCACCGGGTGTCGAGGCGATCCCGCTGCCGGGCCATACGCCCGGCCATACCGGCTACCGCATCACGTCGGGCGACGCGTCGCTTTTGATGTGGGCGGACATCGTTCACCTGCCGGCGATCCAGTTCAAGCAGCCGGAAGCCGGTATGGTCTTCGACGTCGACGAGGATCAGGCACGCGCCGTGCGTCGCCGGATGCTCGACGCCGTCTCAAGCGACCGGACCTTCGTGGCGGGCGCCCATCTGGAGTTTCCGGCTCTGGGCTACGTCGCCCGGGACGGGGCCGCCTACAGTTTCGTTCCGGAGCTCTGGGTCGCGGCCCAGTAACGGTCCGCGCCCGACGCGGACGCATCAGTTTCCAGCCCGCCGGGCGCCGATGGCGCGGTGTCGACGGGCAATGCGTGGACCACCCATGTGGCCCGCGCCGATCTTGCGAGAGGTAGCATCGTGGTCATTCAGAAGAACTGGCAAGAGCTCATCAAGCCGAACAAGCTCCAGGTCTCGACCGGGCACGACCCCAAGCGGGTCGCCACCGTCGTCGCCGAGCCCCTCGAGCGCGGCTTCGGCACCACGCTCGGCAACTCGCTGCGCCGCGTGCTGCTGTCCTCGCTCCAGGGCGCGGCCGTGACCTCCGTGCAGATCGACGGCGTGCTGCACGAATTCTCCTCGATCCCCGGCGTGCGCGAGGATGTCACCGACATCGTCCTCAACATCAAGACGATCGCCATCCGCTCGCAGACCGAGGCCCCCAAGCGCCTGACCCTGCGCAAGACCGGCCCTGGCGTCGTCACCGCCGGTGACATCGGCACGGTGGGCGACGTCCAGATCCTGAATCCCGACCTTGTGATCTGCACGCTGGACGACGGCGCGGAGATCCGGATGGAGTTCACCGTCGCCACCGGCAAGGGCTACGTTCCGGCCGAGCGCAACCGTCCCGAGGATGCGCCGATCGGCCTGATCCCGGTCGATGCGCTGTTCTCGCCGGTCACGAAGGTGTCCTATCGCATCGAGACCACCCGCGAGGGCCAGGATCTCGACAAGGACAAGCTGACGATGACGATCGAGACCAACGGCGCCGTGTCGCCCGAGGATGCCCTGGCCTATGCCGCGCGCATCATCCAGGACCAGCTCCAGGTGTTCGTGAACTTCGAGGAGCCCCGCAAGGAGGAGGCCCAGCCGCTCGCGCCGCAGCTTCCTTTCAACCCGGCCCTGCTCAAGAAGGTCGACGAGCTCGAGCTCTCGGTGCGTTCGGCGAACTGCCTGAAGAACGACAACATCGTCTACATCGGCGACCTCATCCAGAAGTCCGAGGGCGAGATGCTGCGCACCCCGAACTTCGGCCGCAAGTCGCTCAACGAGATCAAGGAGGTCCTCGCTGCGATGGGCCTCCACCTCGGCATGGACATCCCCGGCTGGCCGCCGGAGAACATCGAGGATCTCGCCAAGCGCTTCGAAGAGCATTACTGAGGCAAGCCGCCTCGGCCATGACGTGGCGGCGCATCTCGGCGCCGCCGGTTCGGCAGACACCATCGGGGTTCGTTCGACGCGAACTCCGACACGAATCCCGCCGCGGGGTTATGCGGAATGAACAGCCCCGAAGAGTGATTCGGAGGGGCGCTTGGCCGTACCGTGGCACGGCGGCCATCAACCAAGGACAGCCATCATGCGTCATGGATTTCGCGGTCGTCGTTTCAACCGCACCACCGAGCACCGCAAGGCGATGTTCGCCAACATGTCGGCCGCGCTGATCAAGCACGAGCAGATCGTCACCACCCTGCCGAAGGCCAAGGACCTGCGTCCGGTCATCGAGAAGCTGATCACCCTCGGCAAGACCGACAGCCTGCATGCGCGCCGCCTCGCCATGTCGCAGATCCGCGACGAGGCGATGGTCCGCAAGCTCTTCGCCGTGATCGGCCCGCGCTACAACACCCGCCCGGGCGGCTACTGCCGCATCATGAAGGCCGGCTTCCGCTACGGCGACAACGCCCCCCTGGCGGTCATCGAGTTCGTCGACCGTGACGTCGACGCGCGCGGCAAGGATTCCGGCCCGGTGCTGGTGGACGACGCGGCGTAAGCCACGCCTCTTTTCGATGACGACCAAGGCGGCCTCCGGGCCGCCTTTTTCGTTGCCCGGACGACGCCGCGTCTCAGGCGTCCCGGTCGAGGAGACGCGAGACCTCCGCCGCGAGATCGGCGGATTCGAAGGGCTTGCGCAGCACCGGCAGGTCTGCCGGGATCGGGATCGCCTCGGCATGGCCGGTCACGATCAGCACGGGCACGTCGGACCAGCGTGCGCGCACGATCTCGGCGAACTCCACCCCTGTCATGCCCGGCATCGCCAGGTCGGCGACCACGAGGTCGAAGGCTCCCTGTTCCATCAGCGAAAGGGCAGACGACCCGTCGCTGGCCTCGCGCTCGGTGTAGCCGAAGCTCGACAGGAACGAGGCCGTCACGTGACGGACCTCCGGGTCGTCGTCGACGACGAGGATGCGCGCCGCCCGGGCGGCCGGCGTCGCGGTCCCCGGTACCGCCACCTCGTCGGGACCCGCCGATTCGACCCGGGGCAGGATGATCTGGACGCGGGTACCTTCCCCCGGGGCACTCTCGATGCGCAAGCGCCCGTGGGATTGCTGGGCGAGGCCGAAAACCATGGCGAGGCCGAGGCCCGTACCCTGGCCCACTGCCTTCGTGGTGAAGAACGGCTCGCAGACCCGCGCGAGGATCTCCGGGGCGATGCCGCTGCCCGAATCGGCGATCTCGACGGACAGGTAGGCGCCGGCCGGCAGGTCCGGATCGTCGTCCAGCACGAGGCTGCGGGTGGCGACGGCGATTCGCCCGCCTTCGGGCATGGCGTCGCGGGCATTGATACAGAGGTTCAGGATCGCGAGTTCGAGCTGGTCCGGATCGACGCAGGCGGCCGGCGCCTCCGGGGCGAGGATCGTCTCGACGGTGACGAGGCCCCCGAGACTGCCGGCGAGCAGATCGTGCATCCCGGTAATAAGCTCGTTCACGTCGACGGCGCGCGGGCGCAAGTCGCGGGAGCGGCTGAAGCTGAGGAGGCGCTTGGTCAGGGAGGCGCCCCGCTGAGCCGCCTGCATGGCGTTGCCGACGAGGCGCTGGACCCGCGGCTGGTCGGCGACCTTCGGCGCCACGAGTTCGAGGCTGCCGAGGATCGCCATCAGCAGGTTGTTAAAGTCGTGGGCGATGCCGCCGGCCAGGGTTCCCAGCGCCTGCATCTTGTCCGACTGCCGGAGGCGCGCCTCCAGGGATTTCTGGTCGGTGACGTCGCGTTCGATGGTGGCGAGATGGGTGATCTCTCCGCCCGCGTCGCGGATCGGCACGCGGGTGACGTGGCGCCAGCGCTCGGCCCCGGTCGCCCCCTCGGCGACCAGGCTGTCACTCGGCTCGCCGGCCGCGAACGCGGCGGCATCCGCGCTACGGATCGCTGCGCCGTCGCCCAGGATCGCCTCCTCGGTGCGTCCGATGCACCCGGCGACGTCGCCGCCGAGCCCCGCGGCCTTGCGGGCGTTGAGGCGCACGAAGCGCCCCTCCGCATCCTTGAAGGAGATCGCATCCTCGGCATTGTCGAGGAGCCCGCGCAGGAGCGCCCGTTCCGTCGCGAGGTCCCGCCCGAGCTGATGCCGCTCGAAGGCCTGGCGCACGGTGTTGCGCAGGAGGTTCGCGTCCCAGGGCTTGGTGGCGTAGCCGGTGATGCCGCCCTGGTTCAGGGCCGCCACCACCGCGCTCATATCAGCGTAGCCCGTGAGCAGGATGGCCTGGGCGTCGTGGACTTTGCGCGCCTCGGCCAACATGGCGTCGCCTGTCATGCCCGGCATGCGCTGATCCGAGAGGATCACGGCGATGTCCGGGTTGATGGCCAGCATCCGCAGCGCCTCGGCCGGCTTCGTCGTGGTGAGGACGCGGTACTGGTCCTCGAACAGGTCCTCGAGGGCGATGAGGATGTCCGGTTCGTCGTCGACGGCGAGGATCGTGCCCTGTGACATGCTCAACCCGTCTGTCGTGGGATGCCGATGACGAAACAGGCCCCACCTCCGGGAGCGGCCTCGACGCTGAGCGTGCCGCTATGCGCCTGCACGACACTGTAGGCAATCGCGAGGCCGAGACCTGTGCCGGACCCGACGGGTTTCGTGGTGAAGAACGGCTCGAAGATCTTCTCGCGCAGCGTCTCCGGGATGCCGGACCCGGTGTCGTTGATCCGGATGATGTCGGTGTCGGGGAGACTGCGCGTCTCGATGGTGATGGTGCCGGAATCGGGCATCGCGTCCGCGGCGTTGCCGAGGATGTTCATGACGACCTGGTTGAGGAGGGCCGGCGTGCAGTGGATCTCCGGCCGGCCCGCGAAATCCCGCACGACCGCGATCCGGTCGCCGAGCTTGTGCTGGATCAGGGCAAGCACGGTCTCGATCGCCTCGGGCACGTGCACCAGGGTGCGCTCGCCCTCGTCGAGACGGGAGAACTTGCGCAGGTTGAGGACGAGGTCCTGGATGCGGGTCAGGCCCATGCGCATGGCCCCGACCCGGTCGCTGCACTTCCTGAGCCGGCGCGGGCTGTCGGGCGAATCCGGTTCCGCGACGACCTCGCCGAGGATGCGCTCCACCGTTCCCTGGTGGGCGAGGATGAAGGCGAGGGGATTGTTGATCTCGTGGGCGATGCCCGCCACCAGCTCACCGAGAGAGGCCATCTTGGCCGCCTGGACGAGCTTGGCCTGCGCGTCGGTGAGCTTGCGGTTGGCGGTGGCGAGATCCGCGTTGGCCTGCTCCAGGGCCCCGGCCAGGGCTGCGCGCGCCTCCGCCGCCTCGGCCTCGGCCCGGGCCCGCTCCAGGGCCCGCTCACGGGCGCCGAACTCGCCCGCGATGCGACGGTTGTCCTCCTCCAGGAGCTTCCGGCGCACGAGGCTGCGCACCCGCATCACCAAGATCTCGCCGTCGGATTTCGAGACCACGTCGTCGGCGCCCGCGGCGAAGGCCTCCACGAGGAAGTCCTTGGCCGGGCTGGATCCGGCGATGCCAACCACCTGGAAGGTCGGGGCGCCGGCCTCCCGGCCCGCGAGGCCGGCATTGCGGTGGTCGCTGATCGCCCGGCAGAGGGCGAGGCCGTCATAGGTCGTGGCGAGGAGGTCGATCGTCACGCAGTCGAAGGCGGCGCCCGCCGCCTCCAGGGCCGCGATGGCGGCGGCGTGGCTGTCCGCGGTGGTAACCTCCTGCCCCTCATGGGCGAGGAGGCCGGCGAGGAAGGTCCGGTAAGTGGCGCTGGCATCGACCACGAGGACGCGCCCCCGGCGGAAGGCGGAGACGCCGGGCCCGTCGCTGCCGCCCATGCGCTCGCGTAGGAGGGCGCGGATACGGAGCACGAGGAGGTCGCGATCGGCGGATTTCGCCACGTAGGCATCGGCGCCGCTCTCCAGTCCCTGGCGCTCGCCGTCGCGGGCGCCGGTGAGCATCAGGAGGGGCAGGGCGCGGGTGCGGAGGGAGAGCCGGAGCTGGCGGGCGAATTCGTCGCCGTTCATGCCGGGGAGATGATGGTCCGCCACCACGAGGTCGGGCAGGCGGGTGTTGAGTTGGTCGAGGGCCGCCTCGGCCGTAGCGCAGCGCTCCACCGCGAAGCCCTTCGACTCCAGCAGCAGCCGCAGTTCCAGCGCCTGGGTCTCGGAATCCTCGACGAGGAGGAGACGGGGTGGGGTGGCCTCGGTCACGGCGCGGCCTCTGCCACGCGAGCGAGATGGGCTGCGATCCGGTCCAGGGGCAGCACAGTGCCGGCAGCCGAGAGGCGGATCGCGGCGGCCGGCATGCCGAACACCACCGCGGTGCTCTCGTCCTCGGCGACGGTGAGCCCCCCGGCCCGACGCATGTCGAGGAGGCCGAGAGCCCCGTCCTCGCCCATCCCGGTCAGCAGCACGCCGATGCCCCGCGCACCGGCATGCCGGGCGACGGAGCGGAACAGGGCCGTGGCGGCCGGGCGCTGGCCGCCTACCGGGGCGGCATCGCTGATCCGCAGATGGCCGCCGCCGCCGAGCTCCAGGTGCCGGTCCCCCGGTGCCACGTAGACGCGGCCGGCCTCGGCCCGTTCGCCCTCACGGGCCAGGGCGACCGGCAGCCCGACGACCCCGTTCAGCCAGCTGGCGAAACCCTCCATGAAGGCCGGACCCATGTGCTGGACGACCAGGACAGGAAGGGAGAAACTTGCCGGCAACGCGCCGATGACCCGGGCGAGGGCGGGCGGCCCGCCGGTCGAAGCGGCGATGGCCAGGACGCTGGCGGCTTCCGGCACCTTGAGGGCGACGGCCAACGGCGGCGGCGCGGCGACGCGACCGGCCCATTCCGAGCCGATCGGCCGGCGCCGGATCACCGGCACGGCGGCCATGATGCGCAGCTGCGTGCAGATCTCGCTCGCGGCGGCGTCGTAGCCGGCATTGGTGGTGGCCACCGGCTTCTCCACCACCGAGAGCGCCCCGGCCCGCAGGGCGTTCATCGAGATGCGCAGGGAGGAATCTTCGATCGCGTCGGCGATGACCACGATCGGGGTCGGGCGCTCGGCCATGATCCGCCGCGTCGTCTCTAGGCCATCGATGCCCGGCAGACGGATATCCATCGAGACGACGTCCGGGCGGACCTGGCCGATCGTCGCCAGGGCCTCCTCGCCGGAGGCCACGGCCGCCACGACCTCCAGGCGCGGATCCCGGCCGACGATGTGGATGAGGAGCTGCCGCACCACGAGGGAATCCTCGACCAGCATCACCCGCACCCGCACGGGCGCTCCCAGCGTCGATCCGTCCCGCGCGTGTCCGGTCACAGCAATTGCCCGATGGTGTCGAGGAGTTTGCGCTGGTCGAAGGTCTGCTTCGTCAGGTAGGCGTCCGCCCCGAGGTCGAGGCCGCGGGCCACGTCCTCCGCATCGCCGCGCGAGGTCATCAGGATGACCGGCAGCTGCGCGAAAGCCTCCTCAGCCCGCAGGGCCTTCAGGAGGCCGAAGCCGTCGAGACGCGGCATCTCCACGTCGGCGACGACGAGATCTACGGGTTCGATGCCCGCCCGCAAGCGGTCGAGCGCATCCTGGCCGTCGACGCAAACGACGACGCGGTATCCCGCCGCTTCCAAGATACCCTTCTCCAAGGTTCGCGTGGTGATCGAATCGTCCACCACGAGGATCGTCGAACGTGGCGCCTGCGCGATCGTTCCGCGACTGCCTGTGGGTTGCGGTGCCGCGGCCGAGCCGGCCTCGCCCGCCCATGCGACCAGCCCCTCGGCATCGAGGACGAGAGCGGGCCGATCCCCCGGCAGAATCACGGTTCCGGTGACCAGCCGCGGATCGGTCCCGATCGGCGGGGCCGGCAACACCCGCAGGGTGGTCACATCGGACAACGCATCGACGGCGAGGACGCAGCGGCGCCCGTTGCCACGGAGCAGGATCGCCGGGCAGGTGGCCCCGGCCTCCTCCGCGCGATCCGGCAGGCCGAGAAGGCTTGCCAGATCCAGCACCGGCACGCTGACGGGGCTGCCGCCGATCTCCACCTGCGCCACGGTGCGGCCCATCACCTGCGCGAGGTCGCTGCGATCCAGGCGCAGCAGGCGCTCGGCCGACGCGCTGGGGATCGCGTAGGTGATCCCGCCGCCCCGGACGAGAAGCATCGCCCGGCGGGCGGCCGAGAGCGGCAGCGCCATGACGAGTTCGGTGCCGAAAGGGCTGCGCGGCAGGAGGCGAACCGTGCCGCCGAGCCGGCGCGCCGCGTCCGCCACCACCGAGAGACCGATGCCGCGCCCCGAGAGGGTGTCGATGGCGGAGGCAGTTGAGAAGCCGGGCTCGAAGACCAGGGCGAGGAGCGCTTCCGGCCCGGGATCGGCGTCGGCTGAGAGCAGGCCCCGGCGCCGGGCGGTGTCGGCGATGGCCGCGAGGTCCGGCCCCCGGCCGTCATCGTGGATCCGGACGACCAGGCGCCCCCCCTGGACCTCGACGTCGAGGCCGATGGCCAGGGCGTCGGGCTTGCCGAGGTGCCGGCGCGTCTCGGGGGGTTCGGCCCCATGGCTCAAGGCGTTGCGCAGGGCGTGCAGGACAGGGTCCTTGAGGACCTGAAGCATCCCGCGATCGACCGGCAGGTCGAGACCGCGCGCGGTCACTGTGATGGCGCGGTCCGCCTCGCGCGCGTGGTCGCGCAGGGCTCGCGCGAATCCCCCGAAGGCGGTCTCGGCCGGGACCAGAGCCAGGCGCTCAGCCTCGCCGGCGACCCGGGCCATGGCGCCCTCGACCGAGGATGCGAGAGCGCTGCGAACCCGTGCCAGGTCGGCGGCATCGCGCGCCAGGGCGAGGAGTCCGGTCTCCAAGGCCCGCGCATCTCCCTCCGGCTCCGATCCGCGGGCGCCGCGCCGGCGCTCGGCGAGACGGGCGAGGTCGGCGGCCCGGCGCCCCAGGCGGGCGATGCCCTCGGCCAGCACGGCCTCGCCCCCGAGGGCACTGGCCAGTTCGTGTGTGGCCCGCGTCAGCGCTTCGACCGCGTCCGCAGGCACCCGCAGGAGGGTCTGGGCGACCTCGGTGGGGGCTTCGGACGGTGCGGATTTCGAAGCCGTGGCGACGGGCGGGGCAGGATCGGTGGCCGGCGCCGCGGTGGGGGCCGTGTCCGGCGCCCGGTCCGTCTCGGGCAATGCGGCGGCCTGCGGATCGAGGGCGCGGTCCAGGGCCGCGAGGGCATCGGCCGGCATGTCCGGGCCCGTCCCGTCGGTCAACCCGGCGACGTAGGCCTCGATCCGGTCGAGGGCGAGGTGCACGGCAGCGGTGGCGGTGCGCGAGAGACCACCCTCTTGCGCCACCACGCGCTCGAACAGGGTCTCCAGGCGATGGGCCACCGCCTCCACCGCCGGCAGGTCGACGGCCCGGGAGGCGCCCTTCAGGCTGTGCGCCCGCCGGAAGACGTCGTTCCAATCGGGCGCGTGCTCGCCGTCCTCGCCTCCGAGGGCGGCACGGATCGCATCGATGTGCTCGCGGTGCTCGACCTCGAACGCCGCGAGTAGAAGCTGGCGAATGTCCATCGGTCGCCTAAAGTCGCCCCAGGGTTGCGGCGGATTCCGCACCTCCGGAATCCGCGCGAAGCCATTCGTTCATCATTCATGCCCCGCGAAACCGGAGGTCTCCCAACCGTGGAAGTCCGCTCAGTGCCGGTAGCGCTCGGCGAGCGTCATCAGGGCCTGGGCGAGTTCGGTGAGGTTGGCGGAGGCCGCCTCGACCTCGCGGGTGCCGGCCGCCGTCTGCTGGCTCGCCTGGCGGATGTTCTGCAGGGCGCCCATCACCTGCTCGATGCCGAGCTGCTGCTGGTTCGTCGAGGCGACGATCTGCTGGAAGGTCTGGACGCTCTCCTCGACCCGGGCGGTGATCTCCTCGATGGTCCGCTGGGTGGTGTCGGAGCGAGCCTTGCCCGCGGCGGCGCGCTTGACCGCCTCCTCGGTGAGCATAACCGAGGTGTTGATGCCGCGCTGGATCTCGCCGAGGATCGTCCGGACCTGCCCGGTGGCCGCCTTGGCCTGGTCGGCCAGGAGCTTCATCTCCGAGGCGACCACCGCGAAGCTGCGCCCGCTCTCGCCGGCCGCCGCCGCCTCGATGGCGGCGTTCAGCGCCAGGAGATGGGTGCGTTCCGAGATGTCGTTGACGGTGGTGATGATGTCGCCGATCGCCTGGGTCTTCTCGGAGAGGGCGACGATGTTGCCGGCCACCGCCTCGGCCTGCTCGCGGATCGAATCCATCGCCCGCGCGGTGTCGGCCACCGCGCGCAGGCCGGCGCGGGAGGTCTGGGCCGTCGACTGGGCCGTGGCGATGACCTCGCCGGCCCGCTTGCCGATCTGCGCGCCGGAATGGGTGATCTCGTCGACCGTGGCGGCGGTCTCCTGCACGGCGGCGAACTGCTCCTCGACGCTGGCCGCCTGCTCCTGGGCGGAGGCGCGGATCTCGGCCGCCGCCGCGTTGAGGTCCGAGGTCGCGGCCCGGTTGGTCCGGGCGAGGTCGGCCAGGCCCGCCACCATGCGGTTCAGGGTGCGGCCGAGACGGCCGATCTCGTCCTTGCCCCGGGCCTCGAGGGTCCCCGAGAGGTCGCCCTCGCCGACGCGCTCGGCGAAGGCCATCACCGCCTCGAGAGGCCGCACCACGGCCCGGCTGATCAGCAGGGTGATGAGGATGCTGAGAACGATGCAGGCGCCCAGCGTGAGCAGGATGGAGAGGCGGCTGCGCTCGTAGAGATCGGCCACGCTGCGCTGGCCGGCGGCGATGCCCTCGTCGAGGGCGCTGCGGGTGCGCTCGATGTCGCTGAGGAACAGCTCCTGGCTTCGGTTCAACGCCTCGTTGCGGGCTTCGACACCGTCCACGTCCTTGGCGGCGATCGCGGCGAATTGCGCCTCGCTCGCACTGCGCAGCTCGCGCAGTTCAGCCACGGCCTCGATGGCGATGCCGTTCACCTTGCGCCAGGCGAGACTGCGCTCTTCGGAAGCCGACCGGGCCCGGTAGCTGTCCGTCGCGCGCACGAGTTCGGCGAGGATCGCCTCGGCCTCGGCGGCGGACCGGCGCCAGGAGGCGGAGCCGTCATCCCGCTCCGGGCCGCCCCGCGCCCGCATCAGCAGCGCGATGATGGCGTTGCGGCGCTGGAGGCCCATGTCGCGGGCCTTGTTGGCGAGATCGTCGAGCTGGCGCGCCACCGTCAGGTCGCGGGTGACGATGCCGTCGGTCGTGTCGCGCACCACGCCGATCTGCCCCAGGGCGTAGAAGCCGAGCGCCACGATGACGATGGTGATGGCGACGAAGCCGAGGAGGATGCGTTTTCCGATCGAGATCGACACGAGGGGCTCCAGGCTCCGGGAATTCGAGCGGGACCGAGGCAGGACGGCCCGGGTCTCGGCAGTACGAAGAAGGCTCACCGCCGGCGCGGCAGCGCGGCAGGGACGGTCACGGCAGGTACCGGCGCAGGAGACGCGGCAGATCGACGACGACGAACCCGGGTTCCCCGTCCGGTCCGGCGCCGGGCGGGGCATACCCCGAAACCGCCTCCGTGCTCAAACCGGCCTCGGCGAGGGCCGGAACATCCGTCGCCTCGGCGATTTCGGCGATACCGAGGACGCGGTCGACGGCGAGCGCCACCGGAACCCCAGCGCCCCGCACGAGGACCACGTGGCCCTCGTCGCTGGCCGCCGCGGCGCCGCGTCCGAGGGCGCGGGCGAGGGCGATCAGGCTGACGACCCGGCCGGAGATGGCGATGAGCCCGAGGACCGCCGCCGGGGCACCGGGGAGGGGGGTCACCGGCCGGGCCGGCAGCACCTGGGCCACCTGGGCGAGGGCGAGGGCGAAGCGGTCGTCGCCGCAGGCGCAGACGAGAACGGCCCGCGTCGGCCCGGCGGCCTCAGCCGTCCCCCGTCCACGCCCGGCGAGCAGGCGGGAGCGCTCGGCGCGCAGGGCCTTCAGGCGGGCGGCGGGGGCTTCGGCCCGGGTCTGCGTCACGGCCCTTCTCCTGTCACGCCGGCACGGGCAAGGGCGGCGCTGCGCGCGATCTCGTGCGGGCCGAGCCCGTCGCCCTCGGCCACCACCGCATCCGGCGCCAGGGATTGGGCCAGACGGATCGCGTTGTCGAGGGCCCGCACCGCGTCCGCCCGCCGGCCGAGGCCGATCATCAGCAAGCCGAGCTGGTAATGCGCCATGACGAAGGTGCGGTCGAGGTAGAGCGCGCCGCGCCAGGCCCGCTCGGCCTCGGCCTCGCGCCCGAGGCTGTGGGCGAGGAGGCCGTCATAGTAGTGCAGGACGGGATCGGTCGGCGCAGCGCGGATCGCCGCCCGGACCGCCCGCCAGGCCTCCGCGGTCTCGCCGGCATCGGCCAGGGCCCGGATGCGGGCCGGATCGTCCGGTCGCACCGAAGGGTCTGGGGGCTCCACCGCATCCGCGCCGGGGGGCCCGGGGAAGTCGAGCAGGGTCGGGTCGGGCAGGTCGGATTTGGACGAGCCGAACTCGGCCGCCTCCGGCTGCCCGATGGCCGGCATGGGCGGGGCGACCGGGGCGGGCTCGGGGACGAACTCCGGGACCCAGGGCGGCGGAGGGAGGACCGGGGCGCCGGCGCCCCGTGGCCGATAGGCGACGGTTCCGGGCAGGTTCACGGGTTCCAGCATCGCCGCGATGGCCGGGTTCGGCTCGGCATGCCCGATCAGGAGCCAGCCCTCGGGGGTCAGGCGCCGGCCGAGGGCGCGCACGATGCCGAGCACGACCTCGGCCTCGAAGTAGATGAGCACGTTGCGGCAGAGGACGAGGTCGAACTCCGCCAGGGGCTGTGCGGTGCGGACGTCGAGGAGGTCCATCAGGTTGCGCCGCTCGAAGCGCACCATGCGGCGGAATTCCGGCCGCAGGGCGTAGGTGCCGTCGCGGCCGGGTCCCGCGACGGCCGGGCCGGGCACGAAGTAGCGCAGGCGCTCGCCGAGGGGCAGGGTCCGCAGCGCCCAGCGGCCGTAGATCCCCGCCCGCGCGGTCTCGAGGGCGGCCGTGCTGATGTCGGTGCCCAGGATCGAGACCCGCCACTCCGGCAGGGCGGTTCCCAGGAGTTCGTGCAGCAGGATGGCGATCGAGTAGGGCTCGGCTCCGGTGGAGCAGCCGGCGCTCCAGACCCGGAGGGTACGCTCGGGGGCGCGGGCGGCGATCAGGGCGGGCAGGATGGTGGTGCGCAGGGCCGCGAACTGTTCGGCGTAGCGGAAGAAGAACGTCTCGCCGATGGTGATCTCGGCCTCCAGCGCGGCCCATTCCGGGCCGCCGGTCAGGCGGTCGTCGAGGCAGGCGGCATAGGCCGTCGCATCCGCGAGCCCGAGCACCCGGAAGCGTTTGCGCAGGCGGTCGAACAGGAGGTCGTCTTTGTCGGCATAGTAGTGATGGCCGGTGCGGGCGATGATCCGGGCCTTGAGGGCCGGAAAGCCCGGATCGACCTCCGGGCCTGAGCGCGGCGGACGCGTCATGGTTGCTGCATACCGGGTGGCGGCCGGGTCAGACGGCCGACAGGGCGGCGAGGCGCTCGGCCGCCGCATCGGTCAGGGCCGACAGGCGGGCCCGCTCCTCCGCCGTGAGGAGGTGGGCCAGGCCGAGCACGTGGACCAGGCCGTCATCCCGGGCGATCTCGGCGACGACGCAGCCGTTGAGGGTCCGCTCCGCCGCGACCGGGCGGAGCGCCGCCGCCTCCACCGTGATCAGGTCCTCGACGCGGTCGACCAGGAAACCGATGCCCCGCGGCGCATCGAGGAGGATGTGCCGGTAGGCCTCTTCGGCGTCGCGGCGCGCGGCGTCCGTGCGCAGGCCGAGGAGCCGGGCGAGGTCGACCACGGGCACCGGGCGGCCTCCGAGATTGAGGAAGCCCGCGAACGGCCCACCCCCGGCCGGCGGCGCGTGCAGGTCCGGCAGCGGCAGCACCTCGCTCACCGACGTGCGCGCGAGCGCGCAGGCGACGCCCGCCACGTCCAGGAGGAGGAAGGCGCTGGTCTCGGACAGGGGCGGGGATCCTTGTGGACGGGCGGGGACCGGACGCGATCCGACATCGGACATCGGCCTTGATAGGACGGCGATGCGGCGGGGAGCAAACACGAATCCGTGGCCTCGGCCGAGGTCGCGCCCTCGCGGCGCCGGCCCTCCGCCCTAATATAGTGAGACCCCGCGCGCCTGCGCCCGCCGGGACCTCTCATCCCAGGAGTCCTCACATGTCCCGACCCGCCCAGACCGTCCGTACCGCCGCCCTGACCCTCGTTCTCCTCGCGGTCGGCGGGATGGCCCGGGCCGAGGTTCCGAGCGCCGATTGGCTCACCCCGGCTCAGGCGAAGCAGGCCCTGAAGAATGCGGGTTACAGCGAGATCACCAAGCTCGAAGCCGATGACGGACACTGGGACGGCGAGGGGATCAAGGACGGACGACGGATGCGGTTCGATGCGGACCCGAAGACCGGCGCCATCCTCGGGGAGGTTCCGGTCGAGTAATCCGGTCCGGATCCGGCGTCCGTTGTCTGGGCCCGTTGCCCGGGAACGTGCGACGCCGGAACCGGCAAGATCGTGCGCCCCGGCGTTGACCGGTGTCGCCGCCTTCGGTAAGACACCCCACACGATTTTCGATTCGCCTTGTCGGGCGGACGAACGAGGCGGACAACGACGCGATGCGTGCCATCCTTATCGTAACGGAAGCGCCACCGACGGGGCGGACCTGACAACAGGGTCCGCGATCCGAATGGTGGCGCATGCAGGGTCCCTCGGGGCCCTTTTTTATTGCCGCGACGCGCCGGACGACACGAACAGCACAGACAGTTTCAAGGAGCAGGACGATGGGCGGCGAGGTCATGACCGGGGCCGAAATGGTCATCCGGGCGTTTCAGGATCAGGGTGTCGACACGCTGTTCGGGTATCCCGGCGGCGCGGTGCTGCCGATCTACGACGCGCTCTTCCACCAGGAGACCCTCAAGCACATCCTGGTGCGCCATGAGCAGGGCGCCGTCCATGCGGCCGAGGGCTATGCGCGCTCGTCCGGCAAGGTCGGCTGCGTCCTGGTCACATCGGGACCCGGCGCCACCAACATCATCACCGGCCTGACCGACGCGCTGCTCGATTCGATTCCGCTCGTCTGCATCACCGGCCAGGTTCCCACGCACCTGATCGGAACGGACGCCTTCCAGGAGTGCGACACGGTCGGCATCACGCGCCACTGCACGAAGCACAACTACCTGGTCAAATCGATCGACGATCTGCCCCGCATCCTGCACGAGGCGTTCTACGTCGCCGCCAACGGCCGGCCCGGCCCGGTCGTCATCGACCTGCCGAAGGACGTGCAGTTCGCGTCGGGCGTCTACGAGCGTCCGACCCAGAACGGCCACAAGACCTACAAGCCGGCCTTCAAGGGCGATGCGGCTCAGATCCGGGCGGCCGTCGAGCTGATGGCCTCCGCCCGCCGGCCGATCCTGTACACCGGCGGCGGCGTCATCAATGCCGGCCCGCACGCCTCGGCCCTGCTGCGCAGGCTCGCCGCCGAGACCGGCTTTCCCGTCACCTCGACCCTGATGGGCCTGGGCGCCTTCCCGGCCTCGGACGACAAGTTCCTCGGCATGCTCGGCATGCACGGGACCTACGAGGCGAACCTGGCGATGCACGAATGCGACGTCATGGTCTGCATCGGCGCGCGCTTCGACGACCGCATCACCGGCCGCCTCGACGCCTTCGCGCCGTTCTCGAAGAAGATCCACGTCGATATCGATGCCTCCTCGATCAACAAGGTCGTCAAGGTCGATGTCGGGATCGTCGGCGATTGCGGCTCGGTGCTGGAAGACATGCTCGCCGCCTGGAAGGCGCTGCCGCGCCAGCCGGACACGGCCCGCCTGGAGGATTGGTGGACCAAGATCCGTACCTGGAAGGCGCGCGACTGCCTCGCCTACTGGCCGTCGGGCACGATCATCAAGCCGCAATACGCCGTCCAGCGCCTCTACGAGGCCTGCAAGGACCGGGAGACCTACGTCACCACCGAGGTCGGCCAGCACCAGATGTGGGCGGCGCAGTACTTCAAGTTCGACGAGCCGAATCGCTGGATGACCTCCGGCGGCCTCGGCACCATGGGCTACGGCCTGCCGGCGGCCATCGGCACGCAGCTCGCCCACCCGGACGGGCTCGTCATCGACATCGCCGGCGAGGCTTCGATCCTGATGAACATGCAGGAGCTGTCCACGGCGGTTCAGTACCGCCTGCCGGTCAAGATCTTCATCCTGAACAACGAGTACATGGGCATGGTGCGCCAGTGGCAGGAGCTGCTGCACGGCTCGCGCTACTCGCAGAGCTACTCCGAGAGCCTGCCGGATTTCGTGAAGCTGGCCGAGGCCTACGGCGCCAAGGGCATCCGCTGCGAGAAGCCGGGCGACCTCGACGCGGCGATCGCCGAGATGCTCGACTATGACGGCCCGGTCGTCTTCGACTGCGTCGTCGACAAGAAGGAGAACTGCTTCCCGATGATCCCGTCGGGCAAGGCGCACAACGAGATGCTGCTGTCCGACTACCTCGGCGAGACCGGGGTCGAAATCGGGGACGTCATCTCCGAAGAGGGCAAGATGCTGGTCTGAGCCTCCGGACCCATCCTGACGCATCCGGATCGGGCGCCGCGCGCCCGGTCCTTTTCCGATCGGCCCCGCCGGGCCACTCACGACACGCCATCGCAGACGAAGATCCGGGGCACGCCATGAATGCCATGAACACGCACTATCCCGATGCCGGCCGGGTCGAGCCGATCAACCGGCACACCCTGGCCGTCATCGTCGACAACGAGCCCGGCGTGCTCGCCCGGATCTCGGGGATGTTCTCGGGACGGGGCTACAACATCGAGAGCCTGACGGTGTCGGAGACCGAGGTGGCGCGCCATCTCTCCCGCATCACCATCGTCACCGCCGGCACCGATGCGGTGATCCAGCAGATCAAGGCGCAGCTCGACCGACTCGTGCCGGTGCACCGGGTCGTCGACCTCACGCTCCAGGGCAAGGCCCTCGAGCGCGAACTCTGCCTCGTCAAGGTGGCGGGCACCGGCGAGCACCGCACCGAATCGCTGACCCTCGCGGCCGCCTTCGGCGCCAAGACCCTGGACGCGACCCTGAACTCCTTCGTGTTCGAGGTCACCGGCACCACCGAGGAGATCGATCGCTTCATCGGCCTGATGACGGTGATCGGCCTCGTGGAGATCTCCCGCACCGGCATCGCCGCGATGGGACGCGGCGCCGAGCCGATGTAGGTCCCAAGGTCTGGCATCGCGGGAGCCGTTCTGGTCGATGGGGTCCGCTCGATCGACGGGAAGGTACGCATCCGCCGGTCCATCGGCTCCGTGCCGAACTCTGTCCTCACCGAAGTTCGCGGGACGCTCGCGACGTTGATCGGCATCACCTGGAACGCTCCAGAGATCACATGACCACGCTCTACTACGCCCCCGGCGCCTGCTCGCTCGCCTCCCATATCGCCCTCGAGGAGACCGGCGCACCCTACGAGACGGTACGGCTCGACCTCGCCAAGGGCGACCAGCGTGCGCCCACCTACCTTGCCGTCAACGAGCGCGGCCGGGTCCCGGCGCTGGCGGAGGGCGATTGGGTGCTCACGGAGAACACCGCGATCCTGCGCCACATCGCGCGCGCGCATCCCGAGGCCGGCCTGTGGCCGCAGGATCCGCGCGACCAGGCCCGGGTCGACGAGTGGCTCGGCTGGCTCTCCACCGGCCACCACATCGCCTACGCGCATATCCGCCGGGCCGAGCGGTACTCGAACGACGAAACGGCCTTCCCGGGCATCCAGGCCAGGGGCGCCGAGACCTGCGGCGACCTGTTCACGATGACCGAGGTCAAGCTCTCCAACGGCGGCTGGGCCGTCGGCGAGGCCTACAGCATCGCCGATCCCTACCTGCTGCTGTTCTGGACCTGGGGCCGGGGTCCGGCGCTCGGCTTCGACATGGCCGAGCGCTTCCCGGCCTGGACGGCCCATGCCCGGGCCATGGCCGCGCGCCCCGCCGTACAGGCGGTCTTCGCCCGCGAAGGCCTCAAACTGCCGGCCTGAGCGCAGCACAGGGGCGGCAAAGGACGGGGCATGCGACAATGCCCCTTCCGTCAAGGGGATCGCCTCGCTAAAAGCTCCGCGATCGCACGGCCGCGCGGATGTCGTTTCAGATGAGGGCGCCGGAGCGCACTCATGCCGATTTCATGCCCAATCGAGAGAAAAGAGAAGGTACCGCCATGCGGGTCTATTACGATCGTGACGCCGACCTCAACCTGATCAAGGGCAAGAAGGTCGTCATCGTCGGCTACGGCAGCCAGGGCCATGCCCACGCGCTCAACCTGCGCGATTCGGGCGTCAAGGACATCGTCATCGCCCTGCGCGAGGGCTCGGCCACCGCCAAGAAGGCGGAGCACGAGGGCTTCACGGTGATGTCGGTGGCCGAGGCCGCCAAGCAGGCCGACGTCGTCATGATGCTGACCCCGGACGAGCTCCAGGGCGACATCTACAAGGAGTCCCTGGAGCCGAACATGAAGCAGGGCGCCGCCCTCCTGTTCGCCCACGGCCTCAACGTGCACTTCAACCTGATCGAGCCCCGCAAGGACCTCGACGTGCTCATGGTCGCCCCGAAGGGCCCCGGCCACACCGTGCGCGGCGAGTACCTGAAGGGCGGCGGCGTGCCGACCCTGATCGCCATCGCGCAGGACGCCTCGGGCAACGCCCACGACCTCGGCCTGTCCTACGCCTCGGCCAACGGCGGCGGCCGCGCCGGCATCATCGAGACCACCTTCAAGGAAGAGTGCGAGACCGACCTGTTCGGCGAGCAGGCCGTGCTCTGCGGCGGCCTCGTCGAGCTGATCAAGGCCGGCTTCGAGACCCTGGTCGAGGGCGGCTACGCCCCCGAGATGGCGTATTTCGAGTGCCTGCACGAGGTGAAGCTCATCGTAGACCTCATCTACGAGGGCGGCATCGCCAACATGAACTACTCGATCTCGAACACCGCCGAGTACGGCGAGTACGTCACGGGCCCCCGCATCGTCACGCCCGAGACCAAGGCCGAGATGAAGCGCGTCCTCAACGACATCCAGTCGGGCAAGTTCACCCGCGACTGGATGCTGGAGAACAAGGTCGGCCAGACCTCGTTCAAGGCCACCCGCGCCAAGCTCGCCGCTCACCCGATCGAGGAGGTCGGCGCCAAGCTGCGCGGCATGATGCCGTGGATCTCCGAGAAGGCCCTGGTCGACAAGGCCAAGAACTGAGGTCGGGATCGGGGAGGCCGGCATCGTCCGGCCTCCCCTGACGGAGAGCGCCGGCGTCGCAAGAGCGGCGCCGGCTTTTTGATGCGCGGTCCCGGGGCCACACCGCGCGCGCTCGGACGCGACGGAGCCGCGTCGCCTGTTGTGCTCCGACGGGTTTCCCGCGATCATCTCGGGCAACGGCGGCCCGGACGAGAGCAGCCGAAACGCGGAGGACCCCCATGGCATCGCTCTACTCTGACGCGCATCGCGCGCTGCAGGAAGAGTTCAAAACCGTCAAGCTCGCCGAGCGCCTGGACACGGGCTGGGTCCAGGACAGGATCGGCGAGACCGAAGCCGCCTTCATCGGCAGCCGGGACATGTTCTTTCTCTCCACCGTCGATCCCGACGGCATGCCGACCGTCTCCTACAAGGGCGGCAACCCCGGCTTCGTGAAGGTGCTCGACGGCAACACGCTGGTGTTCCCGGGCTTCGACGGCAACGGCATGTGGTACTCGATGGGCAACATCGAGGGGCAGTCGAAGGTCGGGCTGCTGTTCATCGACTTCGAGACCCCGCACCGGGTCCGCGTCCAGGGCCATGCCCGGATGCTGCGCGACGATCCCCTGATGGCCGAATACACGGAAGCGAAGTACCTCGTCCGCGTCGAGGTCACGAAGGCCTGGGTCAACTGCCCGCGCTACATCCACAAGTACCAGAAGGTGGCGCAGAACCGGTACGTGCCCACCCCCGACAAGGAGACGCCGCTCGCCCTCTGGAAGCGCCTCGACATGGTCGCCGACGTCATCCCCGAGGAGGATAAGGCCCGCGTCGCGCGGGAAGGCCAGATCGAGTTGCCCGAGTACGAGGCCCGGGTCGCGCGCGGCGAGAGCTGAACCGGCGCGGCGTCAGAGCAATTTCGGTAATCTCTGGATCACCGAAATTGCTCTTATCCATTGTGTGGTCGCATTGTCTTCACGCGAGCCGGAATCCACCTCGCTTGAAAATGCTCTAGCCCGCGCGTCGCGCGACGATGAACACCCGAGGAAATGCGAGCAGTCGCCGTCCGTCACGGCGGGGTGGATACCCCTCCGCGATCGCCGCCGTGTAGGCGGTGAGGAACCCGGCCTCTTCGTCGGGCGTGAGCGGGTCGAGGAAGGGTCGCAAGCCCGTGGCGCGGACCCATTCGACAATGGCGGACGCATCTGCCATCCGGTGGTGATAGGCAGTGCGCCAGACATTCACCTCGGCGGCGTGCGGCGCCAGCAGATCGTAATAACCGGCCGGTTCCAGCATGCGCCCGAGCCGGCCGGCCACGGCCGGGTCGCCGATCGCCGCTGCCCAGGGGCCGGTTTCCGCCACCATGCGCATCAGGCGGTGCGACGGCTCGGCGAGGTTGTCGGGCATCTGTACGGCGAGAACGCCGCCGGGTGCCAGGAGGCCGAAGAGACGGGGTAGCAGCACCGGGTGGTCGGGCAGCCATTGCAGCACGGCATTGGCGTAGATCAGGTCCGGCGCCCGCTCCGGCTGCCAAGTCGCCGCGTCCGCCAGCGCAAAGGAGAGGCCGGGCAGGCGCTCGCGGGCCCGCTCCAGCATGGCCGGGGAGGTGTCGAGGCCGATGACCTCGGCCTCGGGGAAGCGGGCCGCGATCAGCGCTGTGGAATTGCCGGGGCCACAGCCGAGATCGTAGGCGAGGCCCGGCGCCGCGAGCGGAACCTGGGCGAGGAGTTCGGCCGCCGGACGCGTGCGCTCATCCTCGAAGCGAGCGTAGAGGGCGGGGTTCCAGTCGGACATCGTGCACCTCCCGAAGCCGGCCCTGTCGGAGGCCGGATCGCCTCACTTGTCAGGGGACCATCCGCAGGCGCGGCCCGCGGCGGACGAATCCGACGATGTCCTTGACGGCGTCGAGGGTCGGCGCCGCGATGGCCTCGGCGCGCTCGGCGCCGTCGGCGAGCACCGCATCGATCTCGGCCGGGTCGGCCACGAGGCGCTTCATCTCGGTGCCGAGGGGCGCCAGGGTCTCGACCGCGAGCTCGACCAGGGCGCCCTTGAAAACCGAGAACTGGGCGCCGCCGAAGTCGCGCAGGACCTCCTCGCGCGTGACGTCCTTCAGGGCGGCGAAGATACCCACCAGGTTGTCGGCCTCGGGCCGACCGGCCAGGCCCGCCACCTCGGAGGGGAGGGCGTCCGGGTCGGTCTTGGCCTTGCGCACCTTGGCGGCGATCGCGTCGGCATCGTCCGTCAGGTTGATCCGCGAATTGTCGGAGGCGTCCGACTTCGACATCTTCTTGGTGCCGTCGCGCAAGCTCATGACGCGCGCCGCCGGCCCGCCGATCAGGGGCTCGGTGACGGGGAAGAAGCCGGCCCCTTCGTCGTGCCCATGGGCGGCGATCGACTGCGAAAAATCGTTGTTGAACTTCTGGGCGATGTCGCGGGTCAGTTCGAGGTGCTGCTTCTGGTCCTCGCCCACGGGCACGTGGGTGGCGCGATAGGCCAGGATGTCGGCCGCCATCAGTACGGGATAGTCGTAGAGGCCGATCGAGGCGTTCTCCCGGTCCTTGCCGGCCTTGTCCTTGAACTGGGTCATGCGGTTGAGCCAACCGAGCCGTGCGACGCAGTTGAAGATCCAGGCGAGTTCGGCGTGCTGGGGCACCTGGCTCTGGTTGAAGACGATCGAGCGCGTCGGGTCGATACCGGCGGCGAGGAACGCGGCGGTGACCTCGCGGATCTGGCCCTTCAGCGCGGCCGGGTCCTGCCACAGGGTGATCGCGTGCAGGTCGACGACGCAGTAGAGGCACTGCGCATCGCGCGCCTGCATCTCGACGAAGCGCTTGATGGCGCCGAGATAGTTGCCGAGATGCAGGTTCCCGGTCGGCTGTACGCCCGAGAACACCAGTTCCTTGAACGCGGTCATCGCGGCGGGGTCCTCGTGCGGATTGCGGGAGAGCGGCCGCGGACGTCGATCCCGTGCAGCCGAGCGCCGGTTTCTGGACGCCGAGCCGGAACCGGTCAAGGCTTCGCGAAACCCCCCGACGATCGCACGGGAGCGTCGGCACGGGACGACCGGGGTCGTTAGGGCTCGCGGATCGCGCCCCCGGTCCCCGTCCGACCCTGACCTTCGGGACAGAGGTCGAGGAGCAAGCAGCGGGTGCAGGCGGGATTGCGGTGGTGACAGACCTTCTGCCCGTGCAGCATCAGCACCTCGTGGTTGTCGTAGAGGGTCTGCGCGCTCCAGTCGGCGGGCAGCTGTGCCCGCAGGATCGGGTGGGACGGCCCGACATCGACGCGGGGACCGATCAGCCCGATGCGCTGGGCGACCCGGTGGTGGTGGCTGTCCACCGGCAGGGCGGGCATCCGCAGGATGCTGAAGGAGAGCACCGCCGCACTCGTCTTCGGCCCGACCCCGGGAATCGCCTCGAGCCAGGCCCGGGCCTCCTCCACCGCCATGTCCTTCAGAAAGTCGAGGGTGAGCGCGCCGTGGCGCGCCTGCACGGCGGAGAGGATCGCCTGCAGTCGCGGCGCCTTCAGCTCGGGCCAGGTCACCCCGGCGATGGTCGCCTCGATCTCGGAGACGGGGGCAGCCAGCATCCGGTCCCAGTCGGGGTAGCGCGCCCGCAGGGCCTTGAAGGCGCGGCCGGACTCCGCGTTGCGGGTTCGGTGGGAGAGGAGCGAGGAGACGAGTTCGCTCAATGGGTCAAGGCTGTGGAAGTAGGGGATCGGGCAGCCGTAGACCGGGCAGAGGCGAGCATGGATCGCCAACGCCTTGTCCGTCAGGGCAGGATCGATCGCGGCCGGTACAGACTTCGAAGAGCGGGTCCGGCGGGGGCGGGGGCCGGCGAGGTCGTGCCCTGATGCGATCGGCATGCTGGAGGAATCGAGCCCGAGTCGTCGCGGTTCCCGAAGTCGACGCCAGGCCATGCCCGGACTGACGGATCGGACAAAGCGTAACGCGCCGGCCGGGCAGGGCGCCTTGCCTGACGCAGTGCAATGTGAAACCCTGACCGAGTCATCAAGGACGATACGGGAGAGCCCAGGTCGAGCGTTTCACAGAGCGAAGCCTTCGAACCATGGCGCCGACGGAGCAACCACCCCCGGAAACTCTCAGGCACAATCACCGTACCGTAGGACAATCTGGAGAGAGGCGCCTGATGGCGCCCACCGAAGGAGAAATCCCGGACCGCAGCCGCGGTCGGGGAGAAGCTCTCAGGTAACCGCGACAGATGGGGGCAGCCGGACACGCTCAGTCGAGCTTCCGGAGGCTGTTCGTCGTGGAGTGATCCGATGTCCCCTGATGTTGCCCGCACACCCCTGCATGCCCTGCACCTGCGTCATGGCGGCCGCATGGTCCCCTTCGCAGGCTACGCCATGCCGGTGCAGTACCCGGCCGGCCTCCTCAAGGAGCACCTGCACACGCGGGCCCAGGCCGGCCTGTTCGACGTGTCGCATATGGGCCAGATCCGGCTCACCCCGCACTCGGGCGATGTGGGCGACGCGGCGCGCGCCCTGGAAACCCTCCTGCCCATCGATGTCCTGGGCCTGAAGCCGGGCCGCCAGCGCTACGGGCTCCTCCTCGATGCGTCGGGCGGCATCCGCGACGACCTCATGGTCGCCCATTGCGGCGACAGCCTCTTCCTCGTGGTCAACGCCGCCAACAAGGTCGACGACGCGGCCTATCTCCGCGCGAATCTCTCCGACACCTGCACGGTGACCGTGCTGGCCCGCGCCCTCGTCGCCCTGCAGGGGCCGGGCGCGGAGGCGGCCCTGGCGCGCCTCGCACCGGAGGTGGCCGGGATGCGCTTCATGGACGTGCGGATGCTCGAGCTGCTGGGCGCCTCCGCCATCGTCACACGCTCCGGCTATACCGGCGAGGACGGCTTCGAGATCTCGATACCGGAGGACAGGGCGGAGGCCCTGGCCGAGGCGCTGCTCGCCGATCCGGACGTGCTGCCGGTCGGGCTCGGCGCCCGCGATTCCCTGCGCCTCGAGGCCGGGCTGTGCCTGCACGGCAACGACATCCACCCCGGCATCGACCCGGTGGAGGCCGGCCTGTCCTGGGCCATTCCGAACGTGCGCCGCCGTGGCGGGCCCCGGGCCGGCGGCTTTCCCGGCGCGGGGCGCATCCTTGACGCCCTGGAGGCCGGCCCGGCGCGCAAGCGCGTCGGCCTGCGCCCCGAGGGGCCCACCCCCGTGCGGGCCGGCGCGCCGCTCTTCGCAGACGAGACCGGCGCGGCGGTCGGCCAAGTGACGTCCGGCGGTTTCGGGCCGAGCCTGCAGGCCCCCATCGCCATGGGCTACCTGCCGGCCGCCCTCGCCGCCCCCGGCACCCGCGTCTTCGCCGAGGTGCGCGGTAAGCGCCTCGCCGTCGCGGTCTCGGCTCTTCCCTTCGTTCCGGCAGGCTTCAAGCGCGCCTGATCGGGCCCGTTCCGTCCCCCCCCTTTGCCAACAACCAGGAGAAAGCGATGCGGAAGTTCACGGACGAGCACGAGTGGCTGGATTGCACCGGCGACGTCGCCACGGTGGGCATCACCACCCACGCCGCCGAACAGCTCGGCGACCTCGTCTTCATTGAGTTGCCGAAGGTCGGCGCGAAGCTGGCCAAGGGCGAAGCCGCGGCGGTGGTCGAGTCCGTCAAGGCGGCCTCGGACGTCTATGCGCCGGTCTCCGGCGAGGTCACCGAGGTCAACGAAGCGGCGGTGGCCGACCCGTCCAGCGTGGGCACCGACCCGCAGGGCGCCGGGTGGCTCTACCGCATCCGCCTCGACGATCCGGCCAGCCTCGAGGGGCTGATGGACGCGGCCGCCTACGCCGAGTTCGCGAAGTAGCGCCGCCGCTTACCCTCCCCCCTCAGCGGGGGAGGGTGCCCACGGAGTGGGCGGGAGAGGGAGCAACCTCTCCGGATACGGCGCTTCCCTCATCCGACCCGCTGCGCGGGCCACCTTCTCCCGCTGAGGGGAGAAGGGATGCGACGGCACAGTCCAGATCATTCACAATCCGAGGTCCCCCATGACCACCGACCGCTACGACCCCTACGACTTCGCCAACCGCCGCCACATCGGCCCGACGACGCAGGAAATCGAGGCGATGCTCGGCGTCGTCGGCGCCGAGAGCCTGCATGCCCTAATGGACGAGACCCTGCCGGCCGACATCTGGCAGGAGGAGCGCCTCGATTTCGGGGTCGCCATGACCGAGCGCCGGGTGATCGAGCACATGCGGGGCATCGCCGACAAGAACCGGCTCCTCGTCTCGCTGATCGGGCAAGGCTACCACGGCACCACCATGCCGCCGGTGATCCAGCGCAACATCTTCGAGAACCCGGCCTGGTACACCGCCTACTCGCCCTACCAGCCTGAGATCAGCCAGGGCCGGCTCGAGGCGCTCCTGAACTTCCAGACCCTGGTCTGCGACCTGACCGGCCTCGACATCGCCAACGCCTCGCTGCTCGACGAGGCCACCGCCGCGGCGGAAGCCATGGGCATGGCGCAGCGCATCGCCGGCTCGGGCCGGACCGCGTTCTTCGTCGATGCCGAGTGCCTGCCCCAGACCATCGCAGTGCTGCGCACCCGCGCCGCGCCGCTGGGCTGGACCGTCGTGGTCGGCGATCCGGCCAAGGACCTCGACCCCGCCCAGGTCTTCGGGGCGATCTTCCAGTATCCCGGCGTCTGCGGCGGCATCCGCGACCTGACCCGGCCCATCGCCGACCTGCACGCGGCCGGCGCGGTCGCGGTGGTGGCGGCCGACCCCCTGGCACTGACGCTGCTCACATCGCCGGGCGAGATGGGCGCGGACATCGCCGTCGGCTCAATGCAGCGCTACGGCGTGCCGATGGGCTATGGCGGGCCGCACGCCGCCTACATGGCGACCCGGGACGCGCACAAGCGCACCCTGCCGGGCCGCCTCGTCGGGGTCTCGGTGGATGCCCGCGGCAACCGCGCCTACCGCCTCGCGCTCCAGACGCGCGAGCAGCACATCCGCCGCGAGAAGGCGACCTCGAACATCTGCACCGCGCAGGTGCTGCTCGCGGTCATCGCCGGCATGTACGCGGTCTTCCACGGCCCGCGCGGGCTGAAGGCGATCGCGGCTCGGGTCCATCGCGACGCCGTGCGCCTCGCCGACGGGCTGGAGGCCCTCGGCTTCACGGTGGAGCCGGAGCACTTCTTCGACACGATCACCGTGCGGGTCGGCGCCTTCCAGGGCCTGATCCTCGGACAGGCGGTGGCCAACGGCGTCAACCTGCGGACGGTGGGCGACGACCGCATCGGCATCACGGTGGACGAGCGCACCCGGCCCGACATCCTCCAGGCCGTCTGGCGCGCCTTCGGGGCGAAGGACCCGGCCTATGACGAGGCCTGGCCGGAGCACCGCCTGCCCGCCGCGCTGGTGCGGACCTCCCCCTACCTGACGCACCCGATCTTCCACATGAACCGGGCCGAGAGCGAGATGACGCGCTACATGCGCCGCCTCGCCGACCGGGACCTGGCGCTGGACCGGGCGATGATCCCGCTGGGCTCCTGCACGATGAAGCTCAACGCCACCGCCGAGATGCTCCCCGTCTCCTGGCCGGAATTCGCCGAGATCCACCCCTTCGTCCCGGCGGACCAGGCGCTGGGCTACCGGGCGCTCATCGACGACCTGTCCGAGAAGCTCTGCGCCATCACCGGCTACGACGCGATCTCGATGCAGCCGAATTCCGGGGCTCAGGGCGAGTATGCCGGGCTCCTGGCCATCCGGGCCTATCACCGCGCGCGGGGCGACGCGCACCGGACCGTCTGCCTGATCCCGTCCTCGGCCCACGGCACCAACCCGGCCTCGGCGCAGATGTGCGGTATGAGCGTCGTGGTGGTGGGCGCCGACGCGCAGGGCAACGTCGACCTCGACGATTTCCGCCGGAAGGCCGAGTTGCATTCCGAGACGCTCGCCGCCTGCATGATCACCTATCCGTCGACCCACGGGGTGTTCGAGGTGCAGGTGCGCGCGATCTGCGACATCGTCCACGGCCACGGCGGACAGGTCTACCTCGACGGGGCCAACCTGAACGCCCTGGTGGGCCTCGCCCGCCCCGGCGATATCGGGGCCGACGTCAGCCATCTCAACCTGCACAAGACGTTCTGCATCCCCCATGGCGGGGGCGGCCCCGGCATGGGACCGATCGGCGTCAAGGCGCACCTGATCCCGTTCCTGCCCTCCGACCCGCGCACCGGAGAGGCGGGTGCGGTCTCGGCGGCGCCCTACGGCTCGGCCTCGATCCTGCCGATCTCCTGGAGCTACTGCCTGCTCATGGGCGGGCGCGGCCTGACCCAGGCGACCCGCATCGCCATCCTGAACGCCAACTACATCGCGGCCCGGCTGAAGGGCGCCTACCCGGTGCTGTATTCAGGCGCCCAGGGCCGGGTGGCGCACGAGTGCATCATCGACGTGCGGCCGTTCCAGAAGAGCGCGGGTGTCAGCGTCGAGGACATCGCCAAGCGCCTGATCGATTGCGGCTTCCACCCGCCGACCATGTCCTGGCCGGTGGCCGGCACCCTGATGATCGAGCCCACCGAATCCGAGACCAAGGGCGAGATCGACCGCTTCTGCGAGGCCATGCTGGCGATCCGCGAGGAAATCCGCGCCATCGAGGACGGGCGGATGGACAGGGCCAACAATCCCCTGAAGCACGCGCCCCACACGGTGCGGGACCTCGTGGGAGCCTGGGAACGCCCCTATTCCCGCGAGGCGGCCTGTTTCCCGAGCGGAAGCCTGGGGATGGACAAATACTGGCCCCCGATCAACCGGGTCGACAACGCCTACGGCGACCGCAACCTCGTCTGCGCCTGCCCGCCGGTGGACTCCTACAGCGAGGCGGCAGAGTAGGGACCGCCCATCGCGCTTCCGGCCCACCCGGGACGGGCGCGCCCCTTCCGCGTGACGTCCGCTCGACAGAGCCCTCAGCCTATCGACAGTCGGGCAGCGTGATCGTCACCATCTTCCCAGTCAGAGGGTCAAAGATCGTCACTGTCATGCCAGCCTCCACTGAAACAGCCGGAGACCTAGCCTTCTCCAGGATTGTGGCTGGAACTTGACTTTACAAAGATCAACAGACAGCGATGCTGTTGATTTCCGTGGAATACATCCCAGTGCCCCATCGCGGCCCGCTTCCGCCACACGCCGCCGGTCTGAACCAGCCGGGCGGGACGCCGGCGGCCGAACGCGTTCAGGCGCAGCGGTCGCCCCCCCCCGGAACAGCATGTTTTGACGCCAATCCCATAAACGTCTAAGATCAACGCTATACCAATACGGCAGGAAGAAATATCTATATCAATTGTCATCCGTATTGATCGCCCCGGCGTCGCCGCACGAACTGATATTCGGGTTCGAAGAGGGCGTAATCCGTGGGCGAAGACGCTGGAGGACGCGCCCGTGACCCCTTCCCCCTTCATCCATCTCGACCTGGTACGCCTGCCCGATGGCCGCGTGGGAGCCGTCGTGGGCGTCTGGAACCTGGGCGAAGCCTACGAGATCGACGTGGGCAACATCCGTGAGACCTGGTCCGCGGACGATCTGGCCCCCACCGACTAAGACGCCGGCCACGGGGCGCCCGATCCCGAGACCCGAAGGGGCCCGGCGCGCGCACGCCCTGACGCATCACCATCCGAGATCTCGGAAAAACCCCAGGGAGGCACGGCGATGCCCAAGACGGCCATGTATGTCCTGCAAGGCGTCGATCCGGCGGTGATCGCGGCTGCTCCGTTCGACGTGAAGGTGGTCGAGGCCTACACCGATGACGGGCGGATGTTCACGCCGGCCGAGGTGCAGCAGATGGGCGGGGGCCCGGGCCAGGCCCTGCTCCTCGGCTATTTCAGCCTCGGGGAGGCCGAGGCCTACCGGGACTACTTCGCCACGATCCCGAGCGAAGCCCTCGGACCCGAGGACCCGAACTGGGCGGGCGATTTCGAAGTCGCCTACTGGACGCCGGAGTGGAAGGCCGTCGCCGAAGCCGCCATCGATCGGATGATTCAGGCGGGCTATGACGGCATCTACTTCGACGTGGTCGATGCGTTCGAATTGCCCTGGAGCCAGGCGCATGCCCCCGGGGGCGACGCCGCCGGTGCGATGCGGACGCTGGTCCAGGCGTTGAGCGCCTATGCCAAGGCCCAGGCCCCAACCTTCAAGGTCTGGATCAACGGAGCGGAGGACCTGCTGACGGACCAAGCCTACGTCGACAGCATCGACGGGTTGTTCAAGGAGAACCTGTTCTACAACGATGACGGCTCCGCGAAGCGGCCCGCCGCCGAGACGCAGGCGAGCCTCGACCAGTTGAAGATCGCCCAGGATGCCGGCAAGGACGTCGTCGCGATCGAGTACGTGACCGGGGCGCAGAAGGTCGCCGATGTCCACGCCAAGGCCGAGGCGGCCGGGATGGGAAGCTACGTCGCCAAGCTCGATCTCATCGGCGTCGACACCGAGGGCGTTCTGCCCGGCCAGGTCATGCACGATGACGGCATCCTGCGCGATGACGGCCCCGGCGACGCGGCGGTCTTGCCCGAGCCGACACCGCCCATGCCACCCTCCGCCACGCCTCCCTCCGCCACGCCGCCGCCCGTCACGATGACGCCCCCCGGTGAGGACGGCACCGCCACGCCGGTCGGACCCAACCACCACGCCGGTGGGCAGCAGGGGCACGGGGACCCCGCGGGCAGTGATGCCCACCGCTCGCTCGCGAGCGAAGCCGGCACTGACAGCTTCGTGTTCGTAGAGGGGGGCCAGGGACCGCGGGATCCGGCCGCCGACCTGCGCGTCGAGGCCACGGCCATGATGGCCGGCGCCCCGGCGCCTCGACTGCACGAGACCGGCGATCCCGCGGACGGGACCGATCCCGGCGCGGGCATCGACGTCGCCCCGCATCAGGCCCCGCACGCGGGGCTGGCGCATCACGACATCCCGCTGTTCTGAGCGGGACGCCGCGCCTCAGCCCGCGTGGCCGGGAATCCGTGCCGGAAGCGGGGATACCGGCGGGGTGGTGCGCTTGGCCTTGGCCACCGCGATCGTGCCGCCGTCGAGGGTGACGAAGCGGATGCCTCCGCCCCGCAGGGTGTCGACCACGAGGCGGTAGCTGCGCCGGGCGACGTCCTGCGGTTCCAGCTCGATGCGCTTGATCGTCGAGATCGAGAGGCCGCTCTCCAGGGCGAGATCGGACATCGACCAGTTGAGCAGGGCTCGCGCAGCCCGGAGATGATCGGGCGTCAGGCTCCCGGTCGCGGCGATGTCACGCTCCACCGACAGCAGGGCCGACCTGCCGAGCTCCTCGCAGAGGGTCGAGAACACGATCTGGCCGAGACGCCTCTGCAATTCGTCCTCAAGGCCCGTCGGATCGGCGATGGCGATCGACGCGGGCGGCGCGTCCCCTGTGCCCGGATCGGCTCCCTCGGGGAAGACTCGCGGCGCAACGGTCCGGTCCCGATTCAAGTTTTCCAGCCAGGCAAGCGTGGGTTCAGTACAGGGCATCTGGCGACACGTGCGATGGCAACATCAGGAAAGGCTTGCAAAAGATGAGCGGAACTATCGGCACTGTGCTGCAGCAGCAGATACGACCGCGATCGCAGCTCCAGATCGATCAATTTCGCGCAAGACATTCGAAGTCTACCCCGCAGCTCCATCGCATTTTCGGCGTTCTCTTGCAGGCGAAACGACGCTGACTGAAATTCTATCAAATGACTGAAACTGTCAAATTTTCGCAAACATGATACGGTCGCGCGCGATCCCGATAGAGACGCCTGATCGCCGCTCCGATGGATGGCGAAGGCCGATCCGCAGCCGGCACCGGCGCCAAGCCGTTCCGGACGCCTCAGAGGGCGCGGCCGGTGCGGCGGGTTACCGTCGGCGTGCGGCCGTGCTGGCGGCGATAGCGCTGGCCGAAGTCGCCCATATGCACGAACCCCCAGGAGCGGGCGATGTCGGCGACGGACAGGGACGCCTTGGCGGGCGACATCAGGTCCTGATGGACCTGCGCCAGGCGCCGCTCGAGGATGACCTGGACCGGCGTGCGCCCCAGGTCCCGGCGGAACCGGTCCTGAAGCGAACGCACGCTGATCCCCGCCACCGCCGCGATGTCGGCCAGGGTCAGGGCCCGCGAGAGATTCGCCTCGATGTAGTCGAGCGCCCGGCCGAGGCTGCGGGAGGGGATATCCTGCGCCTGGGACGGCGCGGGAGCGTCGCGTCGGGGCCAGGCCGACAGCAACTGGTAGCTCAGGACCTCCTTGAGGAGCTGAAAGGTCACGTCGTCGTGGCACTCGATTGCCTGGATCTGCTCCTGAACCCGCCGCAGGGTGAGAAACAAGGCCATCATGGCGGGGGTCGCCACGGAGGCCGTGGGCGCGAGATCCGGCAGGGTGCCATCGCTGCGGCCCGTCAGGGCCGCATGGGCAGCCATCAGCACATCAACACTGAACGTTCCGCTGACCGCGCTGAACGCGCCGTAGGCCTGGACCTCCCGCAGGTCGTTGAAATTGACGAGGGTCGCATGGGTCGGAACGCCGTCGACGTCTCCGGATCGGCGCCGATAGATGATGTGGCCGCTCGTCACGAAGCGGATCGTGATCAGCTGTGCGTTGAACTTCGGTTTCGTCACGAAGCCGCTGGACGAGCGAGTCTCCCACAGGCTGAAGGCCTCGGTCTGACTGCCGGCGATGGCGATGTCGGGGATGGTCGAACGCAGGACGTCGAAACCGATCGCGAGTCCACCGCGATCGTTGCACAGCTGAAGTTGTCGCATCGAGGCGATGCTGGCAACGAACCGTCCCTGGGAGCGCCAGGTGACCGGCTCGGGACGCGTATGACCCGTCATGGCAACTTGCCCGATGCCCCCACCGTCCGACACGTCCTTCGGCGCGCTCTTGTCGGGATGCGTGCCAGGATGCGACCCCTGTTAGGCGAGGTACTTCCGCCTAAGCAAATAATTTGCGCGAAATCCACCCGAACGGTAAATCGCGCAGATCGTCCAACTCCGCCAAAACCAGTATCAACGCCAAAACCAAGAGTTGATGAATTGAAATTTTGAGTTGCAGATCGCCGGCATGACTGGCCCAAACGCGCCACGCGACGCTCCGCATCTGCCCGACGCACGGGTCCGGTCGCCCGACGACCAGTCCCAATCAATCTTGAGCGCAAAATGCGTGACCTCTGGAAATCCGACCCGAAAGAGAGCGAAGGTCAGGTCCCTCGCCGACGAGCCGCGCCATGCCCGCAACGCGCTTCACGATCCTGCCGACCCCCATCGGTCCGCTGGTCCTCGCCGGACCGGACGAACGCCTCGCCTGCATCGGCCTTCCCCGCGGCAAGGGCGCGGTGATGCCGGGTCCGGACTGGCACCGGGACGACACCGCCTTCGCCCCGGCGCGCGCTCAGCTCGAAGCCTACTTCGACGGGCGCCTCATCCGCTTCGACCTCGCCCTCGCACCGCGCGGCACGCCCTTCCAGCACGCGGTCTGGCAGGCGCTTACCGAGATCCCGCCGGGGGAGACGATCAGCTACGGCGAACTCGCCCGCAGCATCGGCCGGCCGGGTGCCAGCCGCGCCGTGGGGGCAGCCAACGGCGCCAATCCCCTGCCCATCGTCGTGCCGTGCCACCGGGTCATCGGGGCCGGCGGCACCCTGACGGGCTTCGCCGGCGGCCTCGACATCAAGCGCTTCCTGCTGGCGCTGGAACGGGTCCCGGGCGCCGCGCCGGGCGGGCAGGCCAGCCTGTTCTGAGCCGGCCGCGACCGGACGGTCTCACGCCGACGGCGCGCGGGAACGGCCCCATTCCTGCCACGTCCCCGAATCGGCTCGCAGCGCCTGCAACCCTGCGCTCGCCTTCGAGGCCTGCGCCAGGATGCGGTGCGGCTCCCGCATCCGATCTGGCCGCCCGTGGCGCTTTCCTCGACGGTCGGGGCTCTCAGCGAGCTGGCGGCCGCGACGTCGGCGCGGCGGAGCGCGTGATCCAGCGGAACGACGGCCGGCGCGGCGAGGCCGAACCGGCCGCGGTCCGGGCCTGACCGCCCGCTACTTCGGCAGGGCGTAGATGTTCACGTCGAGCTTCTCGTCGGCCTTGTCGTTCAAGTCCGTGACGTATTCCTCGATGAACTTGTCCTGCACGACGATGTCCTTGGCATCCAGGTAGGCGGTCAGGGTCTCGTAGGTGCCGTCGATCTCGTCGTAGGAGCCCTTGTGCGGGAAGCGCAGGGCGCGGCCGCTCGGCGTGGTGCCGAAGCGCAGGCCGTCGGCCTCGGCAGGCTTGGGGTCCGGCATCGCGGCGATCGGGATCATCGCGTCGTACTGGAAACCGTCGTCGTCGGTCTTGGCGAAGACCGCGATCGGCCGGCCCACGGCCTGGATGCCGGCCTTGGCGAGGTCGCCCTCGATGCGCTGGAACGCGGCCTTGAGGCTCGGCACCGCCTCCTCCCACTTCGTCCGCCCGGCGAGGATCGCTGCGGGCTTCGCGGGTAGCGAGACCTCGTCGACGTCGTTGGCGTCGCCGGGGGTGGCCACCAGGGTCTGCCGAGGTCCGGCCGTCGGCGTGGCGGAGGGCGCCGTTCCAGCCTGGGCCGGTACCGGGATGTCCGCCGTCCCGGGCGTCTTCGGATCGGGGTTGGTGGTGGTCGGCAGCGGGTTGGCCGCGGCCGGCGGCGTGACCGCCTGGGCCAGGACCGGTTTCGCGGCGCAGACGGTCGACAGCGCGACGCACCCGGCGAGCACCGTGGCGAGCGGCTTGAGGCTGGAGCGGGTCAAGAAGCGGGGACGGGTCAAGGCGGTGGCTCCGGATCGGCGCGGGGCGCATCGAATCGCACACCCCTGGGCCCGTGCGGAGAAACTAGGCGCGATGCCCGCGGCCGGCGAGACGTCCCGGGTGCCGCGCCGCACGAAGCCGGCAAGGCGCGGCGCTTCTGCAACGCAGCCGCGGCGCCGGGCCCCGTGCGTGCGCGGTCGCTTTGGCCTATAGCCCCACCAGGGCCGGTCGCCCTCGTGGGGGTCCGTCGACCCGCGCGATCTCGAGCCCCCCGGACGCACGACACAAAGACAAGGCGGCATGAGCGAGCTTGCCCATCGACGGTTCCTGAAGATGCACGGAGCCGGAAACCAGATCGTGGTGCTGGACCTGCGCGGCACGCAGACGCAGGTCACGGCCGGGGAGGCGCGTGCCATCGCGGCCTATCCCCGGGCGCAGTTCGACCAGCTCATGGTGATCCACGATGCCCGTACGCCCGGCACCGACGCGTCCCTGAGGATCTACAACACCGACGGTTCGGAAGCCGGCGCCTGCGGCAACGGCACCCGCTGCGTCGCCTACGCGATGCTCGACGACCCCGCCATGGCCCGGCCGGCCGAGAGCGGGCGACTCCTCCTGGAGACCCGCGGCGGCCTGGTGGGCGTCAAGCGCGTCGCCGAGCGCTCCTTCACCGTCGACATGGGCCGCCCGAAGCTGGCCTGGGCCGAGATCCCGCTGGCCGAGCCGTTCCAGGACACCCGCCGGATCGAGCTGCAGATCGGTCCGATCGACGATCCGGTTTTGCATTCGCCCGGGGTCGTGAACATGGGCAACCCGCACGCGGTGTTCTTCGTGGATCGCGATCCCGACACCTACGACCTCGCCCGGATGGGCCCGATGCTGGAGAACCACCCGATCTTCCCGGACCGCGCCAACATCTCGGTCGCCCAGGTCCTAGGTCCGGACCGGATCAAGCTCCGGGTCTGGGAACGCGGCGCCGGATTGACGCTGGCCTGCGGCACCGCCGCCTGCGCCACGGTGGTGGCCGCTTCGCGCCTGCGCATGATCGGCCGGAGCGCCACGGTGAGCCTGCCCGGCGGCGACCTCGTCATCGAGTGGCGCGCCGACGACCACGTCCTGATGACCGGTCCGGTGGCGCTGGAATGGGACGGCAGCTTCCCGCCGGAGATCTTCTCCGCCGAAGACGCCGCCTGAGATGGCGGTCGAGACCCTGACCTTCGGCTGCCGCCTCAACACCGTCGAGTCCGAGGTCATGCGCGGGCACGCGGCGGCGGGGGCGGCCTCCGCGGACCTCGTCATCGTCAACACCTGCGCGGTGACCGCCGAGGCCGGGCGCCAGGCCCGCAAGGCCATCCGCAAGCTCGCCCGCGAACGCCCCGGCGCCGAGATCGTGGTCACCGGCTGCGGCGCCCAGGTCGAGACCGGCGCCTATGCGGCCATGCCGGAGGTGGCGCGCCTCGTCGGCAACGTCGCCAAGGGCCGGGCCGAGACCTGGTCCCGTCCTGTCCGGCCGGAGGCGCGCAATGCCGTCGACGACATCATGACGGTGCGCCGCGCCACGCCGACCCGGATCGCCGGCATCGCCGGGCAGACCCGGGCCTTCGTGCCCGTCCAGAACGGCTGCGATCACCGTTGCACCTTCTGCATCATCCCCTTCGGGCGCGGAAACTCGCGCTCCCTGCCCGTTTCGGATGTGGTCGATCAGGTCGCCCGCATCGTCGAGGCCGGCGGGCACGAGGTGGTGCTCACCGGGGTCGACCTGACCGCTTATGGCCGCGACCTCGACGCGACCCCGAGCTTGGGATACCTGATACAGACCATCCTCGCGCAGGTGCCCGGCCTCGCTCGGCTGCGCCTCTCCTCCATCGATTCCATCGAGGCCGATGTGGCGCTGATGGGGGCGATCGCCGGCGAGGCGCGGCTGATGCCGCATTTCCATCTCTCCCTCCAGGCCGGCGACGACCTCATCCTGAAGCGGATGAAGCGGCGTCACGCCCGCGCGGACGCGATCCGATTCTGCAACACGGTCAGAGCCTTGCGCCCCGGCGCCGTCTTCGGGGCCGACCTGATCGCGGGCTTCCCCACCGAGACCGAGGCGCAGTTCGCCCGTTCCCTCGACCTCGTGGCCGAGTGCGGCCTGACGCATCTCCACGTCTTCCCGTACTCCGCCCGGCCCGGCACCCCGGCGGCCCGGATGCCACCGGTGCCCGGCGACGTCATCCGGGATCGCGCCGCACGCCTGCGAGCCGCCGGCGACGCCGCTCTCGCGGCCCATCTCGCCGGCGAGGTGGGCCGGACCCGCCGGGTGCTCACGGAGCGGGGCGGTCTCGGCCGCACGGACGCCTTCACGCCGGTCCGGCTCCCATCCGGGACACCGCCCGGGATCTTCGAAGACGTGACGATCGTCGGGCACGACGGCCGGGTTCTCATCGCCGCCGAAACGGATCGCAGCCGACCGGTCGACTAAGCGAGGTCCGGTCCCCGGAACCCGCACACGGCCAACCCCGCCTGCATGTGCCCCGGAGCCGGCGCTTCGACCCGGATCGGGGCCTTCTTCGGATAGAGCGGGAGCGTGAGCGCGCGGGCATGCAGCTGGAGGCCCGGGCCACCGCTGCGCGGGGCGGTGCCGTAGATCGGGTCGCCGAGGATGGGAAAGCCCATCGCGGCGCAGTGGACGCGCAGCTGATGCGTCCGCCCGGTGACCGGCGAGAGGGCGAGCCAGGTCAGGCCGCCGCCGCGCCCGAGGACCGCGAAGCGGGTGAGGGCGGCATCGCCCGCCGGGTCGACCTTCATCCACCAGGAGCGGGGATCGTCGGAGCGCCGCGCCAGGGACAGGGCGATCTCACCGGCCTCAGTCTCGGGCCCGCCCTCGACCAGGGCCCAGTAGGTCTTCTCGACCGTGCCGCTTGCGGCGAAGAGCCTGTTCAGGCGGGCAAGGGCCTTGGCGTGGCGTCCGAGAGCGAGGCAGCCCGAAGTATCGCGATCCAGGCGATGGGCTGCCTCCGGCCGGCGGGGCAGACCGAAGCGCAGGGCGTCGAGATGGTCGGTGAGAGTGGCGCCGCCTTTCGGGCCGGGATGGACCGGCAAACCCGCCGGCTTGTCGATGACGAGCACAAGGGCATCGCGGTAGAGGAGGCGCGCGCCTATGTCTGTTACGAGGGCATCGGCTGGGGGCATGGCCCTGCGCTAACCATGCCGGGTCCGGGGAGCAAGCGGGAATGAGCGAAGACAAGAGGCCGGGCTGGCTGCTGCGCAAGATGTTCGGCACCAAGGAGGAGGAGCGGCCCGCTCCGGTGCCGGTTCAACCGCCGGATCCCAAACCGGCCCCAAAGTCCGTCGTCGAGCCGGTGGTCGAACCGGCTGCGCTGCCCGTCGACTCCCCCGCCTCGCTGTCCGAGGGCCAACCGGACTTCGCCACGGCCGCGACGGACGTCTCCCACGTCCCGCCACCACCCGGCGAGCCGGGTGAGGGGACACCGGACAAGAACGCGATCCCGGACGAACTCGAGGGCGCCGACCTCCAGCCCGTGGAAGGCGCCAAGGAGCGCCCGCCCGCCGGTACGGCCGGGGACGATCCCGCTCGGGGGGCCGAGCCCGCCGACACGACGAGCCAAGCCTTCGCGCCCGAGCCGGCACAGGCAGTTCCACGAGCGCCACTGCCCGAACCTGAGCCCGAGCCCGAAGTCTCGACTCAGATTTTCATGCCGGAGCCCGACGGGGCTTCCGAAGAGCCCAAGCGCGGCTGGTGGAGCCGCCTGACGGGGGGCATGAAGCGGACCTCGTCGGCCCTGACCGAGCGCGTCACCGGTCTGTTCACCAAGCGCAAGCTCGACGCCGACACCCTGGAGGAGCTCGAAGACGCCCTGATCCAGGCCGATTTCGGCATCGAAACCGCGACTCGGATTTCGGAGGCCGTAGGCAAAGGCCGCTACGAGAAGGGTATCTCTCCGGATGCCGTCCGCGAGATTCTGGCGGCGGAGGTGGAGCGCGCGCTCACCCCCGTGGCGATTCCCTTTCGCATCGATGCCTCGAAGAAGCCTTTCGTCATCTTGATGATCGGGGTCAACGGCGCGGGCAAGACCACCACCATCGGCAAGCTCGCGCTGAAGCTCAAGGCAGAAGGGCACTCCCTGATGCTGGCCGCCGGCGACACCTTCCGGGCTGCCGCGATCGAGCAACTCAAGGTCTGGGGCCAGCGCACGCAGACGCCGGTCATCGCCCGGGCGCAGGGCGCGGACGCGGCGGGCCTCGCCTTCGATGCCTACGAGGCGGCCAAGGCGCAGGGAACCGATGTGCTCCTCATCGACACGGCGGGCCGGCTGCAGAACAAGGCGGGCCTGATGGCGGAGCTGGAAAAGATCCTCCGGGTGATCCGCAAGATCGACCCGCAAGCGCCCCATGCGGTACTTCTCGTTCTCGACGCCACCGTGGGCCAGAACGCACTGAGCCAAGTCGAGCTGTTCTCGAAGGCCGCGAACGTAACCGGCCTCGTCATGACCAAGCTCGACGGCACGGCCCGCGGCGGCATCCTGGTGGCACTCGCCGCGAAGTTCGGCCTGCCGGTGCACTTCATCGGCGTCGGCGAGGGCGTCGAGGACCTAGAGCCTTTCGCGGCTCGAGATTTCGCCCGGGCTATTGCGGGCCTGGACGCCGGGTGACGCGGCGCTCGCCCTGAAGCGCCGTGTCGCGGTAAGCCGCCACCCGGAACCCTATATGACGGATACCATGCAGATCGAAGCCATCCCCCCGCGTCGCCATCTCCCTCCGCTCCTGAAGCTCGCCCTCGAGCTCGGGCCTTTGATGGTCTTCTTCTTCGGTAACGCCTACGCCGAACGCCTCGGCGTTCACCCGGATCAGAAGCTGTTCGTGGCGACGGGCGCCTTCATCGCCGCCACCCTGGCGGCCCTGGCGGTCCATTATGCGCTGATGCGGCGCCTGCCCATCATGCCCCTGGTTTCGGGCGTGGTGGTGGTCGTGTTCGGTGGCCTGACCCTGGCGCTGCAGGACAAGACCTTCATCATGATGAAGCCGACCATCGTGAACACGCTGTTCGGCCTCGTGCTGCTGGGTGGCCTCGCCTTCCGAAAATCCCTGCTCTCGGTCGTGCTGGATTCGATGTTCGCCCTCACGGAGGATGGATGGCGCAAGTTGACCTTCCGCTGGGGGGTATTCTTCCTCTTCCTGGCGGTGATCAACGAGGTCGTCTGGCGAACTCAGACCGAGGATTTCTGGGTCAGCTTCAAGGTCTTCGGCATCATGCCGCTGACTATCGCCTTCGCGTTGGCCCAGACTCCGCTCCTCCTGCGCCATGAGCGCAAGGCGCCGGATACAGGTTCCGCCTGATATCGCGCGGAGCCGACGGCGTTCCTCAGGCCTCGCCGAGGATGCGGGCATACTCGGCCTCCGGAACGCCGTAGGACGCTCCGGCGACAGCCAGGAGGGCGGCACGATCACGGATTCCGATACCGCCCCGGCGCATCTTCAGGGCACCGGCGAGTTCGAGCATGCGCAGCCCGGTCGTCACGCCTGCGCGCCGGACGCCGAGCATCAATGAAAGCGTCTCGTGCGTCAGGGGCAGATCCTCCCGGTCGGCTCTGTCGTGACACATCAGCAGCCAGCGGGCGAGGCGCTGCTCGATGGTGAAATGCGCATTGCAGAGACCGGCTTGCGCCAATTGCACGGCGTAGACCTGAGCGTAACGCAGAAAGTAAGCCTGCAGCGCCCGGCTCTCGGCCAAGGCCGTCCGGAACGCCTCAGCCTCGATCCGCAGGGTCCGACACGGTACCTGAACGAAGGCGGTGTGCGGCGCTCTGTCGACACCGTTGAGCAAGGCAATGCCGATCATACCCTCAGGCCCAACGATCCCGGCCTCCGATTGAACGCCGTCGGGCGTGTGCGCGATCACGGAGATCATGCCCGGCTCCGGAAAATGCACGGCCGCAATCGGCTCGCCAGGGACTTCGAGCACGGCCCCCTGCTCGAATGAGCAACGAACCAGCGATGGCCGGAGACGCTCGAACTCGAGCGGCAGCAACGCGCGAAGGAGGCGGTTACGAACTTCGGATTGCAGAATGATCGACGTCACAACCCCGACAATCAATAGGCGGGCGTGCGAACGCAAGGTCACCCGCAGCCCAGACTTACCTCGGGCGACGAAGCGGACATGCCATATCGAATCTGCATTGTGAAGAGAACAACAAGTTGTATTTCCATCCGTTATCAGACGAAGCACTTATCTAGAAAAATAGAGTGCTTCATCGAAAACGGGGATCACGAGTTACGTCACACATCAATATAGATTTAGTTGAAAATATATAGCCACAACCGACGGAGGCATGGTTCCATCCGTGATTGCCCTGTCAGCCGGGTCGGACATCGGGCGCGTCATTCACCGGTGATCGGCGCGGAATCCCTTCCTGTCTTCTCGATATTCTTACCCGTAGCTGCACCCACGACGGGACCCTCAGATGGCAGACCAGGGGACCGGGGCTCCTCTGCAAAGACACGCGCTTCGCGGCGCCGTTCAACCCTCGTGTCGCGTGAGGAAATCGAGGTGATTACCGAATGGAACCGCCACGACCCAGTACCTCCTGAATATCCGGGATCAAGGTACATTGGTCCGTGATCTCCAGGGCGATGTCCGACTGGGCTTGCCTCAGGCAGGGGACCTCGTCGAACGGACTGCTCGCGACATTCGCAACCGCCCAGAGACTTATGGTGATCCGAAAAATCAGGAAGCGCCGCAGCTTCGAAGTCACGGATCCATCCGGTTTGATCCTGCTCGCGATCGCGTTTTCGACCGTGCGATCGCGTACCGTTTGGGGCAGGCACAGACATGCCCGGCCCAAGAAATTGTACGGCATAGTACAGACGCCCTCCGGTGCAGTTCCTTCAGACCTGGATCCGGCTATGAGAGACGACTGTCCCCCTGTCCGAGCAGCAAGACGTTCGACGGCTGCTCGATCGAGCCGCTACGTTTCATGCCGGTGCCGTCACAGCGATACGTTCGAAATCACCTCCTCAGCATCCTCAGCCCCGATGATTATGAGGCGATCCAATCCGTTGCGGAAGGCGTGGCGCTGGGGCGCCGGGACATCCTGATCGCCGCCAACAAATCGATCACGCACGTCTATTTCCTTGAATCGGGCATCGCCTCGGAGGTTGCCGCTACACCCGAGGGCCGGCGGATTGAGGTGTGTATCACCGGTCCCGAAGGAATCGTCGGGGTCCCGCTACTGCTCGATGTCGACCGGACGCCCCACGAGACCTTCGTGCAGATCGAGGGGGACGCGGTGCGGGTCGAGGCCGCAGCATTCCGGCGCCTCGTTGAGGAACGGCGGATCCTCAGGCGGATCGTCGGGCATTATGCCTATGCGGTTCATCTACAAACCGCCGGAACCGCGCTTTCCAACGGCAGTCATACCCTGGAGGAACGCCTCGCCCGTTGGCTCCTGATGTGCCACGATCGGGTGGACGGAGACGAGTTCCCCGTCACCCACGAGTTCCTCTCGACGATGCTCGGCGTGCGCCGCCCCGGCGTGACGACGGCGATCCATAGCCTTGAGGGGGCCGGCATGATCAAGGCTCGACGCTCGCATGTCCAAGTGCTGGACCGCGACAAACTCAAGGCCGCGGCAGGAGACAGCTACGGCGTGCCCGAGGCGGAGTATCGCCGCCTGATCCACGCGGGGCGCTGAGCACCCGCCGGGTCACCGCGGGACGGAGGCCGCCGATCCGATGGATCGGATCTTGTCGAGCACGCCGGCATAGCTCTCCGGGGTCAGAATTCCCACGAGCTTTTCGCGAATGATCCCATCCGGTCCGATGATGAAGGTCTCCGGCACTCCGTAGACGCCGAAATCGATCCCGGTCCGTCCCTCCGCATCGAGGCCCACGGCTCGGAATGGAACGCCGTTCCGGGTCAGGAAACGACGTCCGTTCTCCGGCGTGTCCTTGTAGTCGATGCCGACCAAGTGGACGCCCGGCTCGCGCGCCAATCGCATGAGCTGCGGATGCTCGATCTGGCAGGGAGCGCACCACGAAGCCCAGAAGTTGACCACCGTGACCTTGCCGAGAAGGTCGGCACGGGAGAGGCCGGGAACCGGCGCGCCCTGCGCAATCAGGCCCGGCATCGCCGGAAGGGTGAAGGCCGGCGCCGGCTTGCCGATCAGCGCAGAGGGAATGGCCGCGGGATCGGCGCCCGAGCGCAGGCGAAGAAAGAAGATTCCGGCAAGGACTGCGAAGGTGACGAGCGGCAGGATGACCAGAAGCGATCGCCGGACCGGTGCCGGAGTCTGCAGCGAGGGTTGGGGCGTGCTCATGACCGGACTCCCGACCCGTCCATCACCTCGCCTTGCAGCCGATCCAGTTCCCGCTTCCGGGCGCGATGATCGCGCAAGGCATGCAGGATGAGCCCGCCAATCACCAGAGCGGTGAAGGCATAGGCGCCGAGGATGTAGCCGGCGTGGTGGCCAAGGGTCATGGACGGGACTTTACGAGTGAGGTTTCCGGAGTGCCGGTCTCTTCGGCCCGCATCGACGCGGAGCTCACAGGCTTTGAACCACCCGACCGATCGGCGCCTGCCCCATCGGCTCCTGGCTGATCGACGCCCCACGTACGGACGACGGGCTGGCATCGAGGCGTTCGGCTTCGCGTAGGGTCAGGGCCCGAACGCGCCGGCGCAGGATCTCGGTGCGCATGGCATAGAGGTGCAAGGTGACCCCGAGGATCGTGAATGCGAGGATCATCTCGAGCAGCGGGTAGAGCATGCTGGGATCGATGGACGATCCGCCCATGCGCATGATCGAGGCCGGTTGGTGCAGGGTCGACCACCAGTTCACCGAGAACTTGATGATCGGCAGGTTCACCGCACCGACCAGGGTCAGGATGGCGATGGCACGTGCGGCCCGGTTCGGATCTTCGATCGTTCGCCACAGGGCGATGATCCCGCAATAGATCAGGAACAGCACGAGCATCGAGGTCAGGCGCGCATCCCAGACCCAGTAGGTGCCCCACATGGGCTTGCCCCACAGCGACCCGGTCACGAGGCAGATGAGCGTGAACGCCGCTCCGATCGGCGCGGCGGCGCGCTGGGCGACGTCGGCCAGGGGGTGACGCCAGACGAGGGTTCCGATGGCCGAGATCGCCATGGCGCCGTAGAAGAAGACGCCGAGCCAGGCCGCCGGCACGTGGATGTACATGATCCGTACGGTCTCGCCCTGCTGGTAATCGGGCGGGACGACGAACCAGGTGAGATACAGACCGACCCCGAGGAGCAGGCCCGACAGCCCGGCGAGCCAGGGCATCACGGGCTGGGTCCAGCGCAGGAAGTGACCGGGATGGGCAAGGCGTGTCCACATGGTCTCGCCCTCTAGCGCAGGGTGCGGTGCAGCGGCAATGCGTGGGTTACGCGCAGGAGGCGCAGCCCGGTCACGTCCTCGGGTGGTCAGCCACTGGACTGGAAGCCTTCCAGAGGTGCCACCACGCGGCAGACGAGGCCGGTGGGGCGATAATCCAACTCGATCGTGCCGCCGACGGCGCCGACGAGGCCGCGCTCGATCAGTCGCGACCCGAATCCCTTGTGCGTCGGCGGTACGACCATCGGTCCGTCCGCTTCGGACCAGATCAGCCGAACGGTCGCTCCACCCGCGGTTGCGTCCCGGTCGAGGCTCCAGTGGAGTCTGACCCGCCCATCGGGAACCGAGAGCGCACCGTACTTGGCGGCGTTGGTCGCCAGCTCGTGCAGCATCAGCGCGAGGGCCAGGGCCGCCTTCGATCCGAGAAGCACTGGGGGCCCCGCGACGTCAAAGCGACCGGGTTGCCGATCGTCATGTATCGAGAGGGCGCCGCGCATCACCGCCTCCATCTCGGCGCTCTCGTGCACCCCGGCGAGCAGGATGTCGTGCGCCTTGCCGAGGGCGATGAGACGGGCGGCCAGGGCTTCCTTGGCCGCCTCGACGTCGGTGACGTTGCGCAGGGTCTGCGAGGCGATGGCCTGGACCATCGCGAGGGTGTTCTTGAGGCGGTGGCTCAATTCCCGGTTCAACGTGCGCTGCTGCTCGTCGGCTTCGACGCGGGTCAGTCCGCCCCAGGCGCGCTCCGCCACTTCGCGCGCGAACGTGATCTCGCCGGCACTCCAGTCGCGGGGATGGTGATCGAGGACGTAGAGAATGCCCACGAGGCGACCGCGCCGGAGAACCGGCACCTTGATCACGGCGCGCATCCCGAGCCGGGCATAGCCCTCCGGGTCGTCGACGCGTTCGGGGGTTGCCGCGATATCGGCCACGCTGATGACGTCGCCGCGCCCCAGACGGTCGACGCTCGCGGCCAGGGTCGACCGAGATGCGGTCGGCAGGCCGACGGCGCAGGTTGGCTCCGCGTCCCCCTCGGCGGTCCAGTCCGGATTGAGCGACGCGATCTGGCCGCCGGGATCGACCTGGGCATAGCCCGCCCGGGCGACCCGGAGGGTCCGGCCCAGGCTCTCGGCCGTGGCGGAGACCACGTCGGCGTGGGTGTGCAGGTCGCGCAGGCGGTCGCCGAGGGCGATCAGCGCCTCGCGGCGGGCATCGGCCCGCTTCTCCTCCGTGATGTCCTCGATCATCGCCGTGGCGTGGACGTCGCCGCCCAGGCGCTGCGAGACCAGGTTGACCCGCGCCCAGATGATGCGCCCGTCCATGCGCCGGTAGCGCTTCTCCAGGCGGAGCTGCAGGGTCGCCCCGGTCGCGAGGCGCTCGTGCAGCGCCGCCCGGTCGTCGTCGTCCTCGGGCGGTGTCCAGCGGGCGAGGGAATGGCCGAGGATCTCGGATTCCGGCGCCCCCCAGATCTCGCAGAGCTTGGCGTTCACCGCGAGGGCGCGCACGGTCCGCGGATCAAACTGGACGATGCCGATATTGGCGCCCTGGAACACCGCGCGGAACTGGGCGCCGACGCGGTTGCGCTCGGTCAGATCGAGCATCGCGGCGATCATCCGCAGGGGGGCCCCGTCCGCGCCGCGGACCAGGGAGCCGCGGTCGAGGACCTCCGCGTACGTGCCGTCGGCACGCCGGAACCGGTACTCCTGGCTCCAGGCCTCGACGCCGCCGGCGAGGGTCGCCTGAAGACCGGCCGCGACGCCGGGGCGATCGTGCGGGTGGATCTGGGCGAGCCACCAGGCGCTGGTCGGCACGACCTCCGACGGCGCCCAGCCGTAGGCGGTGGTCAGAGCGGCGTTCCACAGGACGGCCCCGGTGGCGAGGTCCCAGTCGCGGACGGCGTCGTTGGTGGCGCGCGCGGCGATCTCGGCCGCCCGCGCCTCGGTGACGTCCTGCACCGTGCCGACGAGGCGGGCGGGGCGGTCCTGGTCGACCACGCGTCGCGCCCGCGCCCGTATCCACAGAGGTCGTGTCGAGGTCGCGCGCCGGACCGTGCAGTCCAGCGTCCCGGACCCCGCCGGGTCGAGGGCGGCGCCGAATGCCCGGTCCAACGCGGCGCGATCCCCGGGGTCGAGGGCCGACAGGACGGTGTCCGCGTCGGCGACCGGCCCCGGCGACGCGAGGCCGAGCAGGCTCCGGAATCCGGCGTCGCCCCGGAGGGTCCGGGTGGCGGGGTCGTAGGCGAAGAGGCCGAGGCCCGCCGAGTCCGCGGCGAGGCGCAGGAGCGTCGCCGCGTCGGACGGGGCGAAGGGGGAGTCGCCGGCGGGCTCGAAGACGGCTCCGCCCGCAGACGTCCCGTCCCCGGCGGCCGGGGGCGGCGCGTCCGGGGCCTGGCCGGGCTGCTGGTCTGCGGCTGGCTGGGTCATCGGGGGCGGGCGGAGGATCGAAGCTCTGCGGAGGGGAGGGTCAGGCCGATTCGGATATCGCGAGTTCGCGCGGCGCATCCGTCTCCCGCCGATCGGGGGGCGGCTCCACCGCCACGAGGGCGCCACCGGGCGCGTAGATCGCGCCGAGCACCGTCTCGTAGTGCCGCCGGACGACGCCGTGGCACTCGCAGGCGGCGGTCTCCGCCAGCACGCGGTTGCGGATGGTGATGCGGCCGCGCCCGACCTCGATGAGGCCCTGCTGCTGCAGCGCCCGCAGGATCCGGGTGAGGTAGGTCCGCTGGACGCCCAGCATGGTGGCGAGCAATTCGTGGGTCACCGGCAGGACGTCGGTGCCGATGCGGTCCTGCAGGGTCAGGAGCCAGCGCAGGCAGCGCGACTCGATCGGGTGCAGGGCGTTGCACGCCACCGATTGCAGGACCTGGGCGAGCAGGCAGTCGGCGTAGCGGGTGAACAGGTTGCGCAGGGCCGGGGAAGACCGCTTGACCTCCTGGAGGCGCAGGGCGTCCAGGCGCAGGACCGGTCCGCCGATCTGCACGACGGCGTTCGTAGAGGCGGGCAGGAATCCACTGCTGACGACGCCGCCCACGGCGCCCTCGCGTCCCACCGTGGCGACCTCGGCGCTGCGGCCGTCGCGCATGGCGACGATGAGGGTGACCACCGTCTGCCGGCACGGGAAGGCGATGGCGGTGACGTCGCTGCCGGCCTGGAACAGGGCTTCGCCGCGGTCCCGGGAGAGGCGATCGAGATGGGGGTCGAGAAGCGCGCGATCCTCGGGCCGGAGGCCGTCGAGGAGAAGGTTGCCCGTCGATGGATCGGAGGCCGGGCCCATGCAGTGCGCTGTGTTCACCGTCTGTCTCTCCGGCCTCTAGCGCAGCGCCGTCGCGTCCGTCTGTCTAGAAGTAGACCCTGGTGAGACAATTTTGTTGTTTTGATGGGAACCCGAAGAATGGGTGCTCCGAAACGGGTCGGGCGGAGAGGCCGACCGGGGCCAGGCGCGCCCATGGCGCCCGTCGCACCTCAGCGCGCCTGTCCGGCCTCGTCGCCCTCGCCGATGCAGTCGAGGGCCCGTTCCACGGCCGTCACGGCATCGAGGAGGTTCTGGACCGTGCGCTCGACCTCGCGGGCCGGGCGTCCCATGGCGGCGGCCCGGGCGCTCACGAGCTCCAGCTGCTCCAGGAGCGCGAAGAGGTCGTCGGCGACGGCGACCACGTCGGTGACGACGACCGGCGGAGCGGCGGGGCGGCGGAGGAAGGGGACGACGTTGCTCATCGGCCCTATGTCTCGCGTGTTCCCGGCCAAAGCGCCAGCCTGCGCGGGCCCCGATTCCCCATCTTCACCCCCGAACCGCCGCTTCCTTGCGGAGGTGGTGAGCATTTTCGTGGCGCGGCGACATCAGTGCGGCAGGAACCGGCGACGATTCGTTAGCCTTGCGCTTGACGGGCGCGGGGCCCGGGCAGCACCACAGGCGCTGCTTTCGCCACAGGACCCGCCCCGATGCGCCTCGCTTCCCTCGCCCTCGCTGCCACCCTCCTGGGCGGCCTCTGCGCCTGCAACACCGACAGCCCGAGCGGGCGCAGCGGTCTCTCCGACGCCTTCGACACCAGCAACTATCGCCAGTCCAACGACACCAACGGCACCCAGACCCGCCGCGACGTCAACCGCCAGTACACCCAGCCGTCGATGCCCTCGATCGCCAGCCGCGGCAACTGAGCCGGCGGCGTTCCCCCCGGGGCGTGCTCCTTTCCCCGGTGAGGGAAGGGGGCATCGCGGTGGCGCCCTCCACCGCGTGGGGGACCGGAGCGGCGTGGCCCGACGCCGTCCAGCCGGGGTGATCGCAAGGACCGGTTCGCGCGCCGGAACGGTTGCCGTCGCCCACCCTCTTCCCGGGGCCGCGCAGCGGAGCCCGGACCCGAAGGGGCGCGCCTCTGGCGACCCGGAATGACGGTGGGCCCTCACCGACGGTCACCTCGCCCGGAAGCCGGAACGGGCCAGCGTCGCCCGACGCACGGCCTGGACGCAGGGCGCGTCCCTCTCCCCCCTCGCGGGGAGAGGTTCGGCGTGGGCGTGCTGGGGTGCCCCTCAGGCCGAGGAGGCCGGGGTCAGAACCCAATCCGCGCGACCTGCGAAGGGCTGCTGCGGGTGGGAAGCCGCCCTTGGCCTTTCTCGCCGAAGCGGACATTCCTCTCCACACTTAAACCTCACCCTGAGCGCTGATCCACTCTGTTGCTAAAACGGACGCAACAAGTGCTTTCGTACGGATCGCTCACAATACTTTGAAAAACCAGATTTCGCTTGGCATTATAGGACAATAATGAATCTGAAACCCTCAAGTTTCAAGGATACCGTTCCCAAACAAGCGTGATTACGCTCATCTTGCCGTCGACATTGAACTTAAAGGGCGGAGTGACCAGTGTGAGTTTATTATCGCTGTACTCCACTTCTCTGACCTGTGACGTACCTGTCCAAACCTCATTCCACGACGTATCAATGGCATGTGTGACTTTCTTGCCGTCGAATTTAAAGGTGCCTGCGTAAGCAAAGAAAGTCTTGTGGAGGCGGACCCGATCCTCATCCGTCATCTTATCGTTTGCCGCAGGTTTTTCGCGACCCTCGAAAGCGCAAATCACCATCATGCGCCCGTCTTTCCCATAGTTGATCCAGCCGGTTGGCCGAGGACCACCATAGGCGTCGATTACCTCATTGGTATCCACGATCTTCCGGGCAGCACTCGAAAGGCGCCATGTCCCGTGGATGTCCTGTGTATCTAATGCGAAGGCTCCGGAAGCGCTTACGAAGCACGCCACGGCTGTAGCAACTATTCTCATATGCTGCTCCTGTTGCTGTAAATTCGCAGCATGCGAACCACAGCACTATGGATGGATACTTTACTCACATCCACTCTATCGAATGACTGGGACCGAGAATTGTCATTCGAAACCAGTTTGGCAGAACTCCACCCGTGCCGGTCGTAGGCTTCTGTCTAATTAGCAACCTGGAAGCGGACGTTGTCGGCTTCTGCAAAGGGTCGGGTGCAGACCCTCGCGGGGCCAAGCCGATGGGGTTTTCGACCCGAGCGGCGCCGCCCCCGCCTCCCAACACGGGGGAGGCGTGCTCCATCCCCCCACCCTCAGTTCTTCGCCAGCGCGTCCGCGAAGGCGATCATGCGGTTGCGGGCGTAGGTCGGCAGGCCGGCGCTGATCGAGGTGCCGGTGTTGAAGGACGAGTTGCCCATCAGCACCTGGGCCGGCAGCAGGTTCTTGAGCACCGGCACGCGGGCATATTCCTGCTTGCGGTCGAGGACGTCGCCCTTGATCGCAAGCGCCACGTAGGTGGTCACCACGGTCTTGGCCGGATCGCCCGGCATGGGCTGGAACACCGCCAGGAACTTGCCGAAGCGCAGGATCTGGTTGACCCAGAAGATCGTCTGCTCCAGCCCGCCCGTCACCGGCGTGTCGAGCTTGGTGAGGTTGCCCAGCGCCGCGATCTCCGCCGGGGGCAGGGTGCGCAATTCGCTCTGGAACGAGACGAACTCGGCGATCTTCTTCGAGGCCCCGTCCTCCAGCCGGTTGGCGAGCTTCACGCCCAGCGGCAGCTTGCCTTCAAGGTCGTAGCGCGATTCGATGCAGGTGGTGCCGACCTCGCACCAGGGCCGGTCGGGGCGCTTGGCGAAGGCGGCCGCCGGGTCCTTGTTCGGCGTCGCGTCGGCCGGGTTCAGGGCCTTGTGCTTGATGACCGGGTCCATCTTGGCGACGAAGCCGAGGGTGGCGTAGGCGGCGAGGTCGATGCTCTCCGGGGCCTTGGCCACCACGAAGCGCCCCTGCGCCACGTAGACCTTCAGGGTCTCGTGCCGGCGCTTGGCGACGCCGTTCAGGGTCTGCACGTAATCGGGCTCGACATAGCCCGGATGCGGCGCCAGGGCCGCCCGCTCGCCGGGGCGCAGCTTACCCCAATCGAGATAGGGCACGAGGCCGTTCTCGGGCTTGGCCGGATCGTCGCGATGGTCGGTGAACAGGATGGTGCCGGGCTTCAGCCCGGCGACGCCGGCCGCCTCGATGGCGGGCACGTCCTTGATCCGCTCCGAGACCGCCGGGCTCGCGGGCGGCTGGAGCTTGATGCCCTCCTGGGCGAGGGCCGGGCGGACGGCGCCCCCCGTCAGGGCGAGGGCGAGGAGAAGGGTTGCCGGAAACGGTCTGTGCACGTCGGGGCCTCGGAGGTCGGCAAGAGGGGGTCGGCAAAGGGGGGTCGGCAAAGGGGGTCGAGGAGAGGGGGTCGAGGAGAGGGGGTCGAGGAGAGGGGGTCGAGGAGAGGGGGTCGAGGAGAGGGGGTCGGGGCCGTGCCCCGGGCGGGGCGCCCTCAGAAGCGCGGCTCGTCGCCGAACAGGTAGTCGGGATCGCGGCGGCGCTGGCGCGGCCGGATCTCCTCCTCGTCGCCGAAGGGCGAGCGCTGCGTGCCCGGCCAGGGCTGGTAGGTCTCGGACTGGGCCCGGCGGTTGCGCCGCTCGCCGTAGGGATCGAGGAGGTCGCTCTCGGGCTGGGCCCGGCGCCGATCGTCGTCCGGCTGGCCCCGCAGGCCGCCGAACAGGCCCCCGGCCAGGTCGGGGGCGTCGTCCTCGGCGCCGAGGTCGCCGTCCTCGGGATCGGGCCGCATGGCGGTCCGGGTCTCGCGGGGCAGCAGCTTGTACTGGGTGTCGGCCATGCGGCCGTCCTTGATCCGGAAATGCTCCAGGACGCCGCCGCCGTCGACGCGCTGGCCGCTGCGCGGATCGATGCTGGCCTCGAGGAGGTCCTGGCGCGCCTCCGGGGAGGGCGGGGCCAGGGACGTGCGCGGCACGCCGTTGGCCCAGGCCGCCTGGAGGATGGTGCCGGCGATGGGCACCGCGAGGTGGCCGCCCGTCTGCCCGCGCCCGAGGGTGCGGCGGGTGCCGTCGGCATTGTCGTAGCCGACCCAGACCACGATGGTGATCTCGTTGGTGAAGCCGGCGAACCAGGCGTCGTTCTCGTTCTCCGAGGTGCCGGTCTTGCCCGCGATCGACGACGAGAACCGGGCGAGCGCCGCGGCCGTGCCGTGGTTCGTCACCCCCTGCAGCATGGTCTTGAGCTGGTAGAACGCCACCCGGTCGGCCGAACCGATCCGGGTCGGGGCCCGGGCCTCGCGGGTGTAGAGGGTCTTGCCGTCGCGCTCGACCGACTCCAGGGCGTAGGGCGCGGGCCGGGCGCCCTCGTTGGCCACCGCGGCGTAGAACGCGGCGAGGTCCACCATCCGCACGGGCTGCGCGCCGAGCACGAAGGGATAGTAGCGCTCGCACTCGGCGTAGATCTGCGCCTCCAGGGCGAGGTCGCAGACCTTCTGCAGGCTGGCCGGCGCCTTGTCGGCGATGCCGCCCTGGAGCAGGCGGGCGGTGACGAGGTTCTTGGAGAATTCCAGGCCCCGGCGCAGGGTCGTGGCCCCGGCTCCCGTGCCCTCGTAGTTCTTGGGCGACCAGGAATCGCCGACGCCGCCGATGGGCGGCAGGGTGATGGCGGAATCCAGCACCAGGGTGTTGGGCTGCAGGCCGGCATTGAGCGCGGCGAGATAGGTGAGGGGCTTCAGGGTCGAGCCCGGCTGGCGCACGGTCTGGGTGACGCGGTTGAGCTGGCTCACCGGATAGGAGAAGCCGCCCGCCATGGCGAGGATGCGCCCGGTCCGGTTCTCCAGCACCAGGGCGGCGCCCTGGACGCTCGGCCGGACCCGCAGGTCGGCGCGCGGCGCCTTCGCGTTCGGATCGCGCAGCTTGACCCGCACCACGTCGTAGGGCTGGAGCTTTCCGCGCGCCGGGCCGGGCTCGAGGCTGGCGGTGCGGCCGTCGGCGAGGCCGACCTTCGCGGTGCCGCCGCGCCCGGTATCCAGGACCACGGCCAGAGGCCAGTGCACGTCGTAGAGGACGGGCCGGGCGGTCTCCAGCGCCCGCTGCCAGGCCGGCTTGGGGCGCTCGACCTTGGGCGCGGCCTGCTCCGCCGCCTTCTCGGCGGCGGCCGCGGCCTTGCGCTCCGCCTTCGTCTTCGGGGCCGGCTTCGGAGCCGGAGCAGCGGCCGGCTTGACCGGATCGCCCGTGAGGAGGGGGACGCCCAGGGGCGAGGCCTCGGCGGCGGGGATGGCGGCCTCGAGCTTGCGCACGGCCTCGGCGAGGTTGAGCTCCGGCCCCTCGTAGCGGGCGCGGCCGGTGGCGCGCTCGTAGGTGGAGAGGCCCTCCTGCAGGGCGGTCTCGGTGGCGGTCTGCAGGCCGGCGTTGATCGTGGAGCGCACCACGTGGCTGGCGGCGGTGAGGGAGTCGACGCCCGCGAAGGTGCGCACCTCCCGGGCCAGGTGGTCGACGAAGTAGAAGCCGGAATCGCGCCGGACCGCGTCGATCGGCTTCAGGCCGAGGGGCGCGTTGGCGGCCTCGCCGAGCTGCGCCTCGGTGATGACGCCCTCCTCCTTCATGCGCGCCAGCACGTAGGCCCGGCGCTCGCGCGCCCGGTCGGGGTACTTGTCGGGGCTGTAGAAGTTCGGGCCCTTGGGCATGCCGGCCAGCAGCGCGGCCTCCGTCACGGTGAGCTGGCCCACCGATTTGCCGAAATAGCTGCGCGCGGCCATCTCGATGCCGTAGGCGCCGCGGCCGAGATAGATGCCGTTGAGGTAGAGCTCCAGGATCTGCGGCTTGCCCAGGATGTGCTCCAGGCGGGAGGCCACGATCATCTCGCGGATCTTGCGCTCGTAGGTGACGTCGTCGCCGACCGAGAGGTTCTTGACCACCTGCTGGGTGATGGTGGAGCCGCCGGCCGGGCGGCCCGGGGAGGCGAGGTTGCCGATGAAGGCGCGGATCACCCCGCGCTCGTCGATGCCCCGGTGGGTCTCGAAGCGCTTATCCTCGGCCGCCACGAAGGCCTTCTGCACCATCGCCGGCACCTCGGCGATCGGCACGCTGAGGCGCCGGCCATTGGCCTCGAAGGCCTCGGCGTAGCGCTTGCCCGATCCGTCGAGGATCAGGGAGGCGCCGGGGAGCTTGCGCTCCTTCAGGGCCTCGGCCGAGGGCAGGTCGGCCACCGCCTTGTTGTAGAAGGCGATGACCTCGGCCGCGTCGAAGGGCGAGTCCTTGGGGGTCTCGCCCTTGCAGAACTGGCGGTAGCTGACGTTGAGCTCGCCGATGTCGAGGCCGTGCAGGATCTTGGGGGCGCTCGCGCCCGCCACCGCGCTGGGGTCCTCCATGGCGGTGGAGATCAGCTCGTCGAGGTTGATGTCCTCGATGTCGAAGGCCTTGCGCATGTGGGCGCAGCCGTCGCGCAGGATCTGCACCACCTGGGCCTTGTCGGCCACGGGATCGAACTGCGTCTTCACCGCATCCGGCCGCGTCGTGACCTGACTGAGCGTCAGCGCCGTGGCGAACAGCTTGATCAGGATGATGTTCATGCGGGCCGGGATACCGGGAGTGGGGTCGTGGCGCGGAGGGCCGCACGGTCATAGCCGAGACCGCGCGCCGGAGCGTGGCAGATGCGCTGCACAAGGCGGCTGATTTAAGGACGGGATGGCCACGCTCGGGGCGTTCCGCACTGGCCAAGCTCACGGCAACGCTCACGGCAACGCTTTCCCGCGGGCCCGCGTTGTGGCCCGGGGCGCCCGCTCCCGGGGATGACGGCATGATCAAGGACCTCTGGTACAAGAACGCCATCGTCTACTGCCTCTCGGTCCGGACCTTCCTCGACGGCAACGGCGACGGCATCGGCGACTTCGCCGGGCTGGAGCGCCGGCTCGACTACCTGCAGGGCATCGGCATCACGGCGATCTGGCTGATGCCGTTCCAGCCCTCGCCCAAGCGCGACGGCGGCTACGACATCTCCGACTATTACGGCGTCGATCCGGATTACGGCTCGCTCGGCGACTTCGTCGCCTTCACCCACGCGGCCAAGCAGCGGGGCCTGCGCGTCCTGATCGACCTCGTGGTCAACCACACCTCGGACCAGCACCCGTGGTTCCAGTCCGCCCGCGCGGACCCGGACTCGCCCTACCGGGACTGGTACGTCTGGTCGAAGACCCGGCCGCCCCACGCCGACGAGGGCATGGTCTTTCCCGGCGTCCAGACCACGACCTGGACCCGCGACGCCAAGGCGGGGGCCTACTACTTCCACCGCTTCATGCCGTTCCAGCCGGACCTCAACACCGCCCATCCGGCGGTGCGGGCCGAGATCCAGAAGATCATGGGCTTCTGGATCCAGCTTGGGGTCTCGGGCTTCCGCATGGACGCGGTGCCGTTCGTCATCGCCAAGAAGGGGCCGGACGTCACGGGCGAGCCCGACGAGCAGTTCGACATGCTGCGCGACTTCCGCGAGTTCCTGCAGTGGCGCCAGGGCGACGCCATCATCCTGGGCGAGGCCAACATCCTGCCCAAGAAGGACCTCGCCTATTTCGGCGACGACGCCGACCGGCTCCACATGCTGTTCAACTTCCCCGTCAACCAGGCCCTGTTCTACGGCCTCGCGGCCGGCGACGGGCGCCCCCTGGCCAAGGCGATGCGCAAGACCTGGAACCGGCCCGATTCCGCCCAGTGGGCGGTGTTCCTGCGCAACCACGACGAGCTCGACCTCGGGCGGCTCACTGAGGCCCAGCGCCAGGCGGTGTTTTCCGCCTTCGGGCCCGAGAAGGGCATGCAGCTCTACGACCGGGGCATCCGGCGGCGCCTCGCCCCGATGCTCGGAGGCGACCAGCAGCGCATCGAGCTCGCCTATTCGCTGATGTTCACCCTGCCGGGCACACCCGTGCTGCGCTACGGCGACGAGATCGGCATGGGCGACGACCTCTCGCTCAAGGAGCGCGAATGCGCCCGCACGCCGATGCAGTGGAGCGGCGAGGCCCAGGGCGGCTTCACCAAGAGCGAGACCCCGACCCTGCCGGTGATCGACCAGGGCGCCTACGGCTTCGACCACGTCAACGTGGCCAGCCAGCGCCACGACCGCGGCTCCCTCCTGAACTGGATGGAGAGCGTGATCCGCACCCGCAAGGAGGTGCCGGAGATCGGCTGGGGCGACTTCACCGTGATCGAGACGGCCTCGCAGGCGATCCTGGCGATCCGCTACGACTGGGAGGGCAATTCCGTGCTCTGCGTGCACAACCTCGCGGGCACGCCGATGGAGATCGCACTCTCGGCCGGAATCGAGGGGCCGGAGGGCCACCTCCTCGTCGACCTCCTCACCGGCCGCCGCTGCGAGGCGGACGCGGAGGGCCGCCACTGCCTGATGATGGAGCGCTACGGCTACCACTGGTTCCGCGTCGGCGGCCTTGACGCTCCGCTGAAGCGGCGGGTGGGGTAGGCGGTCGTGAGCGGTTTCAGCATGAGATCGTATCAGTGCGGTAGATAGACCAAGCCAAGCAAACTTAAATTTTTTGCGCATTGCGCATAACTTACAGTTGCACTAAAATCCTCAAGGGCAGGGTGATGAGATCTAGTCCGCAAGCTGGGGTTTTTAATGCGCAAATTCATTCGATTTTTGAGAAGTACTGACTCATTAGAGCTGACATTACCGCTTCTTTCTATCGCTGGGCTATTTATTACTGTTTTGGTTTTTAGCATACTTTTGAATAACAAAGACGATATCGATGCGGCACCTAGATTAGGCCAGTATGGAGATTTCTTCGGCGGATTCTCAAATCCACTATTAACATTTCTAACATTTTTGGGCGTTTTATATACTGTTTACTTGCAAAGAGAGGCGCTAAACATAAGCAAAGAGGAAGCCAAAAAAGCAACAGAAAATCTAAGAGCGAATGCTTTCACGATCTCCAAGCAAAACTTTGAAGCAACTCTATTTCAAATGATAAATCTTCATGACTCAATAGTTTCAGCAACCATAACTCAAGACGGAAATTTTCAATCTGTGCAAGGAAGGGTCGCTTTCGGCGAACTTCTAAACAAACTATCTCGGTATTACACCAATAATCAATCTAATACGTCCGCATCATATATCAATTTTTATAATTAAAATCGTAATATTCTCGGTCATTACTATAGAGTACTATTTAATGTCGTGAGATTTATAGACGAAAAATGTCCCGTTCCAGACGGAGGAAATGATATATTTGAAAAAATGACTTACGCTCGGATACTTAGAGCCCAGATGTCAGATGCAGAGTTAATTCTTATGTTTTACAATGTGACCGCCGGACCCGGTGGAGAATTTATTCACTATATCCAGAGATTCGATATATTTGACAATCTTGATGAGTCGCTGCTTTTTAGCAAAAGCGACAAAAATCTACTCCGCACGATAAGGCCGTCGTGAACCTGCCTTCTGAAATATCAAATTGAAATAATTCTTTGCTTTTGACGTACAAAAACATTGCAACTGCTGAAGCTCAAGGGAGAATTTTCTGTTCGCAAAGCATCCGCATCAACGATCAGTGGCGGATCTGCTTTGTCTGGACGGAGCAGGGCCCGGAGGATGTCGAGATCGTCGACTATCATTGAAAGACCGCACAGGAGATCGGCCATGGCCCGCATCCGCACCCATCCCGGCGAGATCCTCGTGGAGGCGTACCTGACGCCGCTCGCCCTGTCGGCCCGGCAGTTCGCGGCGGAGATTGGCGTGCCGCCCAACCGGGTCTCCGAGATCATCCGGGGCCGGCGCGGCATCACCGCCGACACCGCGATCCGCCTCGGCGTCCGCTTCGGAACCACGCCGCAATTCTGGCTCAACCTCCAGAACGCCCACGACCTGTCGAAGGCGCGGGCGACGGTGGATGATTCCGGCGTCCGCCCCCGCGCGGCCGAGCCTGCCGCGGCGTCCTAGGGGGCGCCCGCCCCGCTACTTGTTGCGCCCCAGCAGGACCAGCCAGCCGATCCCGATCACGCAGACCATGGCGCCGACCGTGATGAAGGCCGGCGTGCCGAGGTCCATGAAGCGGGGGGCGAGCTGCGTGGCGAAGGCGGCGACGATGAGCGCCACCGCGATGCGGGCGGCGGCGCGCTCGATGCCGCGGGTGAGCTTCTCGATGCCCTTGAGCTCGATCTCGACGGTGACGCGGCCCTGCTTCAGGCGCACCAGCATGAGGTGGATCAGGGTCGGCAGCTCGGAGGCCGCGCCGAACAGGCCGGCGCCCACCGCCTCGACCTTGCGGGTCAGGCCCTTGATCGAGAACTGCGAGGCGAGCTTGCGCCGCACGGTCGGCCCGGCGGCCGAGAACAGGTCGAAGCCGGGGTCGAGCTGGCGCATCACCCCGTCGGCGGTCACCAGCCCCTTGAACAGGATGGCCAGATCCGTGGGCATGGCGAGGTCGTTCTCGCGGGCCATGGTCATGAAGTCGGTGAGCAGCGCCCCGAAATCCAGGGAGGCGCCGGTGTGGCGGGCGACGAAGGCCTGCGACGAGGCCTCGAGCTTGGTGAGGTCCGGGTTGCTCGAGCCGCTCCAGTCGAGGAGCACGGCCATCAGCCCGTCGGAATCCTCCTTGAGCATGGCGCCGATCAGCATCAGGAGCTGGGTGCGGCGGCGCTGCGAGAGGCGCCCGATGATGCCGAAATCGATGAAGCCGATCCGGTTGTCCGGCATGATCAGCATGTTGCCGGGATGCGGGTCGGCGTGGAACACGCCCTCGATCAGGGCCATCTGCAGGAAGGCGTCGGTGCCCTTCTGGGCGAGCAGCACCTTGTCGTAGCCGGCGGCGTCCAGGCGGGCATGGTCGTTGGGCGGGATGCCGTGCACGAATTCCTGCACCAGCACCCGCTCGGAGGTCCATTCCCAGTGGATCTTGGGCACCACGATGTCGTCGCGGTCGGCAAAGATCGCCGCGATGGTCTCGCAGTTGCGCGCCTCGTTGATGAGGTCGAGCTCGCCGTAGAGGCCGCTGGCCAGGTGGCGCATCTGCTCCTGGGGCTGGTAGCGCCCGAATTCCGGCCACTCGTCCACGACGATGCGGGTGGCGTGGCCCATCAGGCGCAGGTCCGCCTCGATGGTCTTGCGCAGGCCCGGGCGCAGCACCTTCACCACCACCTCCTCGCCGGTCTGCAGGCGGGCGCGGTAGACCTGGGCGATGGAGGCGGCGGCGAGCGGCGTGGTGTCGAACTCGGCGAAGATCTCCGAGGCCGGGCCGCCGAGGTCCTCCTCGAGCTGGGGCCGGATGCGCTCCCACGGGATCGGCGAGACCTGGCTGTGGAGCTTCTCCAGCTCCTCGGTCCATTCCGGGGTCAGGAGGTCGGGCCGGCTCGCCAGGATCTGGCCGAGCTTCACGAAGGTCGGCCCCAGGGTCTCGATGGCGCGCCGCACCCGCTGGGGCTGCGACAGGCGGGCGATGTCCACCTGCGGCGTCCGGCGCTTGGCGAGGCGCGCCACCTGGGCGAGGCCGAGGCGCTCCACCACCTTGGTGACGCCGAAGCCGATGAGGACGGACGCGATCTCCCCGAGGCGCTGCCGGTCCCGTGCGGCGACGAAGGCGGTTTTCAGCATGTGCGCAAGGGGCCCGGATGGGGGAGGGGGACGGTGGCTCGCCCGGCGAGGCGTGCGGCCGGACCGTGGTTAAGGCTCCGTTAGGCCCGTGGCGAGGCCGAAGTTTGACCATGAGGCCGCGACATGGGGGCCGCGACATGGGGGCCGCGACACGGGAACGGCGACCGGGGAGCCGCGCGGCGGGGGACGCGGCGGGCGCGGCGGATTCGCCCCCGCACCGATCTCGGGCTAGACAGGCCGCCACCGGCGCCGCTGCGGCGCCCGCCCTCACGTCCACCCCGCGCTCCGGCGGCGCCGACCCCGCGCCGCCGCGGCGCCATCCCGCGAGACCCCCGATGCCAGGCACGCCCCGCGCCGGAATCATTCCGGTGACCCCCTTCCAGCAGAACTGCACCCTGATCTGGTCGGACGAGACCAAGGTCGGCGCCGTGGTCGATCCGGGCGGCGACCTCGACCGGATCGAGGCGGCGATCGCCGCCCAGGGCATCGCCATCGAGAAGATCCTGCTCACCCACGGGCACATCGACCACGCCGGCGGCGCGGCCGAGCTGCGCGACCGGCTCGGCGTGCCGATCGAGGGGCCGCACGAGGCCGATCGCTACCTCCTCGACAGCCTGCCGGAGACGGGCGCCAATTACGGCCTCGACGGGGCCCGGGCGGTGACGCCGGATCGCTGGCTGGGCGACGGCGACGTGGTCGAGGTCGGCGGCCTGGCCTTCGACATCCTGCACGCCCCCGGCCACTCCCCCGGCAGCGTGGTGTTCATGAGCCGCGACGCGCGCTTCGCCCTGGTCGGCGACGTGGTGTTCAAGGGCTCGGTCGGCCGCACCGACCTGCCCGGCGGCAACCACGAGCAGCTCATCCGGGCCATCAAGGACAAGGTCCTGCCGCTGGGCGACGACGTCGCCTTCATCCCCGGCCACGGCCCCACCAGCACGCTCGGCGAGGAGCGCGTGTCGAACCCGTTCCTGCAGGATTGAGGCCGGCCGGGCCCCGTCGGCCGGATCCCGGCGGGGCCTTGACGGGGGGTTAACGCGAACGGGGCATCGTGGTCGCGATTCCGGGGGTCTACGGGCCCGAAAACGATGCATTCCCAGTGGGAAATGCTTATATTGCGCGGGTCAAGAAGAAATGCAGGCGGCGGGGGCCCGGCCTGGGCCGGCAAGTCCGGCCTGAATGCCCGCCTGCCCGAGGAAGTTCATGTCCGACAGTTCCCATAACCTCGCCGCCGATGCCTACGGCGCGGAATCCATCCGGGTCCTCAAGGGCCTCGACGCGGTGCGCAAGCGCCCCGGCATGTATATCGGCGACACCGACGACGGCTCGGGCCTGCACCACATGGTCTACGAGGTGGTCGACAACGCCATCGACGAGGCGCTCGCGGGCCACGCGGACCTCGTCACCGTCACGCTGAACGCCGACGGCTCCGTCACGGTCTCCGACAACGGCCGCGGCATCCCCACCGACATCCACAAGGAGGAGGGGGTCTCGGCGGCCGAGGTCATCATGACCCAGCTGCACGCGGGCGGAAAGTTCGACCAGAACTCCTACAAGGTCTCCGGCGGCCTGCACGGCGTCGGCGTCTCGGTGGTCAACGCCCTCTCGCAATGGCTGCGCCTGCGCATCTGGCGGGGCGGCCGCGAGCACGCGATGGAGTTCCGCCACGGCGACGCGGTCTCGCCGCTGATCGTCGTCGGCGACGGCAACGGCCGGCGCGGCACCGAGGTGTCGTTCCTGCCCTCCACCGACACCTTCACGATGATCGAGTTCGACTACGCGACGCTGGAGAAGCGCCTGCGCGAGCTCGCCTTCCTGAATTCCGGCGTGCGCATCGTCCTCACCGACGCCCGCCACGCCGAGCACAAGCGCGAGGAGCTGTACTACGAGGGCGGCATCGAGGCCTTCGTGCGCTACCTCGACCGCTCGCGCAAACCCATCGACGGCATGCAGAAGCCCGTCATGGTGCGGGCCGAGCGCGACAACATCCGCGTCGAGGTGGCGCTCTGGTGGAACGACTCGTTCAACGAGACCGTGCTGCCCTTCACCAACAACATCCCGCAGCGCGACGGCGGCACCCACATGGCGGGCTTCCGCGCCGCCCTCACCCGGCAGATCACCGGCTATTCGGAATCGTCCGGCATCGCCAAGCGCGAAAAGATCTCGCTGACCGGCGAGGATTGCCGCGAGGGCCTCACCGCCGTGATCTCGGTGCAGGTGCCGGACCCGAAATTCTCCTCGCAGACCAAGGACAAGCTGGTCTCCTCCGAGGTGCGCCCGGCCGTGGAGAACGTCCTCAATGAGGGGCTCTCGAACTGGCTCGAGGAGAACCCGGCGCTGGCCCGCTCGGTGATGGCCAAGGTCATCATGGCGGCCTCGGCCCGCGAGGCGGCCCGCAAGGCCCGAGAGACCGTGACCCGCAAGGGCGTCCTCGACATCGCCTCGCTGCCCGGCAAGCTCGCCGATTGCCAGGAGCGCGATCCCTCGAAGTGCGAGATCCTGCTGGTGGAGGGCGATTCCGCCGGCGGCTCGGCCAAGCAGGGCCGCGACCGCACCTTCCAGGCCGTTCTCCCGCTGCGCGGAAAAATCCTCAACGTGGAGCGGGTGCGGGCCGACCGGATGCTGTCCTCGGCCGAGATCGGTACCCTGATCACCGCGCTCGGCGCCGGTATCGGCCGCTCGTCCACGGACCGCGAGGGCTTCAACCCCGACAAGCTGCGCTACCACCGCATCATCATCATGACGGATGCCGACGTGGACGGCTCGCACATCCGCACCCTGCTGCTGACCTTCTTCTTCCGGCAGATGCCGGAGGTGATCGAGCGCGGGCACCTCTACATCGCCCAGCCGCCCCTCTACAAAGCCGCCAAGGGCAAGTCGGCGCTCTACCTCAAGGACGAGCGGGCGCTGGAGGACTACCTCATCGATGCCGGCGTCGAGGGCGCCGTGCTGCGGCTGGCCTCCGGCACCGAGTTCGGCGGCCCGCAGCTGAAGTCCCTGGTCGAGGAGGCCCGCCAGTTCCGCGGGCTGATGCAAGCGCTCCACACCCGCTACGACCGCGCCGTGGTCGAGCAGGCCCTGATCGCCGGCGCCTTCCGGGCCAATGTCGACGAGAACGCGGCCGAGGCCGAGGTGCTGGCCGAGGAGGTCGCCCGGCGCATGGACCGGATCGCCGACGACATCGAGCGCGGCTGGGAAGGCGCCGTCTCGGAGGGCGGCTACGTCTTGAGCCGGACCCTGCGCGGCGTGCGCCAGGTGGCGACCCTCGACGCCTCGCTGCTGGCCTCGCAGGAGGCGCGCCGCCTCGCCGACCGGGCGGAGGCCCTGCGCGAGATCTACGACCAGCCCGTCACCTACGCGCGCAAGGGCGACGAGACCACCCTGCACGGGCCCGTCGGCCTGTTCGAGGCGGTGATGGCCTTCGGCCGCAAGGGCCTGCAGCTGCAGCGCTACAAGGGCCTCGGCGAGATGACCGCCCAGCAGCTCTGGGAAACCACCCTCGACCGGGACGTGCGCTCGCTCCTCCAGGTCAAGGTCAAGGACACCCAGGACGCCGACGACCTGTTCGTGAAGCTGATGGGCGACGTGGTCGAACCCCGCCGCGAGTTCATCCAGGACAACGCCCTCAGCGTCGCCAACCTCGACGTCTGAGGCGGGCCGGGTTCGGGCCTGAACCGCCCCCTCGCGGCCGTCGAACCCCATCGGGCTTCGGCGGCCAACAGGGAGCCCCCGACCTTGCGACGGATCGCGTCGCCTCGGCCGCGCGAGACACGGTGGCCTGCGCCGATGCGGCCTGCCCGATGACCCGTTCGAACCGGGAGGGGGTCGGTGAACGCGGCTGGGCCGAGACGGCCCTCGTCATACGACCTTGAGGAGCCATCGCAGGGGCAGGGCGACCGCCGTGAGGCAGGCGATGCCGCCGGCCCACAGGGCCCCGAACCAACCGAGGCGGCGCATCCAGCGGGGGATGGTCATGGTCCGCCTCCCTAATGGTAGCCGGGCGCGCCGGCGGTGACCTTACCCCGGAACAGCCAGTAGACGTAGGCGGTGTAGCCGAGCACCATCGGCAGGAGCACGACCGTTCCGACGAGAAGGAAGCGCTGGCTGCTCGGGTGCGTGGCCGCGTCCCAGATCGTCACCGAGGGCGGCACGATCATCGGGAACAGGCTGATGGCGAGCCCGACATAGGACAGCAGGAACAGGCCGAGCCCGCACAGGAAGGGCATGACCTCCTCGCGCCGGTCGAGGGCGTCGCGCAGGCGCCAGCCCAGGAGGCCGACGAAAAGCGGGACGGGGGCGACGAAGGCCATCGCCGGAAAGGTCAGCCAACGACCGCGGAAGGCGGGGCTGAGGAACGGCATCGCCAGGGACACGACGGCGATGGCGGCGACGGTCGCCCAGCCGAAGGCCCGGGCGAGGCGATAGGCCCGGAGCTGGAGCTCACCCTCGGTCTTCCAGATCAGCCAGCCCGCCCCGAGCAGCCCGTAACCGGCGACCAGCGCGAGCCCGGTGAACAGGGAAAACGGCGACAGCCAGTCCCACCAGCCTCCGGCATAGGCCCGCCCCTCGACGCGGACGCCCTGCACCAGGGCGCCGAGGCAGATGCCCTGGCAGAAGGCGGCGACGAGGCTCCCGGCCGAGAAGGCGCCGTCCCACGCGGTCCGGGAGAGACGCGTGACGGTCCGGAACCGCATCTCGAACGCGACGCCGCGGAACACCAGGGCGAGCAGCATCAGCGTCAGCGGGATGTAGAGGGCCGGCAGCAGCGTGGCGTAGGCCAGCGGGAACACGGCGAACAGGCCGCCCCCGCCGAGGATCAGCCAGGTCTCGTTGCCGTCCCAGACCGGGGCGACGGTGTTCACCATCACGTCCCGGTCGGCCTTCTCCCGGATCGCCGGGAACAGGATGCCGACCCCGAGGTCGAAGCCGTCCATGACCACGTAGAGGAAGATGGCGGTGGCGATGAGGAGCGCCCAGACGAGGGTGAGATCGAGGGTCATGGGGACTACTCCGCGGGCTGGAGGGCGGGACGGCGCGCACCCGCGTGGGGCGCGTCGAGGGCCGGCGCCGGGGTGATGCCGGCCGTTCGCACCGGCACGCCGGTCGGCGGTCCGGATTCGTGGACCTGCGGGGTCTGGTTGAAGAGGTGCAGCAGGTACCAGATGCCCGCCCCGAACACCGCGAGGTAGACCACCGCGAAGGCCGCGAGGGAGGCGGCGACGGCGGGCGCGGCGATCGGCGAGACGCTGTCGGCGGTGCGGAGCAGGCCGTAGACCGTGAAGGGCTGGCGCCCCGTCTCGGTGACGGTCCAGCCGGCGGTGACGGCGATCAGCCCCGACGGTCCCATGGCGACCGCGAAGCGCTGGAACCAGACGGTCTTGTAGAGCCGGCCCTTCCAGCGCAGCCAGAGCGAGACGAACCCGAGGGCGATCATCAGGAGGCCGAGACCGACCATGATGCGGAACGACCAGAACACCAGCGGCAGGTTGGTCGGCCAGGTCGCGCGGGGCATGTCCTTGAGCCCCTTCACGGTGCCGTTCAGGTCGTGCGTGAGGTAGAGGCTCGCCAGGCCCGGGATGCCGAGGGCGCCCCGCGTCTCGCCGGCCTCGGCGTCGGGCCATCCCAGGACCAGGGCGGGGGCCCGGCTTCGGGTCTCGAAGTGCCCTTCCATCGCCGCGACCTTGGCGGGCTGGTGCTGGTAGGTGTTGGCGCCGTGCACGTCGCCGATGACCAGTTGCGCCGGCGCGACGAGCGCGGCCATCCACATCGCCATGGAGAACATCACCCGGGCACGGGGATTCCGGCCGTCGCGCAGGAGGTGCCACGCAGCGACCGCGCCCACGATCATCGCCGTGGTCAGGTAGGCGCCGGTCACCGTATGGGCGAAGCGGTAGGGGAAGGAGGGGTTGAAGACGATGGCCCACCAATCGGCCGGGGCGAACCGGCCGTCGGCTCCCAGTTCGTGGCCCGTGGGGGTCTGCATCCAGGAATTGGCCGAGAGGATCCAGAAGGCCGAGGTCAGGGTGCCGAAGGCGACGAGGCAGGTCGCCAGGAAGTGCAGGCGCGGGCCGACCCGCTCCAATCCGAACAGCATGACGCCGAGGAAGCCGGCCTCGAGGAAGAAGGCCGTGAGCACCTCGTAGCCGAGGAGCGGCCCCAGGATCGGCGCGGTGCGGTCGGCGAAGACCGACCAGTTGGTGCCGAACTGGTAGGACATCACCAGGCCCGACACGACGCCCATGGCGAAGGCGACGGCGAAGACCTTGAGCCAGTAGCGGTAGACATCGAGGTAGACGGCCTTGCCGGTGGCCAGCCAGCGGCCCTCCAGGACGGCCAGGAAACTCGCCAGGCCGATGGTGAAGGCCGGGAACAGGAAGTGCCACACGACGGTCAGGGCGAACTGGGTGCGGGCCAGGTCCACCGCGCTCGGCAGGGTCAGGGAAGGCATCGGGATCTCCGGGCGTCCGGGCGATGTGCCCGGATCCATCCGCCCGACGATGGCGGGGGGCCGACGCCGCGACCTTGCGCTGGATCAAGGCACCAAAAACTCTTCCCGGCGGGCGATGCGGGATCGGCGCGGCGACGCAGCGCTCGCCGTCGCGAGGCTTCGGCCCTCACCGTCGACGCAACGGGCGCCTGTTGATCCAGCGCAAGGCTCCCCGGTCGACACGGGCGCACCCCGAAGGCCCCCGACAGCCGGAAGCGACCCTGAGAATGACGACCGCGGCCGTTGACCCCAGGACTTCGCGCGCGCCGGCGGGCCTCGGCTGGCTGACGGGCCTGCGCGGAGGGCTGGCCGTCCTTCCGCTCGCCGGCCTCTGCGCCGGCCTGTCCGCCGAGGCGCTCGGTCGCCCGGACATCGCGGCCTGGGCGTGGACGCTTCCGACGCTGGCGGTCCTTGCCGTCCTCGCGCTCCAGGTCGTGACCAGCCTGGCGCGCGGCGACGTCGGGCTCGACCTCGTCGCCCTGCTGTCGATGGGCGGCGCGCTCGCCCTGTCGCAGCCGCTGGCCGGCGTCGTCATCGCCCTCATGTATGCCGGTGGCCAATCCCTGGAAGCCTACGCCTCCGGACGCGCCGGGCGGGCCATGACGGCGCTGCTCGCCCGGCAGCCACGCTCCGCCCTCCGCGAGGACTCGAGCGGCGTGAGGGAAGTCCCCATCGAGAGCCTGGCGCCGGGCGACCGCATCCTCGTGCGCGTCGGCGACGTCCTGCCGGTGGACGGCCGCGTCGCCGCGGGCCGGGCCATCCTCGATCAGGCGACGCTCACCGGCGAGGCCCTGCCAGTCACGTTCGAAGCGAACGCGTCCGTGCTGAGCGGCACGGTCAATGTCGGGGCGCCCTTCACGCTCCTGGCCGAGCGCCGGGCCGCCGAGAGCACCTATGCGGGGATCGTCCGGCTCGTCGAGGCCGCCCGAACCCAGAAGGCGCCGATGGCGCGCCTCGCCGACCGCTACGGCCTAGCCTTCCTCGGCCTGACCCTGATGCTGGCCGGGGGCGCCTGGGCTGCCACGGGCGATCCCCTGCGGGCCCTCGCGGTGCTGGTCGTCGCCACGCCCTGCCCGCTCATCCTCGCGGTGCCCGTCGCCCTGATCTCCGGTCTGTCGCGGGCGGCCGGCATCGGCGTCATCATCAAGGGCGGCGGCGCCCTGGAGAAGCTGGCGCGGGTGCGCGTCCTGGTGGTCGACAAGACCGGGACGCTGACCCACGGGACGGCGCGGCTGACGGCCGTGGATCGCCTCGGTCCCGTCGCGGAGCAGGATGTCCTGAGGCTGGCCGCCTCCCTCGACCAAGCCTCCGGCCATCCGACGGCCCGTGCCCTGGTCGATGCGGCCCTCGCCCGCGGCCTTACGCTGACGCAGCCGACGCAGGTGGCCGAAGTCCCGGGCGAGGGCGTGTCGGGCCTCGTCGCGGGGCGGCCCGTGAGGGTCGGCGGACCCCGCACGATGCGGGCGCACGGCATCCCCTTCCCGGAGACGGACGCCGTCCGGAACGCGGATGCCGTGGCCGCGACGGTGCTGGTGGCCGTGGACGGCAGGCCCGCCGCGATCCTGAGCTTCGCCGACCCGGTACGAACGGATGGCGGACGGACGCTCGCGGACCTGCGCCGCTGCGGCATCCGGCGCGTGGTGCTCGCGACCGGAGACCGGCGCAGCGTCGCGCAGGCGCTGATCGCGGGCCTGCCCATCGATGCCCTGGCGGCCGATCTCGATCCTGCGGGGAAGACGCAGGTCGTGGCGCGCGAACGGGGCCAGGGGTTGGTGATGATGGTGGGGGACGGCGTCAACGACGCGCCCGCCCTGGCGGCCGCCGATCTCGGGGTCGCGCTCGGCGCCAGGGGCGCGGCCGCGGCGGCCGAGGCGGCGGACGTCGTCCTGCTGGTCGACAGCCTCGCGCCGCTTCCGGATGCGATCCGCATCGCCCGGCGGGCCCGGGCCATCGCGCTCCAGAGCGTGCTGGTCGGCCTCGGCCTGTCGCTCGCCGGCATGGTCGCGGCGGCCCTCGGCTACCTGACGCCGCTGCGGGGCGCCCTGTTGCAGGAGGTCATCGACGTCGCCGTCATCCTCAACGCCATGCGGGCGCTCGGTGGTCCGATGACCGCCCCGGCATCCGATGCCGACGAATCCGCGCGCCCGGCCCAGCGGCCTCGTGCCGTCCCTTGAGATGGATCAAGGCCGGCGGAGCCGGGCCGAGCCAGATTGCCCTTCCGCCGGGCTCGGCGGCTCGAGGAGGCGGCCGTGGGTTACGCGCACATCCTGGTATCCGTGGACCTGGATCGCGGTTCCGCCGACCGCGTCCGGCTCGCCGCCGGCCTGGCGCGGCGCTTCGCGGCCGACCTGACCGGCGTGGCAGCCCGGCCGATCCCCGGACCGTCCGCATTCGCCAACATGCAGGCGGACGGGATCCTGCGCGCGGCCGAGGAACGCCGATCGCGCGACGAGGCCGCCCGGGTCCGGGACCTGTTCCTGCGCCATGCCCGCGAGGGCCTCCGCACCGACTGGCGGTTCACCGAGGGACATCCCACGGCCAACCTCGCCCGGGAGGCCCGCGCGGCGGATCTCGTGGTGGTCGGGCGCCATGGCCCGGCCGATGCCGTGCCGGGCGCGATGACGGTGCTGCCCGGCCCGTTGCTGATGGAGGCGGGACGTCCGGTCCTGATCGTTCCCCCGGGGATCGAGCACCTGGGCGCCGACCGCATCGTCGTCGCCTGGAAGGACACCCTCGAGGCCCGGCGGGCCGTCACGGCGGCGCTGCCTTTCCTGCGACAGGCGGACCACGTCTACCTCGTCTCGGTCGGACAGGAGACGCAATTCCAGGGAATCGAGGATGTGGCGGCCCACCTGTCGCGCCACGACGTGAATGCCACCACCCATGCCCTGTTCGGAAGCCGGTCGGTCGAAGCCGACGAGATCCTGCGCTTCGCACGCCGGGAATACGCCGACCTGATCGTCCTGGGAGCCTATGGACATTCGCGCCTTCGGGAATGGATCTTCGGCGGCATGACCCACGACATCCTGCAGACGGCACCCGTCTGCTGCCTGATGAGCCACTGATGCGCCGCGCGCTCGTCCTCGCATCGGTCGCGCTGTTCGGGCTCGTCGCGCCCCCCGCCACGGCCCGTGACGGATCGGCCTCACGCGGCAAAACGTTGGCCCGCGCGACCTGCGCGCGATGCCATGGCATCGGCTCTCGGGGAGTCAGCCCGATGCCCGAGGCGCCGGCGTTTCGAACGCTCGCCCGCCGCTTTCCCATCGATGATCTCGCCGACATCCTGGTCGAGGGTGTCGAGCGACGTCACCCGGCCATGCCCGCGTTCCAGCTCGATCCCTCCGATGCCGACGACCTCACCGCGTATCTGAAGACCCTGAGGCGATGACAGTCCTCCCCGGGATGGCGATCCGGCCGGTGGACGAAGACGAAGGTCGAAGAAGCCCATGGAGCGATCCTTTCTCTACGTCAGTCGCAGGCAGGCGACGGAAGCGGACATCCGGGACATCGTGGACGCCGCCCATGTCAGGAACGTTCGGCTGAACGTCACCGGCGCGCTGATCGCGACCGACGGACGCTTCGCCCAGATCCTGGAAGGCTCGCGCGCCGCCATCGACGAACTGATGGAGAGCATCCGCCGCGACCGGCGGCATACGCAAGTCCACGTGGTGCAGGACCGAGACGCCCCGCGGCGTGACTTCGCCGACTGGTCGATCGCCTATTCGGGCGGGTCTCTCTTCGTCGACGGTTTGATCGGCGCCCTCGCGACGGGCTCGCGGCCGGAACCCGACCGCCACCATCTGCGACGGCTCCTGGCGTTCATGCGGGAGTTTGCGCGCGCGCCCCGGTGAAGGCCCCGCGCCGCTTCGAAGGGGTCTCGCCACAGCCCCCGGCATCCGTCACGGCGCGCGGGTCGTTTTCGTCCCAAGGCGCCTCCCGCGCCACGGCGGGATCGCGGACGGGACGGGGTGTTGGGCCGTGCGACCCGGACGGCCGCAACGGGAACGCGGTATCGGCGGCTCGATCTCGTGACCGAACCTCCCCTCGTCAGTGCGCGAGGAGCAGGGGGGCCGGGCTGCTTCTCAGGAGGGCGCGCGTGACGCCACCGAAGAAGAACTCGCGGACGCGGGAATGGCCGTACGCCCCCATCACGATCATGTCGGCGTGAAACATCGTCGCCTGGTTGCGAAGCGTCTCCGCGGTGTCCCCCACCACCGGGACGTCGACGACGCTGACGGTCACGCCGTGGCGCGCGAGGTGAGGCGCGAACTCGGCACCCGGAACCGATGTGTAGAGTTCTTCTGTGCCGGCGACGCAGACGATCTCGACGGCGTCCGCCGCGCAGAGGAACGGCATCGCGTCGTTGGCCGCCCGCGCCGCCTGCGCACTGCCGTCCCAGGCCACGATGATCTTCCGACCGGTGAAGGCGTCGTGTCCCGGCGGCACTGCGATGACCGGACGACCACTCGCGAGGAGGGCTTTCTCGATCACCTCGCGATCCAGATCGTAGGTCCGCGGTCCCGCATCCAGGACGGTCAGGTCATGCAGGCTGGCCTGAGCCACCAGCCGACCGACGACGTCCGGGTAAGGCAGGCTCGGCGTCTGCGTCGTGCAGAGCACGCCCGCCTGCGCCGCGTCCCCGGCCGCACGGTCCGCGACGGAACGGGCCATCGCATCGAGGCGCCGGTCGATGCGCGCGACCCCGTCGTCGTCGAGATCGAAACTGCCGAGCCAGGCATCGTCGCCCGAGAGGCACCACGAGGCGGATTGGACCGTGAGGTGGGCGCCGGCGGCTTTCGCGAGCGTCAGGCCGTAACCGATGGCGCTCGAGGGTTCCTCGTACGCGGTCTCGACGGTCGTGCCGACGAGGATGTCGCGAATGGCCGCGAGCGGGGATGAGGGGGGCTTCGCCATGGGGCGTCTCCAAGTTCTGCTGGGTCCCGTGTTCGTCCCGTCGCGACCCAGCCGCCTTGATCCACCTCAAACGCCCCCCTTCGCCACAAGATGCTTAGCCGCGGCCAGCAGTTGCGCGGTATCCATCGACTATCTTCAGTGATAGAAACCGCATCAAACGCCGGCCATTGATCTGCGGGCCATGATGTTGGCCGAAGATGTTGCTGTTCGTGGAAGCGTCCATCACGTGACATCCTTGAACGGACTGGTTGCAGAGATTGTTCTTTGGAGCCCTGGAATAGCCAGCGCCGAAGGGGGCGAACGATGACGAACCCCATCGGCTCGATGTCCCTCGGCCATCTGGGCGACGGCACGCTGACCGTCGACGAACTCCGGCAGACCCTGGACGACGTGGGCGTCTGCATCTGGTCTCTGGATATCCCGACCGGCCGCGTCACGGTCTCGCCGACCTGCGCCCGGCTCTTCGGCGTTCCGCCGGAGCGACTGACCACCTTCACGGCCTCCCAGGCCCTGGTGCACCCCGATGACCGCCAGGCGCGGGCCGATGCCATCCAGGGGGCCCTGCGGGATGGCGGGAGCTACGAGGTCGACTACCGGGTCGTGCGGCCGGACGGTCAGGTCTGCTGGCTGCGCTCGTGCGGGCAGGTGAACCGCGACGCAGAGGGCCGACCGGTGCGTCACCGGGGCGTCGTCCTCAGCATCCACGAACAGAAGAAGGCCGAGGCGGACCTGCGCGCCCGCGAGGCGCACCTGCGCTCGATCCTCGACACGGTGCCCGAGGCCATGGTCGTCATCGACGAGGGCGGCCTCATCACCTCCTTCAGCACGGCGGCCGAGCGCCTCTTCGGATACGCGGCCGCCGAGACCATCGGGCGCAACGTCCGCATGCTGATGCCGGAGCCGATGCGCGGCGAGCACGATGGCTACCTCGACCACTACCGCCGAACCCGGGAGCGCCGCATCATCGGCATCCATCGGGTCGTGACGGGCCAGCGGGCGGACGGCACCACCTTCCCGATGGAGCTCGCCATCGGTGAGATGCGCTCGGGCGAGCAGGTCTTCTTCACCGGCTTCATCAACGACCTGACCGAGCATCAGAGGATCCAGGCACGGCTGCAGGAACTGCAATCCGAACTCGTCCACATCTCGCGCCTGAGCGCCATGGGCGAGATGGCATCCACCCTGGCCCACGAGCTGAACCAGCCGCTCGGCGCCATCGCCAACTACACCAAGGGCTGCCGTCGCCTGCTCGCGAACCCGGGTCCCGAAGCCATTGCCAAGACCATCGAGGTTCTCGACAAGACCGCCGAGCAGGCCCTGCGGGCCGGGCAGATCATCCGCCGCCTGAGGGAGTTCGTCACCCGCGGCGAGACCGAACGCCGCCTCGAGTCGGTCTCGCGGCTGATCGAGGAGGCGGGCGCCCTGGCCCTGGTCGGCGCCCGGGAGCAGGGCCTCGTCGCCCGCCTCCGCGTGGCCCCCGGCCTGAAGGCCGTTCTGGCGGACCGGGTGCAGGTCCAGCAGGTCCTGGTCAACCTGATGCGCAACGCGCGCGAGGCCATGCAGCACAGCGAACGGCGCGAACTGGCCGTCGACGCCCATGCGCTCTCCGCCGAGGCGGTCGAGATCACGGTGGCGGACACCGGCCCCGGCATCGCGGACGAGGTCGCCGACAGGCTGTTCCAGCCCTTCGTGACCACGAAGGCCAGCGGGATGGGCGTCGGCCTCTCGATCTGCCGCACCATCATCGAGGCGCATGGCGGCCGCCTCACGGTCGAGCGCAACGCGGCCGGCGGGGCGACGTTTCGCCTGACCCTGGCGACCGCCCCGGAGGGAGATGCCATCCATGGCCCATAGCCTCGTGCACGTGGTCGACGATGACCCGGCGATGCGGGATTCGGTCGGCTTCCTGCTCGACACCGCGGGCTTCGAGATCGCGCTCTACGAGGCCGCGACGGACCTCCTCGACACGCTGGTCAAGCCGGCCCGCGGGTGCGTCCTGACCGACATCCGCATGCCCGGCGTCGACGGGCTCGAGCTGCTGCGCCGCCTGCGGGCCTGCGGCCATACCCTCCCCGTGGTGGTGATGACGGGGCACGGGGACGTGCAGCTCGCGGTGGAGGCGATGAAGCTCGGGGCCTGCGACTTCATCGAGAAGCCGTTCGACGACGAAGCGTTGGTGCAGGCGCTGCGCTCCGCCCTGAACCGGGGCGGAGCGGCCAAGGTCGTCGATCCCACCCTCGACGAGTTCGTCCGTCGGGTCGGCACCCTGAGCGACCGCGAGCGTCAGGTGATGGACCAACTCGTCGCGGGCGGCTCCAGCAAGGACATCGGCCGCACCCTCGACATCAGCCCGCGGACCGTCGAGATCTACAGGGCCAAGCTCATGGCCAAGACCCAGGCGGCCAGCCTGCAGGAGCTGGTGCGATGGTCCGTGCTGGCCGGCCTGGCCTGACGCGGCTGCGAGGCCCGGCAAGGACGGAACGCGTGGGGGAGCCGCCGGTCCTGGCGCAACGGGCGCCCGACAGCGCGGAGGGGCGGTGAGGGCGCCGGCCGCTCACGGCCTGCAACGATCCGGCTCGGGCCCCTCGCCGCCCCAGGGACGGGAGTAGCGAGCCGACAGGGTCTCGCAGGGATGATGAAACAGGTAATATCCGAACGCGGCACTGGCCTCGCGCGCCGGTGCGGGTTGGAAGCCGAACGGCAGGCTTCCGGTCTCGCGGACCTCGGCGCCGAAGTTCCAGCCCTGGGCCCCGACGAAGGACGGGATCGACAGGTCCTCGCGGACGGCGCAACACAGCCCCGGCGCATGCCGGTGCTGGAAGATGCGGTAGATCTGGGGGCGGCATGGTCTGCCCGGCATCGGAGCCCGTCCTGCCAACAGCGCTTCAGGGTCTCGGGAGAAGCCCGCCGGAGCCATTGGCCGGTCGGCGGACGCCCGTGTCACGCCGCCTTGGCGAAGGCGGTCTCCGTGACGTCGTGCGACAGGGTCGTCGCCTCCTGCCGGTCGTCGGTCAGGCCCCGGGTCACGAACGCCGTCTGGAGCGCGACGACCTCCTGGAGCGAGCCGCACCGCGCCAGCCCGACGAGGTGGTCCGCCTGGGCCTGAAGGCGACGGCCCGTGAAGCGCATCGTCTCGGCCGCGAGACGCAACGGCACGTCGACGGCGAGGGTGCGCCAGGCGGCCAAGCCAGCCCCCATCGCCTCGGCGGCGTCCTTGGGGTCATGGGCATGCAGGTGCGGCGTGTGTCCGGAACGCATCGCGATCTCCTTGTCTGGCGAAGGGGCGCAGGGTGCACCGGCCCACGGCAAAGACCTTGACCCAAATCAAACATCGAGGGATGCATCGTCGTTCTGGAGATCGAGCGACGGCTTTACCAATCTTCGGCAGTTCTCCTGCTGCCGGGACCGGACCTCTGTTGATTTGGGTCAAGGCCGCAGACCCATCGCGCGACGATCGTCCTCGCGTGGAAGCGACGGGACGTCCCGTCGCTCGGCGTCCGGTCGGCCCCGACTCCCGGGCGCCTTGCTCGCGAGGAGAAGTCGATGCGCATCATCGAGAACCGAGCCGAGGACGCGGTCTTGAACGGCCTCAACGTCTTTCTGGGCATCACCCTGTTCCTGGCCCCCTGGTACCTGGAGCTGGGCAGCGAAACGGTCGCAGCGCGAAACGCCTTCATCTGCGGCGCCGCGATCGCCGTCATCGCCATGCTTGCGCTCAGCCAGTCCTACGACTGGGAGGAATACCTCAACCTCGCCGTCGGTCTCTGGGTGGCCGCGGCGCCCTGGGTGCTGGGCTTCGCGGAGCTGAAGGTCGTCGCGGGCGCCCACGTGGTCATCGGCCTCGCCGTTTTCGTCCTGTCCGGGTCTGAACTCTGGCGGCTGTACCGGTCGCCCGAGGCGCGCTCCGTCTGACCGGAGCGTGTTCGTCAAACAGCGGCTGCGCCGCGCCGTCACGGCCGGCGCAGCCCCGAAGCTCCAGGGCTCCCGATTGCTGCGAACCACGGTCATGCCGTCCGATCCCCTCGCGATCCTCCTCGCTGCGGCGTTCACCTCCGGCTGCGCCTCGATCCACGCTCTGCGCCATCACGCCGATGGCCTGACGTTCGTCCTCGCGGTGATGGCCTACGCGCTCGCCACCGCCGTCGGGTCCCTGCTCGCGGCCCGCTTCGGCCTGCTCATGGTGCCCGACCATGCCGGCGGATGGATGGCCGTGGCGATCGGCGGGGGATGACGGTCGACCCCCGGACCTACGTAATTGCCCTTACGCAGGGGCCCTTACGAAACGGGCCGGAATTTCCCTCCGGCGACGGCGCGGCCAACTTCCCCCTCATCCGATCCGGACGAGGAGTCGATCCATGGCCACAGAGATGACGCGACCCATTCCGTCGTTCACCCCCGCGAACGTCCCGGTTGCCATCGGCCGCGAGGGCGTCCTCTTCGCGGGTTGCCCCGAGATCGTCGGAACACCGTTTGCCTATGGCCGCGAGGAGGAGATCTACGGTGAGGGCGAGGACGCCGAGTTCGTCTACCGGGTGACCGACGGCGCGGTCCGAACCCACAAGGTCCTCAGCGACGGTCGGCGCCAGATCACCGGTTTCCACCTGCCCGGCGACCTGTTCGGCTTCGAGCAGGGCCAGACCCACCGGCACTCGGCCGAGGCCCTCTCGGACACGAAGGTCCTGATCTTCCGGCGCCTGGGGATACAGCGCGCCGCCACCCGCAACGCCGAGGTCGCCTGCCACCTCTGGAACATGGCCACCCGTGGCTTGCGTCACGCCCAGGACCACATGTTGCTTCTCGGCCGCCGCTCCGCCGTGGAACGGGTGGCGACGTTCCTGATCGAGGTCGACGAACGGCTCGGCGGCACCGGGACGTTCCTGCTCCCGATGACGCGGCGCGACATCGCCGACTACCTGGGCCTGACCATCGAGACCGTGTCGCGGACCCTGTCGCAGCTCGAGGAGGCCGGCGCCCTGCTGCGTGCCGGCGGACGTCAGGTCAGCCTGCGCCGTGCGCGCCTTCGCCGGGTCGTCGAGGACTGACCGGTTCCTCGCCGCAAGGCATGAGCCGCACGCGACGTTCAGGCATGGCTTGACGCAGATCAACGAAGAAGAATTCGCCTCGAAGAAACATCGACCAATTGAAGGGAGCGCCAATCATGCCATCGACATCGACTATCAGCCGGAGGATCGTGAAGGTCGTGAAACCCGGGATGAAGGCCAAGGACTTGATTGCGGCCGTTCGCGAGCGCTGGCCAAAGGTCTCCAAGAAGAAGATCCGGCGTTCAGCCTTCGCGGCCCTGATCGTGCGTGCCGGCAAGAAGGTAGGCAAGAGCGGCTCGGGCGAGCGCGGCTCCGTGCAGCCGTCACCGACGCACTGACGGCGGGGCGTTGGAGAGGCCGAACGGCAGCCGGGTCGAACGGTCGACCGCCTGCGCACGCACATCTCCGCGGTGTTTCGCGGCAACGGACGCGTCTTCAAGCTGAAGCGGGCCGTGCACGTCCCGGACCTCGACGTCTCGACGACCGAGCGCCGGCGCGCGATGTGCCGTCCCGGGGGCGACGAGCGCGAAGCGCGGCCCCGTCGCCGGGATGTCCCCCGCGGCAATCCGCTCCTCGGAGACGATGGGCAGTCTCGGGAATCGCTCCGAAAGCCGGCCGCCGATGGCGCGCTCGGCGGCGAGATCCGCATCGGTGACAGGCGATCCCCCCTTCCATCTCGGTGCGCGACCGGCCGCGAAGAGGACGGCCGAGCCGGCCGAGACGGCGATGCGCGCGAGATCGCGTGCCCACCCATCCCCAGCGCGACGGGCCGCGGCGATCTAGTCCGAGCCCATGCCGGCTTCCGCGATCCCTGCCGTCCTGCGTGGGGCCCTGCTTGCGTCCGCCGAAGGCGCCCCGGTCAGTGGGACAGGTACAGAGGCAAGGGGCTGCGCTTGAGGAGGGACTGAGTCACGCCGCCGAGGAACCACTCCTGGAGGCGCGAATGCCGGTAGGCGCCCATCACCAGCATGTCGGCGCCGATCTCGCCGGCCCGGACCCTGAGCGTCTCGGCGACGTCGCCGACGACCGGCACGTCGACCGCGGAAACCGTCACGCCATGCCGCGCGAGGTGCGGGGCGAACTCGGCGCCGGCCGCGGAGGTCGAGAGGTCCTTCTCCCCGACGACGGACACGACTTCCACCAGCTCCGCCGCGCGCAGGAACGGCAGCGCGTCGTTCGCCGCCCGGGCCGCCCGGGCGCTGCCGTCCCAGGCGACGAGGATCCGCCGCGCGGCGTAGGTCTCGCAGCCGGGCGGAACCACGAGGAGCGGTCGCCCGCTCCGGAAGAGGATCCCGTCGATGAGGTCGCGGTCGAGATCGAGCTCCCTCGCCTCGGCATCGAGGACGGTCAGGTCCGCGAGCCGCGCGCGGGCGGTGAGCCGCGCGACCAGGTCCGTGTAGGCAAGGTAAGGCGCCTCGGCCGTGCAGGTCACGCCCACGCTGGCGGCGTCCGCCACGGCGCATTCGGCCAGGGCCTGCGCGAGGCCGCGCAGCCGCCTGTTTTCGGTCGCCACGAGGTCGTTCACGAACCCCCACGCCCCGCCGGCGACCACGGCCAGGCGCCGTGCCGCGGATTGGACGGTGAGGTGGGCGCGCGTCGCGGCGGCGAGCGAAAGTCCGTAAGCCAGAGCGGTTTCGGCCTCGTCGCCGCGGCCCTCCTCGGTGAGGCACACGAGAACATCGCGGATCTCGGCGTGCGGGGATGAGAGCGGACGGGACATGCGGGGCTCCGGGCGTTTTGACGGACCCAGTTTCGCACCGCGGTTCGGTCCCGCGTTGATCCATCGCAACGCCGGCCGGTCGGGTCGCCTGGGCATCGCGCCGGGACGGCGGCCGTCATGTCCTGCCGACGGGTCCGCGGGCGCCCCTGGCCATCGTCCCGACCTGGACGAGCAGGAGCGGGGCGACGCTCGCGCCGAGGATGATCGCCCACATGGTCGCGTCGGGCGGCACGAGGCCGAGCACCTTCCCGGCCGCGGGCACGTAAGCCGGGCCGACGAGCAGCACCGCGCAGAGAAGGAGGGCGGCCCAGACCCAGGGGTTGCGCGTCACCTCGTTGCGAAATGGCTTCGCGCCGGAGGCCCGCATGTTGAAGACCTGCCAGAGTTGCGCGAAGGCGAGGGTCAGGAAGGTCACGGTCACGCTGGAGGCCCGGTCGAGGCCGAACCAGGATTCGGCGACCGCCAGCCCCGCGAAGGTCGCGACCGTCAGAACGGCGGCGTGCAGGACGATCCGCACCCATTGGGGACGTCCGAGGATGGGCTCGCGCGGGTCGCGCGGCGGTCGTGCGAGGATGTCGTCCCGTCCCTCGCACATCGCCAGGGCGAAGGCCGGGAAGACGTCGGTCACGACGTTGAGGTAGAGGATCTGCAGCGGCTGGATGGGGAGCGGCAGGGCGGACACGATGGCGAGTCCGACGATCATCACCTCGCTCAGGTTGCAGGCGAGGAGATAGGCGGCGAAGCGGCGGATGTTGTCGAAGATGATCCGCCCCTCGCGGATCGCGCCCACGATGGTCGGGAAGGCGTCGTCCATGAGGACCATGGCAGCCGCCTCACGCGCCACGTCCGTCCCCCTCCGCCCCATCGCCACGCCGATATCCGCCTGCTTCAGCGCCGGCGCGTCGTTGACGCCGTCGCCCGTCATGGCGACGATCTCGCCCTTCGCCTGGTACGCCCTGACCAGGGACAGTTTCTCGGCGGGGCTCACCCGCGCGAAGACCGCGACCTCGTCCAGGCGGCCCGGGATCTCGCCGGTGCTGCCGCCCTCGACGACGCGGTCCCCGCGGCCGGCGAGCCCGACCGCGCGCGCGATGCTGAGGGCCGTGACGGCGTGGTCGCCGGTCACCATGACCACGCGAATGCCCGCGGCGCGGCAGGCGGCCAGAGCCTCCGGAACGTCCGACCTGGCGGGGTCTTCCAGCCCGACCAGACCGAGGAACGTGAGGTCCCGGAAGGGATGGCCCCCCGCAGCGCCCCCCGACCGCTCCGCGCAGGCAATGACCCGCAGGCCCCGCGCGGCCAGGTCTTCGACGCGACGCCGCCACAGGTCCCGGGCGCCGTCGTCCAGCGGGACGTCCCGCTCCGCGCCACCGACCGAGCGCGAGGCGGCCAGAACGGCCTCCGGGGCCCCCTTGACCGCCACCCAGTGGCCCGGTTCGACGGCATGGACGGTGGCCATCATGCGGGTGCCCGCATCGAAGGCGTGCTTCCCCACGAGCGGCCGGTCGCGCAGGAGTGCCGCGCGGTCGAGCCTGACGGCGCGACCCGCCCGCAGCAGCGCCTGTTCCATCGGGTCGCCGCTGCCCTGCTGGGAATCCTGCCCCAGGGAGGCGTCGTTGCAGAGGACCGCGACGCGAAGCAACCGTCCGGTCTCGGCGGCGGCGGAGCCCGGATCGGTCGGGTCGGCCTCGCCCGACGTCACCGACAGCCACCGCACCGTCATGCGGTTCTCGGTGAGCGTGCCCGTCTTGTCGGTGAGGATCACCGTGGTGGCGCCGAGGGTCTCGACGGCCGACAGGCGCTCGATCAACGCATTCCGCCGCGCCATCCGCCACATGCCTCGCGCCAGCGCCAGGGTCGCGACGACCGGCAAGCCCTCCGGGATGGCCGCGACCGCCAGCGCGATGCCGGCCTCGGTCATGAGGCGGAGATCCTTGCCGGTCGCCACGCCGAGGCCCGCGAGGACGAGGGCAAGCGCCAGGATCACCCAGACCATCTGGCGGGACAGACGTTCCAGGCGCCGCTCCAAGGGCGAGGTGTCCGGCTCGGCCTGCGCGACGAGGCGTGCGACGGCGCCGAGCTCGGTTCCCAGGCCGGTCGCCACGACGATACCGAGGCCGCTGCCGCGCGTGATCAGCGTGCCGCGGAACAGCATGCAGGTGCGCTCGGCGAGCCGCGCGTCCGGGGCGACCGGCTCCGGCGCCTTGTCCACGGGCACCGACTCGCCCGTGAGGGTGGACTCGTCCGCGCCCAGGTTCGACGCCTCGACCAGCCGGATGTCGGCCGGGACGGCATCGCCGCCTTCGACCAACACGATGTCCCCCGGTACGAGATCCTCAGCGGGAAGCACCCGTGCGTGCCCGTCGCGGCGCACGCGGGCCGAGCGCGTCCCGAGCGCCCGCAACCCCTCGACGGACCGCGCCGCCCTCAGTTCGGTCGAGAAGCCAAGGCCGGTGTTGATGGCCAGCACCGCGATGATCGCGGTCGCCTCCTGCCAGTCGCCGAAGTAGAGCGAGAGCGCACCCGCCGCGGCGAGCAGGGAGACGACCGAGCTCATGAACTGGTTCAGGAGCAGGGCGAGCGCGCCGGCCTTCTCCTTCGTGGCAATCACGTTCGGGCCGAAGCGGGCGAGCCGTCGCCGGGCCTCCGCGTCCGTCAGGCCCGCGCTCTGGCACGTTCCGAACATCTCTGGAACGTCCCCGCTCGGCACGGCATGGGCGCCCTCCTTCCCAGCCGGCGTCGAACGGGGTGCGGTGCGCGGGTTCCAAGGCGCGCCCCCGATGTCCTGCCGGGCAGATCCGTGCGCGATTAACGGGCGTTCGGGACCGTGAGGCGCCACGGCCGGATCGCAGGCCGTCCTGGGGCTGCGGTGAGGTTGATCGCATGCCATCTGAAAGCCCGGTCTGGTCCGCCCCGTCCCAGTCTCCCGATGGTCGGCCGGCCGGGCGTTGATCCGCGTCAACGTCCAAGCGGATCGGCATCGGGCGCTGTGAGCATCGAAGGACTGCCCGAGGCCTGCGTTCGGACGCGCGGATTCCCCGAGAAGGCAAATGGAGCCGGCCACAGGCACCGGACGCTCCGTTCGCCCAAGAAGGCTCAGAGGCCTTCAACGGCAGCGGTCGTGACCTCGGTGCCGGGCGCAGCGACGATGCCGGTGCTCGCGATAGCCGCGTACGATACGTCTGTGCGTCGGTGACACGAGGCCTGCCCCGAGCCGGCGGACCGAGCCGACCGCTGTCGAAACCGGGGCCGCGGCGATGACCGTTGCAAGCCCAAAGCTGAGCGCGTTCGGGCGCATTGCCGCCTCTCACGGCCCGGGGCACCGCAACGGAGAGATGGACGAGCGGACGGGTTGAACGGACTGCCGCCGGTCGAAGCGCGAGCCGTTCGGAGAGAACGCCCGGTGGGCGCCGGGTGGCGTTCCCGCCCTCGGTTCGCGTGCGCAGCGGCTGCGTTCCGTACAGTCCGAGCAGCCCGCCTCAAGGGCCCGCATGGCCGCGAGCTGTTGCCGCTGCCTGGCTACGGGGTCGAGGCTCAGGCGTCGCCGCGGGTCCGCGATGCCGCGGCGCCTCGTGCTGGCGCCCGAGCCGGAGGGAGGCCGGGCCGGGCGCCCCGGCCTCCAGCATCGTCTCCATCATCTCCCCGTCGACGTTCCGGAGTTCCTCAGCAGCCTTCAGCAGGCCGCACCACTCGTCCGTCGCGGCGACGATGCCGAAGGGGTCGAACGGGTCGGGCTCTTCGGTGGGGGAGGACATCGCAATCTCCGTCTGGCTCGGGAATCCTCCGCACCGGACCGCGGCCCCGCGGGGACCGGGCTGGCGGGCATGTCGATCCAGTGCCGCGGCCGTCGGCCGGGGCCATGATCTGGATCAAGGCCCGTCGGCGGATCGACGGACGGTGCCAGACCCGATGCAGCGGTGGGGCGCGCTGAGACGCGCCATGGCGCATGACGCCACCCGGGACGGTTCGCCCTCGGACCGGCTGGTCACGACGATCGGCACGCTCGCGCCCAGAACCAGGCCGGCGGCCTCGGCGCCGGCGAGGTGCACCAACTGCTTGGCCAGCATGTTCCCCGACACGAGGTCCGGCACGACGAGCACGTCGGCATCGCCCGCGACCCGTGAGACGATGTGCTTGGCCGCGGCCGCCGGTCCCGACACCGCATTGTCGAGGGCGAGGGGGCCGTCGACGATGCCACCGGTGATCTGGCCCCGCTCAGCCATCTTGCAGAGCGCGGCGGCATCGACGGTCGAGACGATCCGCGCGTTGACGGTCTCGACGGCGGAGAGAACCGCGACCTTCGGCTCCCGGATGCCGAGGGCGTGGCAGAGCTCGATGGCGTTCTGGACGATGTCGCGCTTGTCATCGAGCGAGGGGGCGATGTTGACCGCCGCGTCCGTGATGAAGAGCGGCTTGGGATGATACGGCACGTCGAGCGCGTAGACGTGGCTCATCCGCCGCTCGGTTCGCAGACCCCCCGCCTTTCGGACGGCGGCCTGCATCATCTCGTCGGTATGGAGCGCCCCCTTCATCAGGGCGGCGACTTTCCCGGTACGCGCGAGCGCCACCGCCGTCTCGGCCGCCGCATGGCTGTGCCGCGCGTCGACGAGCTCGAAGCCATCGAGCGCGAGGCCAGCCTCGGCGGCGACCGCCCGAATCCGCGCCTCCGGTCCGACCAGGACGGGTTCGATCAGACCCGCCTCCCAGGCCGCGATCGCACCCAGGAGGGAGGTCGCATCGCAGGGATGGACGATGGCCATCCGGATCGGCGCGAGACCGCCGGCAGCCTCGCGCCATCCCCGAAGGGACGTCGCATTCCCGACCGTTCGGGGATCGGCGGTCCGTCCCCCCTCGTCGCCGACCGCGAGGCGTGCCCCGCGGGTCGCCGCGGCTCCGAGGGACAGGCGCCAGGTCATGCGGTGCTCCGCTGCGAACAGGCGCAGACCCTGTCCGCACGGGAAGCCGGGAACCTTGATCCATCTCAAGGCAGGGGTGACCGTGGCCTGGGCAGTCTCGCGGATGCCTTCCCCGAGGCCTGTCCATCCCAAGGCCTGCCCATCCCAAGGCCTGCCCATCCCGAGGCCTGCCCATCCCGAGGCCAGCCCATGCCCGGCCCGAACGACGCCCAACCCGCGCGACGGGGGATCCCTCGCCGGGTTCGCCACAGCTCCCGCTGGCTGGCCGGCCTCGCCGGCGTTGCCGCCGCCCTCCTGGCGTGCACGGCATCCCCGGACGCCCGGCGGGAGACCGGGGAAAGGACCGGGGATACGCCCGGCGGTCTCTACGAAGCCCTCAGCGTCTTCGGAGCGGCGTTCCATGCCATCCGCGCGAAGGCGGCGGAGGAGCGCCGCGACGGTCAGCTCGTAGATGCGGCGATCTCCGGGATGGTCGCATCGTTGGATCCGTACTCGGGATACGTGACCGCGGCCGAGCTTCAGGCGTTCGACGAGGAGGATACCGGGACTTACGCGGGGATCGGCGTGACGGTCGAGGCAGGCGGGCGCGTCCGGTCCGCCTTGCCCGGCGCCCCGGCGGCCCGGGCCGGTCTGCACGCCGGAACGATTATCGAGCGGATCGACGGCAGGGCCGTCCACACCATCGACCGCACCGGGATCGTCGACCTCCTGCGCGGTGATCCTGGAACCGCCGTGCACCTGCGGGTCCGCCTTTCGGAGAGACAGGCCGCCACCGAGGTCGCCCTGACACGGGAGTGGCTTCCCCTGCACCCGGTCCGCACGCGTCTTCTGGGCACCGTGGGCTATGTCGGGCTCGACCACTTCGACGACTTCACCACCGGGAGGCTGCTCAAGGCCGTGGCGGGCCTCCAGGCTCACATCGGTCCGGAGGCGATCACGGGTCTCGTCCTCGACCTGCGCGGGAACCCCGGCGGTCTCGTCGTGCAGGCCGTGGCGGTCGCCGGGGCGTTCCTGGGGCGGGGAGAGATCGTGCGCCTGGTGGGACGCGGCCCCGGGGACGTCGAGCGTTTCGCGCTCGACCGCGGCGGCAAGGACCTCGTCGACGGGCTTCCCCTGGTGGTGCTCGTGGACGGCGACACCGCCTCCGCGGCCGAGATCGTGGCCGGCGCGCTTCAGGACCACCGACGCGCGACCCTGGTCGGGACGCGCACCTATGGAAAGGGTGCCGTCCAGACGACGTATCTCCATCGCAGCGGACGCGGCCTGCGACTGACGACGGCCTGGTTCGTCACGCCGGCGGGCCGAAGGGTGCAGGGACGCGGCATCGAGCCCGACCTCGTGGTCGCGCAGGATGGCGATGTCACGACGCGGGACGAGGAAGCGGTGCCGACCGGCCATCCCGACGGGGACGCCACGTCCCTGCAGAACGGCATCGTCGAGGATGCCCGCATCGATCCGGCCGGCGATGCCCCGCTCGCGACCGCACTCCGGCATCTCGGGACCGTGGTGGAGAGCCGTGCCGGACGCCGCCCGCCGGGCCTTGATCTGCCTCAAGGTGCGCGCATCCCGGCGGGGCGAGAGTGAGGGAGCCGTTTCGACGTGGCCCGACGTGGCCCGACAGGTGAGGCATCCGATGAACACGACGTTCGACGAGCGCGAGCGGGCCTTCGAGAGCCGCTTCGCCCACGAGGAGGAGTTGCGCTTCCAGGCGCGTGTCCGCCGCAATCGCCTGCTGGCGACCTGGGCGGCCGAGCGGATGCACCTGACCGGGGACGCGGCCTCCGCCTACGTCACGTCCTTCGCCGAGGAAGCCGTGGTGTCCGACGACGACGCCTTGCTCGCGCGCCTTCGCGCGGACCTTCGTGCCTGCGGCATCGACGAGCCCCTCGCGAACCTGCGCCGGGAAATGGAGCGCTGCATCGCCTTCGTCCGCGCCGAACAGCGCGTCGGGCTTGCGCTGGATCAAGGCTCCTCCGCGTAGGGCGCGTCATCCTGGTCCGGACTTCCTCACGACAGCAGACGGGAGAGACGCCATGACCGACAAGGATCTTCGCCGCGATGTGCTCGACGAGCTCGACTTCGACCCGAGCCTGGATGCCGCCGAGATCGGCATCGCCGTCTCGAACGGCGTGGTGACCCTGACGGGGCATGTCGGCAGCTATGCCGAGAAGGTGGAGGCCGAGCGCGCGGCGAAACGGGTCAAGGGCGTGCGGGCCATCGCCCAGGAGATCCAGGTTCGCCTTCCCGACGCCAAGAAGATCGAGGACGATCAGATCGCCGCGCGGGCCCTGGCCATCCTCGACTGGTCCGTCCACCTCCCGAAGGACGCCATCCAGGTGAAGGTCGCGCAGGGCTGGGTGACGCTCACCGGGGCGGTGCCCTGGCAGTACCAGGCGATGGGCGCCGAGGCGGCCGTCCGCAAGCTCTCCGGCGTCTTCGGTGTGACGAACCTCGTCGAGGTCAGGCCGGACGTGCAACCGACGGCGGTCAAGGCGAAGATCCTGGAGGCGTTCCGGCGGAACGCCCTGTTCGAGGCGGACGCGATCAAGGTCAGCGTCGAGGGCGACCGGGTCACCCTGGAGGGGGCCGTCACGGTCGGCATCGAACGGGATGCCGCCGAGCAGGCGGCCTGGTCCGTACCGGGCGTCCGGACCGTCGTCGATCACATCGTCGCCCTGCGCTGAGGAGACGGGACATGCCTCATGGGACACAGGGATCCTCCCCATCCGACCAGCGACACGGCAAGCCTCCCGGACAGCACGCCCTGCCGGGGATGCTGTATCGGGTGACCCTGACTCTGGCCCGCTGCCCGGACTTTCCGGACGGCAGCGTGGCCCGGGGCTACGAGATGGTCGTGCCGCTCGGACCGGACGGGCACCTCGATCCCGCTCTCTGGCGCGAGACCCGCGACAGTTGCCGTGTGCGCCGCTTCTGGGCGGGCCAACGCGACCGCGACGGTCGCCTCGTTCACCGGGCCGGCGGGGAGGGCGGCGCGACCTGGCTGATCGACTACGAGGATTGGACGAACGAGGACGACGAGCCGGGCTACCACCTCGGCACGCACGCCTTCGTTCCGGGCGACTACGTCTCGATCCGTGATGCCGACGACGGGGTCTACCGCACGTTCATGGTCGCCCGCGTCGACCGCGCCGGCGCTGGACGTCAGACCTGACGCCGAGGGTTCCCACGGGGGGAAGGCGGGCGGCTCGCGGCGATGGAGCCGGTCGCTCCGGGCCTCGGGAGCGACCGCTCCGGAGCGAGATCGGCGGTGAGCGGTGGCGCGCGGCCCGTGCGGGGTTTCGGCCCGCCGCTCACTGGAGATTCGGGGGAACGACCTCGTGGGTGACGTCCTGACCCGACCCGGCTTCGCGCACGCTGATCCTGACGCCGCGGCGGATCAGCCGCTCCAGGTCCTCGGGCGCCAGGTAGGCTCGGCTCTCGGGGTCGTAGAGCCTGCACCCGCCATACCGTTTGAGCTGGCGGACGGTGAGGGCTTCGTGTTGGGCGTCATCTCGACTGCACGGCGCCGGCCGCCTCCGACGTGGGACAGATCTTATCTGGAATAATTAAAGTCTGGACGCCGGATGTGCGAGGGCCGGCGCCCAGGCCGCGCGCCCCTCGAGGCCCCCGTGCACCGAGCCTCCGGTCGCGACCGCGATCTCGCGCTCCTCGTCGGCGGAGACGACGCGGACCTGCACGCGGGAGGCGCGGGCCCCGATGGCGCCCGCGGCACGGGCGTTGGCGTCCGCGTCGAGGGCCACGCCTGCGAACCCCAGTCCGCGGCAGACGGCGGTGCGGACCTCGGCGGCGTGCTCGCCGATGCCCCCGGTGAACACGAGGGTGTCGAGGCCGCCGAGGGCCGCGATCAGCGAGCCCGCCTCGCGCACGATCCTGTAGGCGAACAGGTCGAGGGCCTCCCGCGCATCGGGACTTGGGCTCGCCGCCAGCACCCGCACGTCGTCGCTGATCCCCGAGACCCCGAGGAGGCCCGACCGCTCGTTGAGGAGCAAGGCCACCGCATCGGGCGACAGGCCGCGCTCGCGGATCAGGTGCAGGACCAGGCCCGGATCCACCGAGCCGCTGCGGGTGCCCATCATCACCCCGTCGAGCGTCGTGAAGCCCATGGTGGTGGCGACGCTGCGCCCGTCCCGGATGGCGCAGAGGCTGGCCCCGTGCCCGAGATGGGCGGCGAGCACCCGGCCCTGCGGGCAAAGCCGGGCGACGTGGGCGTAGGAGAGGCCATGGAAGCCGAAGCGGATGAAGCCCTCGTCGAGGAGAGCGCGGGGAAGGGGATAGATCTGGGCGAGCCGGTCCTGGGTGCGATGGAAGGCGGTGTCGAAGCAGGCGACCTGCGGCAGGCCAGGCCAGGTCTCCGTCACCGTCCGGATGCAGGCCAACGCCTGGGGCTGATGGGCCGGCGCCAGCGGGACCAACGTCTCCAGGTCGGCGAGCACCTCGGCATCGAGGCGCACCGGCGCGGCGTAGCGCAAGCCCCCGTGGACGATGCGGTGCCCGGCCGCCGTCGGCGCGGCGGGCAGCCGTCCGAAGAGCCACCGGGCGACCTCGGGATGGTCCCCGGCCGGGGGCTGCTCGTCGTCGCGGGCGAGGCCATCCACCGCGAGCCGCGGGGCGTTTCCGATGTCGGCGACGTGCGCGCGCCAGACCGGGGCATCCGCACCGGACCGGAACAACGCGCAGCGCAGGCTGGAGGAGCCGGCGTTGAGGACGAGGATCATTGCTCGATTTCCGGCAGGACCGTCCAGCCGTCGACGGTCTCGCCGGCCGGGGGCTCGTGCCTGTCCGGCGGATCGCCCTGCATCAGGTCCGCCTCGATCCGGCGCCGGTCGGCGTGCGCGGGGCCCTCGGGCCAGACCCAGTCCCGGACCGCCGGCAGATCGTCGCCGGTCCGGCAGACGTGCTGGCGATGGGTCGCCAGCACGTCCCGAAGCGCCTCCTGGGCGTGTTCCCCCCGGGCGCCCAGCCGCGGCGCGGCCTGCAGGGCGGCCTGTGCGAGATGGAACCGGTCGAGCCGGTTCAGGACGCACATGTCGAAGGGCGTCGTCGTCGTGCCTTCCTCGATGAAGCCGTGCACGTGGAAGTTGCCGTGGTTCGTCCGCTTGTAGGTCAGCCGATGGATGAGCCAGGGATAGCCGTGATAGGCGAACACCACCGGCCGGTCGCGCGTGAAGAGGCTGTCGAAGGTCGGGTCGTCGAGTCCGTGCGGATGCATCTCGCGCGACGCCAACGTCATCAGGTCGACGACGTTGACGACCCGGACCCGTAGCTCGGGAACATGCCGGCGCAGCCAGTCCACGGCCGCGAGGGTCTCCATCGTCGGCACGTCCCCGGCGCAGGCCATCACCACGTCGGGCTCGGACTCGCCCTCGTTCGTCGCCCAATTCCAGATGGAGGCGCCGGCCGCGCAGTGCTTGGCCGCTTCGTCCGGGCTGAGCCATTGCAGGGCGGGCTGCTTGCCGGCCACCACCACGTTGATGCGGTCGTAGGTGCGCAGGCAGTGGTCCATGACGCACAGGAGGCTGTTCGCGTCCGGCGGCAGGTAGATGCGCGCCGTGTCGCCGCGCTTGTTGGCCACGAAGTCGATGAAGCCCGGGTCCTGGTGGCTGAATCCGTTGTGATCCTGGCGCCAGACGTGCGACGACAGCAGGATGTTGAGGGAGGGGACCGGCCGGCGCCAGGGCAGCTCGCGCGCGGACTTCAGCCACTTGGCGTGCTGGTTCACCATCGAATCGACCACGTGCGCGAAGGCCTCGTAGGTCGCGAACAGGCCGTGCCGGCCGGTGAGGACGTAGCCTTCGAGCCAGCCCTCGCAGAGATGCTCGCTCAGCACCTCCATGACGCGCCCGTCGCGTCCGAGGTGGTCGTCGCCCGGCAGGATCGCCTCCTGCCACGCCCGGCTCGTCACCGCGAAGACGGCGTCGAGGCGGTTCGAGGCGGTCTCGTCGGGACCCATGATGCGGAAGTTGCGGGCCTCCGCGTTGAGGATCAGGACTTCCCGCAGGTAGGTCCCCAGCACGCGGGTCGCCTCGGCCCGGACCCGGCCTGGCTCGGGCACCGCGACGGCGAGGCGGCGCAGGTCCGGAAGGCGTAGGGGCGCGCTCGTGTGGGCATTGGCGTGCGGGTTGGCCGAGATGCGCCGGCGGCCCTTCGGGGGCAGTGCCGCGAGCTCCGGCACCAGCGCGCCGTCCTGCCCGAACAGCTCCTCGGGCCGGTAGGATCGCATCCAGGCTTCCAGGATGGCGCGATGGTCCGCGTTGTCCCGCACGGCGGCGACGGGAACCTGGTGCGCGCGCCAGGTCCCCTCGACGGGCTTGCCGTCGACGGTCTCGGGGCCGGTCCAGCCCTTCGGGCTGCGCAGCACGATCATGGGCCAGCGCGGCCGCTCGACCTTGCCCCGGGGGGCGGCGCTCCTGATCGCCGCGATGGCGTCGAAGGCCGCGTCGAGAGCCGTCGCCATGGCCTGGTGCATCGCGGCGGGCTCGTGGCCCTCGACGAAGGCCGGCTCGTAGCCGTAGCCGACGAGAAGGCTGCGCAGCTCCGCCTGCGGGATGCGGGCGAGAAGCGTCGGGTTGGCGATCTTGTAGCCGTTGAGGTGCAGGATCGGCAGGACGGTCCCGTCATGGCGCGGGTCGAGGAACTTGTTCGCGTGCCAGGAGGCGGCCAGCGGCCCGGTCTCCGCCTCGCCGTCGCCGACGATGCAGGCGACGGTCAGGTCCGGATTGTCGAGGGCCGCCCCGAAGGCATGCGCCAGTGAATAGCCGAGTTCGCCCCCCTCGTGGATGGAACCCGGCAATTCGGGCGAGGCGTGGCTCGGGATCCCCCCGGGGAAGGAGAACTGGCGGAACAGACGGGTCATGCCGTCGAGGTCCTGCGCCACGTCCGGGTAGGTCTCGCTGTAGGTGCCCTCCAGGTAGGCGTTGGCGACGAGGCCCGGCGCCCCGTGGCCCGGCCCCCACACGGCGAGCATGTCGAGGTCGCGCTGCCGGATGACGCGGTTCAGGTGGGCGTAGATGAAGTTCAGTCCCGGCGTCGTGCCCCAGTGGCCGAGGAGCCGCGGCTTGATCTGCTCCGCCGTCAGGGGCTCGCGCAGCAGCGGGTTGTCCATCAGGTAGATCTGCCCGACCGACAGGTAGTTCGCGGCCCGCCAGTAGGCGTGGATCTCCCGCAACTGATCCGGGCCGAGGGGACCGGGCGCGAAGGGGTCGGCAGGCGGGAGCGGGGTGCCTCCGCTGGCGGCGTCCAAGCCTCCATCCAAGCCTCCTGTGAGCGGCTCATCCATGTCGGGGTCCCGGGGTGCGGTGATCTTCCGGACATGATGCGGTCTGCCAAACGTCCCGCCTTGCGCTGGATCAACGCCGCTCCGTCCTGCCGGAGGCAGCCTGCGGATCGTTCTGCGCGCACAGGGATGCGGACCATGTTGCCGGCGACTGCCCTTCTCCCCCTCATGGTCTGTCTGAGCGTCTCGCTTCCGGCGCAGGCGCAGTCCCGTGCGCCCGCACTGGTCTTTCACGGCAATTATTGCGGCCTGGGCAACAACGCCCCTCTCCCTCCCATCGACGCCCTCGATGCGGCGTGCGCACGGCACGACGCCTGTACCCCTGTCGCCGGCCTGCCTCCCGCCCCCTGCAATCTGCGCCTGCAGCGCGAGGCGGAACGCATCGCGCGCGATCCGAGGATGCCGGACGATGTGCGGACCCTGGCCGGCATCATCGCCGCCGGTGCCTCCGTGCTCCCCTTCGATCCGAGACCCGCAGCGGTCGTCGAAGCTCGGTCACCGCCCCCGAAGCCACGCGGCCGTCGCACCGCCGGGTGACGGCCGACAGAGCGTCCGCGGGGGCAATCTCCGGCCGCTCCGGCGGGTCGTCGCGCGACGTCACCTCGCGGAACGTCCGCAACGCGCCTGCTGTCGGAGGAGGGCACCATGTTCGCGATGGTCCTGCGGGAGGCCGGAGGATTCCTTGCCCCCGAGTGCCGCCCGACCCCGGAACCGGGGCCCGGCGAGGTCCGGATCCGGGTCGAGGCCTGCGCGGTCTGCCGCACGGACCTCCACCTCATCGACGGAGAACTCCGGCAGGCGACGTATCCCATCGTGCCCGGCCACGAAGTCGTCGGCATCGTCGCGGCGCGCGGCCCGGATGTCCGCGAGCCACCGTTGGGCAGCCGGGTCGGCGTGCCGTGGCTCGGGCATGCCTGCGGGCATTGCTCCCATTGCGAGGCCGGCAGCGAGAACCTCTGCGACGCGCCCGGCTTCACGGGCTGCACGCGCGACGGCGGCTTCGCGACCGACATCCTGGCCGAGGCAGCCTTCACGATCCCCCTCGGTGCCGATCTCGACCCGGTCGCGACGGCACCGCTGCTCTGCGCCGGCCTGATCGGATGGCGAACCTTGCGGATGGCCGGCGCGGCGGAGACGGTCGGGCTGTACGGCTTCGGCGCGGCGGCCCACATCATCGCCCAGGTCTGCCGATGGCAGGGCCGGCGTGTCTTCGCCTTCACCCGCCCCGGCGACCGCGAGACCCAGGCCTTCGCGCGATCCGTCGGGGCGGAGTGGGCCGGCGGGACGGACGCGCCGCCGCCGGCGCCGCTGGACGCCGCCCTCGTCTTCGCGCCGGACGGGGCCCTCGTCCCGACGGCGCTGAAAGCGGTGCGCAAGGGTGGCCGGGTCGTCTGTGGCGGCATCCACATGAGCGATATCCCCGCCTTTCCCTACGAACTTCTCTGGGGCGAGCGCGCGGTGCTGTCGGTGGCGAACCTGACCCGCGAGGACGCCCGCAGCTTCTTCGCGCTCGTCCCGCGGGCGGGCATCGTCACCCACACGCGTCCCTACCCGCTGGAGCGGGCCAACGAGGCGATCGCGGATCACCGGTCCGGGATCTTGCGGGGGGCGGCCGTCCTGGTGCCTCAGCCGCTCGCCCGGCGCCCGACGACGTGAAGCCCGCAGGCCCCGAACGGGACGGCCTTGATCCATCTCAAGGCCGTCGCCGGTCCGACGGTCATCATGCCTCGCGTAATCGCGAACGGGAGCCGACGATGACCCTGGTCATGAGATCCACTTACATCCGGTCGGTCCAGCATGTCCGGATGCCGGTCACGCTTCGGGCGCACAATACGGATGCACCCTCGGTCGTCTCGGACGGGCACCGCTACCGAAGCATCGGCAGCCTGCAGGCCCTGGGTCTCGCGATTCTGGCCTCGCTGGTCACGCCGGCCCTGCTCTGGCTCGTGCTCTGAAGCCCCGCGTGAACGCGAACGGGAGACGGACGATGGACGACAGGACCCTGCGCCAGCACGTGCTGGAGGAATTGGACTTCGATCCGAAGGTGGACGCGGCGCATATCGGCGTGGCCGTTCGGGACGGTCTCGTGACGTTGTCCGGCCACGTCGCCACCTATGCCGAGAAGACCGCCGCCGAGAAGGTCGCGCAGCGGGTTCGCGGGGTCCGGGCCGTCGTCGAGGAGATCGAGGTCCGCTATCCCGCAGACCAGAAAACCGGCGACGAGGAGCTCGCCGCCCGCGTCGTGAAGGTTCTGGCCTGGAACGTCCAGGTCCCGGACGAAGCCATCAAGGTCAAGGTCGAGGAGGGCCGTGTCACCCTCGATGGCTGCGTCCCCTGGTACTATCAGAGGGCTGCGGCGCAATCCGCAGTGGCGAAGCTCGCCGGAGTCCGGGAGGTCCTGAACCTCCTCGCGGTCAAGCCCTCCGTTCGGTCGCGCGACGTGAAGGCGAAGGTGCTCGCAGCCCTGAAACGGACGGCGCGGGATCCCGACACGATTGCCGTGCGCGTGGAGGGCGACACGGTGATCCTCGACGGATGCGTCGACCTGTGGCGGGAGCGCGAACTCGCGGAGCGTGCGGCCTGGTCGACCCCGGGCGTCCATGCCGTCGACGACCGCCTCCGGCTGGCTTGGTGACGGGACCGGTGTTTCCCCGCCCCACCGATGCGGGCGGGTTCGGAATGACCGACGCGGATCAGCGGGACCGGATGGCGCGCTGCCAATCCGGACGCCCCCTCCCGCGGGGGCGGCGCGCGAAGCTGTCCGAGGGACTGTTTCAGGGATTGTCCAAGGGACGGGCGGCGGCCACTCCCCGTCATGCGCGGGACGCGCAGAGGATGGGCCCGATGGAGGGCGAAGCCCGGATTCGGGTCGTTCAATCGGGGACCGGGGAGGGCTTCGGCGCCCGCCCGATTCCCCGCCAGGCGCGCCCTCGCGAAGGACCGTCGCGCGCCAGACGCCGCTGCCGCGAAGCGGACGTGGCCGGCCATCCGCCGGTCCTTGAGATGGATCAAAGGCACCGGGGGCCATCGCAGGCAAGGTGTCCCGACAGGGCGGTCGAGCCCGGGCTCGGGGGGGAACTCGTGACGATCTCCAACATCATGGTCTCGGTCGATCTCGGGGCCGCTGCGTCGGACCGCGTTCGGCTTGCCGCCGGCCTCGCCGAGCGCTTCGGGTCCAAGCTCACCGGCGTCGCCGGACGCCCGGTCCTCGGTCCCATACCGATCGGAGACGTGCTGCAGGCCGAGCGCGCCTGGGCGGCCGAGGAGCGATCGGCCGAGGAGGATCTCGCCGCGGCCCAGGCCCTCTTCGGGCGCGAGGCGGCAGCGGCGCAGTCTCGGGCCTGGAGATCCGTGACCGGCTCGCCCCTGGCCTACCTCGCCGCACAGGCGCGCAGCGCCGATCTCGTGGTCGTCGGACGGCAGGGGCCGGGCGACGGCGACCCGGGGGTGATGGCTGTCTCGGTCGGTCCGCTCCTGATGGAGGTCGGACGCCCCGTGCTGCTCACGCCGCCCGGACTCGCACATCTCGCGGCAAAGAGGATCGTGGTGGCCTGGAAGGACACCCGCGAGGCGCGCCGGGCCGTCCATGACGCTCTGCCGCTCCTCGCACGGGCGGACAAGGTCTACATCGCCGTGGTCGGCCCGGCGGCGGACCAGGAGGGGGCCGAGGATGCCGCCGCCTATCTGTCCGGCCACGGCGTCACGGTCACCACGCATCTGCTGCGCAGCCCGAAGATCAGCCCCGCGGAGGAGATCCTTCGGTTCGCCCGGCGCGAGGAGGCCGACCTGGTGGTGATGGGGGCCTACGGGCGCAGCCGCCTTCGTGAATGGATCTTCGGCGGCGTCACCCGCGACATCCTTCAGACGACCCCCCTCTGCTGCCTGATGAGCCACTGATGCGCCGCGTCTTTCAAAAACGACGTGATCTGCTGGCGATCAGCGCGGCGCCATTCCTTTGGCTGTCCGTCTTCGCCCCCGCCGCCGCCTGGGACCTCAAGGCGAAGCAAGGGGAGACCATCGCCCGGACGAACTGCGCCAGGTGCCACGCCGTGGGGCGGCAGGGTGCGAGCCCGCTCCGGGACGCACCGCCATTCCGTGAGCTGCACACGCACTACCCCGTCGAGGATCTCGCGGAGGCATTGGCGGAGGGCATCACCACCGGGCATCCCGCCATGCCGGAATTTCGCCTCGAACCGGACCAGGCGGACAACCTGATCGCCTACCTGAAGACGCTGGAACGCTGATCGAGGAGGAACTCGTGTACCTGCGCTGCCTCCTCGTACCCACGGCCCCCGGGAACGACGCGACGCCCCGGCTCGATGCCGCGCTGCGCCTCAGCCGCCGCCTGCACGCCCATATCGGGGTCGGCTTCATGGCCCCCGGTCCCGAGCACGTCCTCGCCGGAATGGCGAGTTTGGTGGCCGTGGACGACCTGACCATCCAGGCGATCGAGCAGGGCGTGCGCGAGGCCGCCATCGCCGGAAAGGCAGCCCTGCAAGCCTGGTGCGCCCGGCAGGGCGTCGCGTTCATGCCGGCCGGCGAGCGCCTCGATGCCACTTTCGCGGCTTGGTCCGAACATTCCGGCGAGGTCGAACCGCTCCTGACGCGCCTCGGCCGGGTCAAGGATCTCATCATCGTCGACCGCCCCGATCCGGCGCGGCCCTTCACCGGGCGGGCGCTCGACACGGCCCTGTTCTCCGTCGGCCGACCGACCCTGATGATCGGGGAGCCCGTCACCTACGATCCGCTCTACCATGTGGTCATTGCCTGGAACGGCAGCTTGGAAGCGACGCGCCTGATCGGCCAGTCCATCGCCCTCCTGCGCGAGGCCACCCGCGTGACCGTCCTTCACGTCCGCACCGAGCGGTTCGCGGAGGCCTGCGCCGCCGACCTTTCGGAACACCTGCGCTGGCACGGCATCGTGGCCGAGACGGTGAACCTGCCGATGACGGCAACGGCTTCGGTCGGGGCGGCGATCCTGGCGGAGGCCGAGGCGCGAGACGCCTCCCTGCTCGCGCTGGGCGCCTACACCCACAGCCGGGTCCGTGAGTTCCTGCTTGGCGGCGTCACCCGCCACGTCATCGAGAACGCCCGGATGCCGGTGCTGATGGCTCACTGAGGCGCCGGTCCCGGCACGCCGCGCTCCGCGCCCGGATCCTCCCGTTCTCGCCTCACCCGGCAGGCCCGGCTTGCGGGCGGCCTGTGGAGTCGCCCACCATCGGCTTCGGGCCGGCGGCCCGAGGTCGGTCCTTCAGGCATCGGCGAGATGGCGCCCGATCTCCTCGACCGGGTGTTTGGTCAGGTCCTTGTCGACCTCGGCCACGATGGCCCGCCGCAGGCGCTCGGGCAGGACACGCCGAAGTTCCGCGAGCATCCTCGGCGGTGCGACCACGACCAAGGCGAGGAGAGGATCGATGCGGTCCAGGGCCGTCACCACGTCCAGGGCGAAGCGGGTCTCGGCCATCCGATGCCAGTCCGTCTGCTCGATGGAACTGCGGCGGTCGCCCAGCCTGACCCGCGGAGGCCTGTCCGTGCCCTGCTCGCGGGTCGGCGGGTTGGGCGGGGCCTCGAACACCCTCTCCATTCGCAGGTCCAGGGCGCGCGGGTGCCCCTCGTTGCGGAGCACCAAGGCCTTGCGGCCGTCGCAGACGACGACGGAGCCGTCGTGCGGGATCATGAGGTTCAGCCTGCCGGTCATGGGGTCGCTCCAAGCCGAGCGTTCGTCTCCGTCAGTGGCTCAGGAGGCAGCAGACGGGGCAGCCGGCGAGCAGGTTGCGGGTGACGCCCCCGAAGGCCCATTCGCGCAGGCGGCCGTGGCCATAGGCCCCTGCCACGATCAGGTCGGCGGCGTACTCGCTGGCCGCCTCGACGAGCGCTTCGGCGGTCGTGGCGCCATAGGCGTCCTTCGGCATGGCGGTGGCGTGGACGTCATGGGCCTGGAGGAGGCTGACGATGTCCCGGGTATCGCCGGCGCCCTGGCCCTCATCGACGGTCAGCACGACGACATGGGACGCCCGTTTCAGGAAGGGCACCGCATCGCGGACGGCCCGATGCGCTTCGCGGGTGCTCTTCCACGCGACCGCCACCCGCTGCGCATCGAGGTGGTCGATCTCCGGCGGGACCACCAGCACCGGGCTGCCGAGCCGCATCACCGCATCCCCTGGATCGACCGACAGGAGCGGGTTGCCCGCGTCGCCCCGGCCGACGATCACGAGGTCCGCCGCGGTCGACTGGCGGGCCAGGAACTCCAGCGGAAAGTCCAGGTTCGAGCGCCACTCGACGCGGCTTCGGCCGGCGGCGGCTTCGTCGAAGGTCGCGTGCGCGATCCGAAGGTCGTTCAGGACTGCCTCCTGAACCGAGGGGAGGCAAAAGGCGCCTCCGAGCATCGGGCCGATGGGCGCAGCCTCGTAAGCCGGCATCTCGGCCGCGATGCCGATGAGGCGGGCCTTGAAGTCGTCGGCGAGGTGCCCGGCGAGGCGGATCCGGCCGCGCGCAGCTTCGCCGAGATCGACCGAGACCATGAGGCTGGCATAGGACATGGGGATCTCCCGTTCGGCGTCGGCTTCGGAAGGGGCGGCGCGGGGCCGGCGGCGAGCCCGACCCCGGTCGGTCGTTCAAGTGAGCGTCAGGTGGTCCACGACGGAGCGCACGCCGGGAGCGGACCAGGCGGCGTTCTCGACGAGGTTGCGCTCGTGCCAGGCATGCACCTTGCCCTCCAGGGTCACCTTGGCGTCCTTGACCGTCACCTTGATCGCGTCGGCCTCGACCTCGGCGTTGCGCTTGAGCGCCGCCTCGATCTTCGCGCGCACGTCCGTGGCGCTCGCCGCCGGCTTGACCTCGATCATGTTGATGATGCCGGCGACGCCCGAGAGGCGCTTGAGCGCGGCCTGGGCCTCCTCCTTCTGGTACTGCCACGCCACCTCGCCGGTGAGCGTGACCCAGCCGTCCTGCACCTTCACCTGGATGGCGTTCGGCGGAACGCTGACGGACCAGTCGAGCATCTGAACGGCGCGTCGGGCCAGGTCCTCGTCGCGGGGCGGTGCCTCGCCGGCGAAACGGACCTTTATCTCCTCGACCACGCCGCGCACGCCGCGCACCTTCCGGGCCGCCTTCTCGGCCGCCAGCCGCTCGGTGTAGCTGCCGACATGGCCCGTGAGCGTGACGATGCCGTTGTCCACGGCGACGCCGATGTTGGCCGCATCGATGCTGGGCTCGAAGTCGAGCTCGTCGACGATGCTTTGGCGGAGGATCTTGTCGTTCATGAGAGATCTCCTTCGGGGAGGGACCGGCATCCGTCCTCGTGACGATGGCCGGGTGCCGTATCCTGGCTTCCGCAGGCCGCGGGGCATTGATCCACCTCAAGGGCCTGGCCGGAGCGGATCCCGCCCTCCATCGGGCATTCCCTGGGCTCGGCCCGGGCCCCTTCCGCCAATCGCTGGAGCCGGATCGCCCGTGCGACGGCCTCCGTCAGGCAGGGGCGGTCGAGGACGAGGACGTCGCCAAAGGCTTTTGGAACGGGAATCGAGCCCGCGAACAGCGCGAACGGGATCCCGCGGCGGCGCAGCGCGCAGGCCAGGGGGAAGCAGGGGCCTTCCTGCAGGTCGACGCTGACGAGGGCGAAGGCTGGCTCGCTGCGGGCCAACCCGTCCACGGCCTCCTCGCAGGTGGGATAGGGGCCTTCGACCGCGTAGCCCTCATCCGTCAGCGTGTCCTCCAGCCACATGGCCGGCAGCGCCTGCGGCTCGGCCACGAGCACGACCCGTCTCGAGGCTTGATCCGTCCCTGGCATGGCCCGTCCTTCCAAAGCTGCAGGCGCCGAGAATCGGGGAGGGAGGTCCGGTCGACCTTGATCTATCGCAACGGAAGGACGGCGCTGATCAGCATCGCGGCGACGGTGAGCATCATGCAGGCGGTGGCCGCCCAGCCGAGCCACCGGAGCGGCCCGCGCACGGCGAAGGCCCCCATGATGTCGGTGCGGGACGCGGCCAGCATCATCACGGCCATGATCGGCACCGCGATGACGCCGTTGACGACCGCGCTCCAGTAGAGCGCCCGGATCGGGTCGACGGCGCCCAGGCTGATGATCATGCCGACGAGGGTCGCGAGGGCCACCGTCCCGTAGAAGGCGCGTGCCTCGAGCAGGTGACGTCCGAATCCGACCGGCCAGTGCTGCGCCTCGCCGACCGCGTAGGCCGCCGAGCCGGCCAGGACCGGCACCGCCAGGAGCCCGGTGCCGACGATGCCAAGCGCGAAGACGCCCGCCGACAGGGGGCCGGCGATGGGCCGGAGCGCCTCGGCGGCCTGGGCCGAGGTCTGGATGTCGGTGATGCCGTGCGGGTGCAGCACCGCGGCGGTCGTCACCATGATGGCCAGGGCGACGATGTTCGAGAACGTCATGCCGACGAGGGTATCGACCCGGATGCGGTGAAGGGCCGCCTTTCCCTGCTCGGGTGCGTGGGCGAGGTCGCGCCGCCGCGGGAAGGCGTGCAGGTCCTCGGCCTCCTCCGCCGCCTGCCAGAAGAACAGGTACGGGCTGATCGTGGTGCCGAAGATCGCCACCAGGGTGGTGAGGCTCGCCCCGCTGCCGTCGAGACGCGGCACGGCCATGGCCCATCCGAGCTCGGACCAGGAGACATGGGCGAACACGACCACACCGAGATAGGCGAACAGGCTCAGGGTCAGCCACTTCAGCACGGCGACGTAGCGGGTGTACTGCAGCACCAGTTGCATGAACACGCAGGCCCCCGAGAACAGCCCGACATAGAGCCAGCGCGGGCCCGGCAGCAGGAGATTCAGGGCATCGGCCATGGCGCCGAGGTCGGCGCCGAGGTTCAGGATGTTGGCGATGAGCAGGAGCAGGACCACGCCCTGGAGCAGGCCGTTGGGATAGTGCTGGCGCAGCACGCCGGCGATGCCGTGGCCGGTGGTGCGCCCGATCCGGGCCGAGACCATCTGCACGGCGGCCATCAGGGGCAGGCTGTAGAGCATGGTCCAGCACAGGCCGTACCCGAGCTGCGCCCCGGCCTGCCCGTAGGTGGCGATGCCGCTGGGATCGTCGTCCGAGGCCCCGGTGATCAGGCCCGGTCCGAGAACACCCAGCAGGCGTGGTTTCGAGGGGCCGACGGCGGCGCTCAGGCCCTCCGGGTCATTCGGCTCGGTCAGGACGCTTGCGACCGGGACCGGTATCTCGGTCATCGGTCGATGCCGCGCGCGCCACGAGGGCCCGTGTCGTGCCCAAGGGGGGGCAGGGCATCGGGGGCGGACCAGATCGTGCGGGCGACCTTCAGGGCCGCGTCCAGGTCCTCGCGGTCCGTGCCGTAGCGACGGTGCAGGGCTTCGAGCCACGGCAGCGTGCCGTCGGGGCCCGACCAGATCTCCGCGGCCGACACGTGGTACATCCCATCGAGTGCCTCGATGCCGTAGCCGGTGACGGCCCACTGCCGCCCGCGCCAGTGCACCGGTTCGGTAAGCTCGTGCGCCATGACCTCGCTCCCGATCCTCGCGCCGCTAGGCGCGTTCTTCCTGCACCGCGGCGGCCTCGCAGGAGTCCGCACGCAACCGCCAATCCACGATGCCGTTGGCTTCACAGAACAGCGCCTGCCCGGCTGCGCGGGCGGAGGCCTCCGACGTGGCCGGAACGAGGACTTGGTGCTGGCGCGCAGGCCGCTCGTGACCGGTATCGTCGCTGACCAGCTTGTAGAACGTGACCAGGAACATCCTCATCGGGTCGCCTCCGTGCGCGCGCGACGAGACGCCGTCGCGTCCCCCGCGAGCGGAGTTGACCCCGGATCCGGCTGGGCGCCTTGATCTGCCGCAAACTCGGCCCCCGTCTGCGGAAAGAAGCGCGTCCGCTTCGGCGCAAGGAGCGTGCTGCCGGAGCCGGACGACGCCACCCGATGGGCGTGGCCCTTGCCGTGCAGCGGCCAGTATCGCTCCATGGCGAGATAGGTGAACGAGGCCGACCAGCCGATCAGCAACAGGCCGTTCAGGGCCTCGACGCCGGAGATGAGGCGCGCATGCCCGACCGGGAAGTGGTCGCCGAAGCCGAGCGTCGTGTAGGTCACCACCGAGAAGTACAGGCAGTCCTCGAAGGTGGTGACCGGTACGCCCGCAAAGGCGCCGTTACCGAGCCGCAGCACGAGCAGCCAATAGGCGCCGGCATAGATCCACACCGCCGCCGTATGCCCGACGAAGGCCGCCAGCACCACGACGAGGATGCGGGCGCGCGGTGGAATCGGAAGCTCCGCCAGGTGCTCGGAGGTCAGGCGCAGGATCTCGTACAGCACCAGGATGGTGGTGATGACGAGGGCGACGCTGGCGGACATGGCGAGGAGCATGCGGCTGTCCCGAGAAGGAACCCGGGGGCAGCATGCGCCGCGCCGCACCGGGCGCCTTGACCTGCCTCAACGCGGCCCCGACGTCCGCCCCGCCGTCGTGGGCCGGCGGTCAGCGGGTCCTGATCCAGATCAACGCGTCACCCGATCCCGTACCATCACCTTGTCACTGCGCCCCGATCTTCCGGGCGCGCGTCAGCAAGGGAGGCCGGCCATGCCGGACGTTCGCGTATCCGAGGATCTGTGGTCCACGGGGATGCTGCCCGAAGGCATCCTGGAGCGCTGGCTGGTCGAGGACGGGGCCAGGGTGAGGGCCGGGGAGGCCGTGGCCGCCGTGCGGATCGGCGAGGCGCTCCACGACATCGTCTCGCCGGTCGGCGGGCGCCTGGAGGTCGTTGCGCCGGCCAGCGAGGTCGTCGACCCAGGCTGCATCATCGCCGAGGTTCATGCCTGACGCCGCGCCGCGGAGAGACTTTGAGCGAGATCAAGGCCGGGCGGCCCGCGCGGCGAGAGGATGACGGCAGCGAACCGCGGCGGATGTTGTCGCGGGCACCGGTCGGAGGCGTCCCATGGCTCGATCCAACCTGCACGCGCGCCCCTCGCCACCGGAATGGCGGACGGACGAGATCCTGCTCGGCGCCCTGCAGCACGCGGCCGGCGTCGCGCTGGTGCTGGCCGCGTGGGTCCTCATCCTCGTCGACCAAGGCCGCCCCGGCGCCTCCGCGCTCCTGCCGGGCCTGTTGGTCTTCGGGCTGTCCACCGCCAACCAGCTTCGCTTCCGCGCCGTGTTGGAGCGTGCCATCGCGCTCATCGGGGCCTGGACGCTGCTGGCCCCCTGGATGCTCGGGTTCGCCGCCAACGATGTCGCGACCTGGGCCCACGTGACGCTCGGCGGCGTGAGTCTCGCCTCCGCTCTGGCATGGCTCAAGCTGGCGCGAAAGCCATGACCCCAGCGACACCATCCCGGATCGGATGGCTGGCCTGTTCGGGGCTGGCGGCGGTCACGCTGAGTTTTCCGGCCACTGCCGGCCCGGGGGAGGATCACCGCATCCGGGGCTGGACCGTGGCCGCGCAGCTTTGCAGCCGGTGCCACGTCATCGGCAGGGAGCCGCAGGACGGCGGACACGTTGGCCCAGACTTCCGGACCATCGCCGCCATGCCCTCGACCACGGGCGTCGCGCTCAACGTCTTCCTGCAGAGCCACCATCAATGGATGCCGAGCGTGCGGCTGGACCGGGACGAGCTGGATGCGGTCATCGACTACGTCCTCAGCCTCAAGACGGCGGACGCCGCGAGGCCTTAAGGCCCGGAGATCGAGAGCGATGCTTCCCTTTCCCGTGCTCCTGGCCGACATCGGCGGCACCTACGCCCGGTTCGCCGTCCTGCCGCGGCCGGGCGCCGACCCGACGCCGATCTGGAAGGTCGCGACCGCCGGCTTCCCCGGCCCTGTGGAGGCCATTCGGTCCTATCTCGATCGACCCGGCACGGTCAGGCCGTGCGCCGCCTTCCTCGCCGTCGCCGGGCGGGTCGGGGGCGATGGGACGCGCCTGACCAACGCGGGTTGGCGGTTCGACCCCGGTGAGATCGGCATCGCACTCGGCCTCGATGCCGTGAGGCTGGTCAACGACTACGTGCCGCTCGCGGCCGCCCTCACGATCCTCGACCAGGAGAACCTGGCCGAACTGGTGCGGATCGGTCCCCCGGGGACCCCCTCGGGCACGGGGTCATCGGGCCGGGCAGAGACTTCGGCGCGGGGGCCCTGATCCCGGCCGGTGACCGCCTCCTGTTCCGGACCACGGAGTCCGGGCACTCGCGGCGGCAGGCGATGCCGCGATCGACCGGCCCCTGCCAGCGGGGGTCCTCGCCATGCGGTCCAAGAGTGCGGTCCACAAGTGCGGTTCAAGAACGCGGTCGCAGGCGAGGCAATCGAACCGTACGCACGCCTGCTCGGCCGTTGTGCCCGCGACCTGTCCGTGTCGGGCGGTGACAAGCCCCTCCCCGAGAGCCCTCCCCGAGAGCGTCCGCGAAGGGCGGATACGGGCGGGGTCAAAGCCCGCCAGTGGCGAGGCTTCGCTCTCGGGAAGGCCCCAGGATGTTTGGCGCGAAGGTCTCCGCGGCGGTTCGGTTTCATCGACGGCAACGCTCGTCGCGAGGCAGCCCGGGGTTTTGGGCTCGATCGCGAGACGATGGCCAGGATGCCCGCCGCCGGCCCTCACTTCGCCTTCTAGATCCGCGTCACCGCGATCGAACCGTTGATGCGCTCGGCGGAGAAGCGCACCTTCTCGCCCGGTTTGAGACCCTTGAGCAGAGCGGGGTCCTGGACCCGGTAGGCCATCGTCATCGCGTCCATGTCGATATTGGGGATGGACGCGTGGTCGAGGGTGACCTTGCCCGCGGCCTCGTCGACCTTCTTCACCGTCCCGGCGACGAGGGGCGCGTTGGCGGGCGTCGCCGACGCGGTCGGCTTCTCCGGAGCGGGGGGCGATGCGGGCTGGGTTTTCGCCGGCGCCGCCTGGACCGCCCGGTCGAGGGGGCCTTCGCCCGGCGGCGTCTGGTTGGGCTGCGGCCGGTAGCCCGCCTCGCGACTGCGGACCTGCCACTGCTTCAGGGCGTCGATCCGCGCCTGCTGCGTGTCCTGGATCGTCTGCGCGATCTCGCGCAGCTGACGGTCGGCGCCGTAATCGAGCTGCGCCTTGGCCAGGAACAGCGTCTCCTCGAGGCTGGCGATCAGCAGCGCGGCGAAATCCCGGTCCGGGTCGCCGGTGAGCTTCGTGTCCCGGAACCGGGTCGCCATCGTGTCGCGCGCCCGCTCCAGGGCTGCGGGCGCGGCCTTCGCGGGCTGTGCGCCGGCGGGAGGCGCGACCGAACCGACAAGGACGGCCGCGAGCGCGGTGGACAGGATCAGGCGTCGCATCGGGGCTCCATTTCAAGACTCGACGGCCCTCGCACCGGACCGGGTGGCGATCGTGCGAGGGCCCCTGGGGGGAGGGCGCTATTTCGCCTTCTGGATCGTCGTGACGGTGTACGCACCGCCGGTCTCGACCACGTCGAAATCGACCTTGTCCCCGGCCTTGAGGCCCTTGAGCACCGCAGGGTCCTTGACCGGATACGCCATCGTCATCGCGCCCATGTCGAGCTTCGGGATCGCGGCATGGTCGAGGGTCACCTTGCCGGCGGCCGGGTCGATCTTCGTCACCGTCCCCTTCACGGATTGCGCCCAGGCGGGCATCGCGACCGCCAGGAAGGCCATCGAGAGGACGGCGAGCGGGATCTTGCGTCTCATGGTCGGTTCTCCTTGAAACCAGCGAAGCACCACGCCGGCCCCGTCGAGCGGATCGGCGACCGGTGCGGCAGAGTCCGGACGGGATCGCTCCCGGTCCGAACGGATCTGCCCGGGCGGCAGCCCGGGGGGGCCGTCCGCGGGCGCGGGCGACGCGCGGTCGACCGGTCAGGGCTCATGGCCGCCCGCGTTGGACGCGGTGCGCCGCGTGCGCGGATCCACGGCCCGGAGGTCGGTCTGGCGCGCCCGCCGGCCCTTCGGCGTGCCGGGCGCGCGCGCCGGCTCGGGCATCGGCTCGCCGGTCCACTCGTAGGCCACGGAGCCTGCCGGGTGCTGGTACCAACCCGGGTCGCGATAATCGTCGGCCGCCAGTCCAGGCCGCACCTTCAGGACCGTGAACATCCCGCCCATCTCGACGGAGCCGAACGGACCGGCGCCGGTCATCATCGGCAGCGTGTTCTCCGGGAGCGGCATCTCCATTTCGGCCATCATGCCGCCGCCCGTCGAACCCATCGGCATGTAGCCGGGCGCGATCTTCTGGATCTGCTTGACCGTGCTCTTCAGGTTGACGCCGATATACGTCCGGACCGCATGGCCCATCGCGTTCATGGTGTGGTGCGACTTGTGGCAGTGAAGGGCCCAGTCGCCCGGGTTATCGGCGTTGAACTCGATCACCCGCATCTGTCCGACGGCGACGTCGGCCGACACCTCCGGCACCTGATAGCGCTCGTCGATCCAGCCGCCATCCGTGCCGGTGACCTTGAAGTCGCAGCCGTGGACGTGGATCGGGTGGTTGGTCATGGTGAGGTTGCCGAAGCGCATCCGCACCTTGTCGCCCTGGCGGACGACCAGGGGATCGATGCCGGGCCACGCGCGGCTGTTGAAGCACCACAGGTTCATGTCGAGCATCGTGTTGACCTTGGGCACGTAGGACCCGGCCTCGATGTCGTAGGCGTTCAGCAACCAGACGAAGTCGCGGTCGACCCGCCGCTCGGCCGGGTCGCGCGGATGCACGACGACGAACCCCATCATGCCCATCGCCATCTGGACCATCTCGTCCGAGTGCGGGTGGTACATGAAGGTGCCGGAGCGCCTCAGGATGAACTCGTAGACGAAGGTCTTGCCCGGGGGGATGCCGGGCTGGGTCAGCCCGGCGACCCCGTCCATGCCGTTGGGGAGCGTCTGCCCGTGCCAGTGCACGGCGGTCGCCTCCGGCAGGCGGTTGGTGACGAAGATGCGGATCTTGTCGCCCTCGACCGCCTCGATGGTCGGGCCCGGCGATTGCCCGTTGTAGCCCCAGAGCCGCGCGTTCATGCCGGGCGCCATCTCCCGCACGACCGGCTCGGCGATCAGGTGGAACTCCTTCCAGTCGCCGCGCATGCGCCACGGCAGCGTCCAGCCGTTGATCGTCACCACCGGCTGGTAGTCCGGCCCGCTCGTCGGATAGAGCGGCGGCTGCATGGTCGCCTTGTCCATGATCGGGGCCTCCGGCAGGCCCGCGGCCTGGACCCGTCCGCTGATCATCGACGTGCCGGCGAGCACGAGGCCGCCCGCTCCCAGGATCCTTCTACGCGAGATGTCGGTCATGAGGCCTCTCCGAATGACATGGGCGGACCGGGCTCCGGGGCTCAACCGCCGGGCGTCCCGACGGCGAGGCTCTCGCCCGGGGTGCCTCCGGCGGCTTCGCCGCCGAAGTTGTCCGCCGAGAACCCGCCGCCGACGGTCGCCGCCTTGAGGTCGGTCGCCGCGATCCAGAAGTCGCGCTTCGCCTCGATGGCCTGGATGTTGCTCAGGATCCGGGCCCGGGCGTCGATGATGAGCGTCGTCACGTCCAGGAGCATGCCGCTGTACTGGAGCAGGGCTTGGTCCTGGATCGTCCTGCGCAAGGGTAGGACGCTCGTCTGGTAATGCCGGGTGATGTCGTACTGGCCGCGGTACCGCTGATAGGCCTCGCGGACTTCGGAGCGGGCGTTCACCGCACGCTCCGCCAGCCGGTTCGCCGTGGCGAGATAGGCCTCCTTCGCGCCCCGGACCGCCGTCGTGCCGAAATCGTAGATGGGGATGGTCAGATCGGCCGAGAATCCGTTCAGGCTGCCCTTGTCGACCTTCGGGGCGGCACCGCTCTCGAACGTCCGCGACCGGGCGTACTGGTTCGCGAAGCCCACGTCGAAGACGCTGATGAAGCCAGTGGCCTGGTCCAGGCCGAACTGCCCGACGAGCGACTGCAGTTCGAAGCGGGCCGCCTGTACGTCGGCCCGCCGCCTCAGCGCCTCCTCCTCGATGCCTCGACCGTCCACGAGGCGCTTGGGCAGCGCGGGAAGGTCCTTCGGAAGGCGGAACTCGATGTCCCGCCCCCAGAGGCCGAGCAGGCGGGTCAGGCGCTCCCGCTCCGCCCGCTGCTGGACGCGCGCCTTGGCGAGCTGCCCCCCCAACTCGCTGTAGAAGGCGTGCTCGCGCGCCTGCTCCAGCTTGTTCAGTGCACCCGTCTCGCCCAGTTGCTGGGTCAGGGTCGACGCGGATTCGGTGCTCGCCAGCGCCTGTTCGAGGAAGGCGATGGCCTGGTTGGCCGCCACCGTCCGATAGAACTGGCGCCGGGCCTCGCCCGCGAGTTTCAGGACCTGGTCCGCCGCGTTGTACTGGTCGCCCCGGAAACGCTGGCGGGCGATCTCGGCGCGGGCCGGCAGCGTCGCCAGGTCCAGCACGCTGGCGGCCACGGAGCGCTCGATCTCCGTGTTGAACCCGAGCCCCCATTGCGTGATCGAGAAGGTCGGGGCGTGCGGCAGGGTCGCCTGCACGTACTGCGCCTCGGAGACGCCGAGGCCGTTGAAGGCGGCCTGCAAGCCCCTGTTCCTGAGAAGCGCGACCTGGACGGCGCCATCCGCCGTGAGGGGACGCCGCAGCAGCGCATCCACCCGCGCCTCCGCGCTCGGCGCGATCCCCTGGTCGCTCGATTTCGCGATGTCCTTGCCGAGTTCGAGCGAGGCATATTCGCTGGCGACCGACAGGCCTGCATCCGGTGAGAAGCTCGCGCAGCCTCCCAGCAGCAAGGCCACGCCGGCCAAGCTCCCGGTCAAGCTCCCGCCCCCCGGGCGCCCCCGGACGGCGCCGCCCGGAGGGCGCGCCGTCGTACCGGCATCTCCCGGCGTGGTCGTGTTGCGTCCCATGACCGTTAGTCCGGGAGGGGGATCGATCGGGTTACAGAGACGGACCATCACCGACCTCCCGAATCGCGCTTTCCGCCCATGCCGTCCATGCCCGGCATGCCTCCCGTCCCGCCGGACCCCGCCTTCGGGGCCACCTGCCGGTTGAGCTCCAGCCAGTCCTTCGTCTCGACCACACCGAAATCCTTCACGCCCCGGGTGACCGTCGCGTAGCGAGGGGGTGGGACCGTCACGTTCGGATCGGAGGGCAGGACAAGCCCGACGGGCACTGTGGCGGGCATGCAGCCGGCGAGCGGCAGGACCGCCGCGAGCGCGGCCGGTCTCGGCAACTTGAACATCGTATATTTCCCGAACTGAGGCGGAGGGCCGGGGACATGGCCCGGCAAGCCGCCGGCCGCACGGCGGAAGCCGACGACGGGGTCGCGCTCGACCAGGGCACCAAGGCGATGAGGGGGGAGGGGGTGGCCGTCCCGTCGGAACGGCCGTCGGCGGTCGCGAGAGCCGCCCGCGCATCAGGCGCCGAGCCTCGGCGGTCGCTCGATCCGGAGCGGATGGGCGTCGACGGGTCCGTCCGCCCGTCCGATCCGTCCGCGGTCGGAGGGCGTGTCCTCCAAGGGCGGTCCGCCCCCTGCCATCGTCGGCAACGCGGCTTGGCAGCCGAGGGCGCAGCAGGGCGACGGGCCGCCCGGGCGCTTCGAACCGTGTCGGTGTCCCGGGCCGCCGTCATCGCCGGCGGACGCGGAGGGACCGTCCTGTGACGGCGCATGACGCGCCGCGTCCCGCGCGCTGTCCGGCGTGTCGGAATCCCGCGACGCCCGCGCGGGGTCGGCGTGCGGCATCCGCGCGGAGGCGTCGGAGAGCCAACGGTCGGCCGCCGCGGCCTGACGGCCCATCGTGCATGCCGCCGCCGGCGCGATGGCCAAAGCAAAAGCCAGGACGGCGAGCATCACTGTGCGCAGGAAGAGCATCGCTCAGGATTCCGGCCCGATCTGGAGAAAACATCGCGCAGCCCGGCGGGGCCTGCAATCCCCCCGACAGCAACAATCTCCAATAACAACCTTCTGTTGCATTTCTACCATGAGCCGGGTCCCGGACAGGTTCTGCAGGATGGGCGACGCAGCGGGCGGCGGCGGGACGGTCAATGGGTATGGTCGTTGGGAAGGGCACTCGGAGCCGGGACCGCATCGGTCCTGCCCACGGCATCGGGCGTGGCGGCGTCATTCGTGGGGGTGTGGTCGTGCGCGTGGCTATGCCCCTCGGCATGGTCGCCGCCACCGGGATGGACGTGGTCGCCGGATGTCGGGAGTGCCATGACGCCCAGGCCATAGCGGTAGACGTTCTCGCCCCCGAGCCAGCCCGTCACCGCGAGCGCGCCCGAACCTCCCGCCAGCAACGCCAGCAGCACGAGGCCCGCTCCGGCGCTCTTTCGGCGCTCCAACCAGGCGACGCCCCCGGCGGCGAGGAAGACCAGCGCGGTGGCCACGGCCCAACGCAGGTGGATCGTCATGTTCCGGTGCGAGGCCGCGTCGTGCGCCACCGTGTTGTAGGCCGACCAGCCCGTGGCGAGGGTTGCGACCGTGATGCCGACACCCATCGCGAGGTTCCAGCGGGCAGCCGTCGTGAGCGCGCCTCCGTACGGCCGCTGCCCGAGCAAGGTCCCGAGGGCGAAGAGGCCGCTGCTCGTGATGAGGAGAGCGACCGTGAAATGGACCGCGACCGGATGCCAGTTCGGGATCACCTCGATCATGACTGCACTCCAAGAAAAGCGTCGATGGCCGGACGGCCGGTCTTTGTCCGGGTCAGTTCAATCGCGGGGAGGGACCGAGCGAGACATCGCACGGGGACACGGCCGACGCCGTCACCGGATAGGACGTCAGACCTAGCTGGATCCGGCCCGGAACACCTTGTCGTGGGATGGGGAGCGCGCCGGCGCCAAGGCTCGGAAACCTCCCTGCCCACCTGTCTCACCGTACCCGTCCGGGGTATAGGAATGCTACCTAAGCTTGACAATCATCCCCGCAACATACCTGTGCGTGAAGGCATGACGGGAGCGCAGTAACCTTTCGGGCCAGGATTGCGGACTGTCCGTTTGAGCGGCGGGAGCGATTCCGTGTGGCGATTGGGCCGCCGACCGCGTGAACTGGATCGCCGGACGAACGGCGTGCTTCGGCGACACCGCGTGGCCGTTATGAGGAGTTCTGCGGGGTGGCGGATGATGCGATCGACTTCGTTCTTCCGCTCGGCGGCCATGAACCGGCTCGCCTAGCTCGCGTGTCCCAGGCGGAGGAAGAACTGCGTGGCCTGCTCATCGCCAGCCTCGGGGGGAGCGCCGTCGACTACCGGCGCTTCCTCGAGCGCCTCGGTTCGCATCTGCGCGCGTACTACAAAGGCAAGCTGGTCCGGTCCGGGCGGACGGACACCGAGGCGGAGGACCTAGTCCAGGAAACCCTGATGGTGATCCATACGCGGCGGCACACCTATGACGTCACGCAGCCTGTGACGCCGTGGGTCCACGCCATCGCCCGATACAAACTGATCGACCATCTCCGGCAGACGCGCGCGACCGCTGCGAACGTCCCCGTCGAGGATGCGGGTGTGCTGCTGGCCCACGGCGATCACGTCGCGGCGGAGAGTTCCCTCGATGTCGCGCGCCTGCTCGCGCACTTGCCGGCCAAGATGAGAAGCGCGATCCAATCCACGAAGGTCGACGGCCTGAGCACCGCCGAGGCAGCCGCGCGCTCCGGCATGTCCGAGACGGCGGTCAAGGTGAGCGTCCACCGTGGCCTGAAGGCGCTGGCGAAACTGGTCGGAGGCACGGCGCGATGAAGACGGACGACCTCATCGGTTTCCTGGGCAGCAGTTTCGAGCGCGAACCGGTTCGGACCTCGTGGATGACCCGGCGGGTCGGCCTCGCCGTGGCCGTGGGCGCCGCTTGTGCCCTCTTTCTCGCGCTCGCCGTCCTCGGCGTACGCCCCGGCCTCATGCAGGGCCGCCCGCTCCTGTTCCTCGCCTTCAAGCTCGCCTTCGCAGCCGCGGTCGGTGGCCTCGCGATCCGGTATCTCGTCAGGGTGGCCAGTCCGGGCGGGGAGAGCCGCGTCCATCTCGGGATCGCGGCATTGCCGTTCGTCGCGGTCGTGGCCCTGGCCGGGGCCAGCCTCACGACGGTGCCCCGCGAGCACTGGCATGGCCAGATCTCGGGCCATTCCTGGCTCGAATGCCTGGTCTCGATCCCCCTGATCGCCATCGTTCCGTTCGCCGTCGTCACCTGGGCGGTCCGCCGGTTCGGGGCTCCGACGGACCTGATTCGCGCCGGAGCCCTGGTGGGTCTCGCAGCGGGCGCCGTGAGCGCGCTCGGCTACTCGCTGCACTGCATGGACGACACCGTCCCGTTCGTCGCCGTCTGGTACGGCGGGACGATCGCGTTGTGCACCCTGGCCGGGGCGGTTCTGGGGCCGCGTCTCCTCCGCTGGTAGCGCGCCGCCGAGCCTCCCCGCACCTGGGCCCGATGCTGTCGGGACAGGGGCGGGGGGGGATGGGATCGGTCAACGGGCCCGGGCGGCCGAATAGAGGACAAACGGGAGATGAGGATGGGGACGGAAACCTTGGCGTCCCGGCGAGACGTGCTCGTCGGCCTGGCGGCGGGACTGATGCTCGGAAGGCCCGCCCTGGCGGAGGGTCTGCCCCGGGTCGCCGTGGCGAAGGACCCGAGTTGCGGCTGCTGCGAGAAATGGGTGGCCCACCTGCGGGAGGCCGGCTTCACGGTGACGGTGACAGAGGGGCCCGTGAACCCGGTGAAGGCGCGCCTCGGCGTGCCGCGGGACCTCGCCTCCTGCCACACGGCCGAGGTCGGCGGCTACGTGGTCGAGGGGCATGTGCCGGCCGGCGCGATCAAGCGGCTGCTGGCGGAGACGCCCAAGGCCACGGGACTGGCCGTTCCGGGCATGCCGGCCGGCTCGCCCGGCATGGAGGTCGAGGGCATGGAGCCCGACACCTATGCGGTGATTCTGTTCGGCCCGGAAGGCCGAAGCCCGTTCGCCCGGTACCGTGGCGGGGTGCCGGCGTAAGACCGCGGCGCGACCGGACCGGGGATCGGGCGCGGGCCGACCTGGCTGAGCCGCCCGGGGGCCTCGTGAGCCCTCGGACCGACGCGTCCGGGCACCGGATGCGGACCCCGGGGCTCAGGCCCGGGGGCCCTCGGCCGGCTCGCCCTGCGTGAAGTCCCGCCAGAGCAGGATCAGCGCCGCCATCACGGCCGGGCCGAGGAACAGCCCCAGGAGGCCGAAGGTCTCGACGCCGCCGAGGATGCCCAGCAGCACCCAGAGGAAGGGCAGGCGGGTGGTGCCGCCGATCAGGGCCGGACGCACGAAGTGGTCCGCCACGAAGGTGACGACGAAGCCCGCCACCACCACGACCGCCGCCGGCACCACCGCGCCGTTGGCGAGCAGGATCGCGGCCGCGATGCCGAAGACCAGGGGCGCCCCGAACGGGATCATCGCCGCCACCGCCGTCAGGGCCCCGAGCAGCACCGGGTGCGGCACGCCGGCGAAGAAGTAGACGATCCCCAGAAGCAGGCCCTCGCCGAGGCCGACCAGGACGAGGCCGTCCACGGTGCCGTGCACCGAGGCCACCATCTGCCGTGCCACCCGCTCGCCGCGGGGGCCGAACAGCTTGGCGCTGGCGGCCAGCACCTGCGCGGCGACCGCCCGGCCGTCGCGGAACAGGAAGAACAGCGCCACGAGGGTGAAGCCGAACAGGACCACGCGCCGGACGATCTGCGCCCCGAGGCTGCGGGTCACGCCGATCACCGAGGAATTGTCGAAGCGGTGCAGGAGCTCCGAGCCGGCGGCGGGGTGGCTCAGGTTCTCCGCCCACCAGGCCTGCGCCTGCGCCGCACCGAAGGGCAGGTGGCCGAGAAAGTCCGGCACGGGGATGCCGGATTTCTCGAAGGAGCGGGCCCAGGCGACCACGTCGTGGGCCTCCCGCGCCGCCTGCACGCCCAGCACCACCAGGGGAATCAGGAAGACCAGGGCCACCGCCGCGGTGAAGAGGAGCGGTAGGAGGATGTTGTGCCGGCCCGGCGGCCAGCGCCGCTCCGCACGGGCGTAGAGGGGCCCGAGGGCGATCGCCAGGATCACCGCCCAGACCAGGGCCGGGATGAAGGGGTGCAGGACCCAGATCCCGAGGCCCGCCAGGGCGAGGAACAGGGCAAGGCGCGCGAGGCTCTGCGCCGAGCCCGATACCGGGTGCGCCCCCGCACGCGGCGGAGGGTCGGAAAGCGAGCGCGGGTCGGGCGCGCCCGCCGGCGGCGTGCCGGCCGGCGTCACGGAGGGAAGCTGGACCATCGTGTTGTGCGACCTCGTGCGGAGCGGCCGCGGCGGCCACGTCCTGCCGGTGCATCTAGTCCATCGCCGCGGGATCGGAATGGAGGCGCAGGCCGGATCGCGACGCCGTGATGGCCACGGTTGCCCCTCCTGACCCCCTCGTGTAAGGGACCGCCTTCACTGTCCAGGGCGGCGGCAGCGCCGGCCCACGGGGCATGCTGCGCGACCGGGGGCACCGGGCATCATGCGCCGGATCGCTCCGGCCCCCGATCGGCACGGGCCGAATCCGGCGGGATACCCAGTCACACGGCGAGAACGCATGTCCGACCAGACCCACACCGCCACCTTCGACCGCGTCGCGGACATCATCGCCGACACCGCCGACATCCCGCGGGACACGATCACCCCCGAGAGCCACGCCATCGACGATCTCGGGATCGATTCGCTCGCCTTCCTCGACATCGCCTTCGCGGTCGACAAGGCCTTCGGCATCAAGCTCCCCCTCGAGCGTTGGACCCAGGAGGTCAACGAGGGCAAGGTGCCGGCCGAGGAGTACTTCGTCCTGAAGAACCTCTGCGCCCGCATCGACGCCCTCGTGGCCGAGAAGGCCGCCAAGGCCTGAAGCCGGGCCGCCCGGGACGCCCCGGGCGACCGACGCCGCCCCTTCGACCCCCGCCCGCCCGGGACCCAGGACGCCATGCGCCTCGAATATTTCGAGATGATCGACGCCGTGACCCGCTTCGACCGCGAGGCCGGCCGGATCGAGGCCCTGGCCCGCGTGCCGATGGAGAGCCCGGTCTTCGAGGGGCACTTCCCCGACCACCCGCTGGTGCCGGGCGTGCTGCTCACCGAGACCATGGCCCAGGCCTCGGGCTACCTCGTGCTCGCCCATCTGGGCTTCCGGCAGATGCCGTTCCTGATGGGCGTCGACAAGGCGCGCTTCCGGTCCTTCGTCGGCCCGGGCGCCGAACTGCAGATCGAAGCCAGCCTCGAACATGACGGCTCGGGCTACGCGGTGACGAAGGCGGCGATCCAGCACGACGGCAAGCCGCTGGCCAATGCCGAGCTGCGCTTCCGCACCATGCCGTTCCCGGCCGGCCTCGACGGGCCGATGCGCGCGCGGGCCCGCAAGATCGGGCTGTTCGATCTCGCGGGCGAGCCCGCGTGAGCGTGCGGCGAGTGAGCGTCCAGAGATGAGCGACGAGGTGAGATGAGCAGTTCCCGCGACGTCGTCGTCACCGGCATCGGCCTCGTCTCCTGCGCGGGCGAGGGCATCGCGGCGCATCTCGCGGCCCTCGGGGCCGGCGCGCCGGCGCGCACCGACACGCAGGCCTTCGCGCCCTACACGGTGCATCCGATGGCGCCCCTCGCCCTCGACGGCCAGATCCCGAAAAAGTCCGACCAGCGCCAGATGGAGCCCTGGCAGCGCCTGGGCGTCTACGCCGCCGGCCTCGCCCTGGATTCCGCCGGGGTGAAGGGGGATGCCGACCTGAAGGGCCGCATGCACCTCGTGGTCTCGGCCGGCGGCGGCGAGCGCGACACGGCGGTGGACGGCGCGATCCTCACGGGCCTGCGGGAGGCCGCCGATCCGGGCGCCTACCTCAACGAGCACCTGCAGAACGACCTGCGCCCGACCCTGTTCCTGGCCCAGCTCTCGAACTTGCTCGCCGGCAATATCGGCATCGTCCACGGGGTCACGGGGGCGTCCCGCACCTTCATGGGCGAGGAAGCCGCGGGCACGGACGCCCTGCGCATCGCCCAGGCGCGGATCGCCTCGGGGCAGGTGGACTGCATGCTTGTGGGCGGCTCCTACAGCGCCGAGCGACCCGATGTCATGGTCATCCACGAGATGGGGGGCTTCCTGCGCGCCCGCGACTTCCGCCCGGTCTTCGACCGGACCCCGGCGGCAGAGGCCGGCTTCATCCTAGGCAGTGCCGCCGCCTTCCTGGTTCTGGAAGCGGCCGAGCATGCCGCCGCCCGCGGGGCCCGGGCGCTGGCGCGCCTCGGCCCGGTGGCGAGCGACCGCACGACGCGCACGGCCGGCAGCACCGAGGCCAGCCTGGCGGCCCTCTGGACGACGGCGGGCGTCGCGGCGCCCGAGATCGTCCTCGCCGGTGCCACCGGCGTCGCCCCGGTCACGACCGAGGAGGGCGCAGCCCTGGCGCGCCTCGCCCCGGGCGTGGCCGTGACGGCTCTGGGCGATGTTACCGGCCACACCCTCGAGACGGTGGCGCCGTTCGGCGCGGCCCTGGCGGCGGCGCTCGTCGCCGAGAAGGGCCTGCGCGAGGTCGCCGTGACGGTGGTGGGCCATCGCCGGGGCGAGGGCGTGATCCGGGTAACGGCGGCCTGACCCGGGGCGATCCCGGACTCCGGTGGTGACGAAAAGAGTGTAAGACGGCGCGATGACGAACCAACCTCCCCGGGACGCCAAGGTCCGCGACGCGAAAGGCCGGCCGCTGGTGGCGGTCACCGGCCTCGGCATCGTCACCTCCCTCGGCCAGGGCCAGGCCGACAACTGGGCCGCCCTGACCGCCGGACGCTCCGGCATCCACGCCATCCGACGTTTCCCCACGGAGGGCCTGCGCACCCGCATCGCCGGCACTGTCGACTTCCTCGATACCGACCCCCTGGTGGCACCGGCCCTGTCCCAGCGCTTCGCGGAAGCCGCCGCCGACGAGGCGATCGCGCAGTCGGGCATCGGCCGGCCCGGGGACTTTCCCGGCGCCCTGTTCATCGCCGTCCCCCCGGTGGAGATCGAGTGGCCACAGCGTCAGGCCCTGGCCGAGGCCTCGGGCCAGACCGGCCCGATCACCTATGCGGACCTGCAGCGCGCCGCTGCGAGCCGGCGCTTCGACCCCTGGCATGACCTGTTCATCTTCGGCACGGTGGCCGACCACATCGCCGACCGCTTCGGCACCAAGGGCTCGCCGATCTCCCTCTCCACCGCGTGCTCGTCCGGCGCCACCGCGATCCAGCTCGGCGTCGAGGCGATCCGGCGCGGCGAGGTCACGGCCGCCCTCTGCATCGGCACCGACGGCTCGGTGAACCCGGAATCGCTGATCCGGTTCTCGCTGCTCTCGGCCCTCTCCACCCAGAACGACCCGCCCGAGGCCGCCTCCAAGCCCTTCTCGAAGAACCGCGACGGCTTCGTCATGGGGGAGGGCGCGGGCGCCCTCGTCCTGGAGGACGCCGAGGCGGCGCGCGCCCGCGGCGCAAGGATCCTCGGCTACGTCCTCGGCTGCGGCGAGAAGGGCGACGGCTTCCACCGCACCCGGTCGAGCCCCGACGGCGCCCCCGGCATCGCGGCGATCCGCGCCGCCCTGGCGGATGCCGACATGGCGCCCGACGCCATCGACACCGTGAACGCCCACGGCACCTCGACGCCGGAGAACGACAAGATGGAGGCGATGAGCTGCGCCGCCGTGTTCGGCGACCGCATCCGCACCCTGCCGGTCTCGTCCAACAAGTCGATGATCGGGCACACCCTCACGGCCGCGGGCGCGGTGGAGGCGGTGATCTCGCTCCTCACCATCGCGCACGGCCGGATCCCCCCGACCATCAACTACGCGGTGCCCGACCCCGCCATTCCCCTCGACATCGTAGCCGAGGCCCGGGACGTGCCGGTGCGTCGGGTGCTGTCGAACTCGTTCGGCTTCGGCGGCCAGAACACCTGCCTCGTTCTGGCGGACGAGCCGGCATGACGACGGACCCGAGCGCCGGGCCCGGCCGCCGCGTCCTCGTCACCGGGGGCGCCTCCGGCCTCGGCGCCGCCATCGTGCGGGCCCTGGTCGCCGCCGGCCACGACGTCGCCTTCACCTACCGGTCCTCCGCCGAGGCCGCCGAGGCGCTGGTGGCGGACCTCTCGGCGGCCCATCCCGACCGCACGATCACCGCGCAGGTCCTCGATCTCGCCGACCGCGCCGCCGTCGCGGCGTTCTGCGAGGAGCTCGAGGCCAGCGACGGCTTCCACGGCTTCGTCCACAATGCCGGCCAGTCCTACGACGCCCTGGCGGCGATGCTGGACCAGGACCGGGCCGAGGCGGCCATGCAGGTTAACTTCTGGTCGCTGACGCGCCTGGCGAAATCCCTGGTCCGGGGCATGACCCGCGCGCGCGCGGGACGGATCGTCGCCATCGGCTCGGTGGCCGCCCTCCGGGCCAACCCGGGCAACGCGGCCTACGCCGCGACCAAGGGCGCCCTCATCGCCTATTGCCGCACCCTGGCGGTCGAGTCGGCCAAGCGCGGCGTCACCGTCAACGTGATCGCGCCGGGCTTCATCGATACCGGGATGATGGCCCCCTACGCCGCCTACCGCGCCACCATGGAGCGCCAGATCCCGGCCGGCCGCTTCGCCCGGCCGGAGGACGTCGCCGCCCTCGCGGCCTTCCTGATGGGCGAGGGCGCCGCCTACATCACCGGCGCGGTGCTGCCCGTCGACGGCGGCCTCACCGCGATGATGGGCGTCCATCGCTCCTGAGGCCGAACCGAGCATGTCCCCGATCCCCGCCGCGCTGGTCCTCCTGCTCCTCGCCGCCGGTCCCGCCGCCGCGGCCGACGCGTTCCGGGTCGACGGGCTCCCGCGCGGCGAGACCCTGAGCATCCGCGAGACGCCGGATGCCGCCGCGCCCGCCCTCGGCCAGGCCCCGCTGGGCGCCCGCCTGCGCGGCTTCGGCTGCACCGCCGAAACCCCGAGCGGACTGACCTGGTGCCGGGTCAAGGCCGGCCCGATCCTCGGCTGGGCCCGGCGGCGCTACCTGTCGCCGGAGTGAGGCCGGCCCGGCGGGTTGATGCCTCGACCCGCGGAGGCTAGCGAGAGACGCATGAACGCCCAGCCCCTGCGGGGGCATCCGCGGCGCCCCGCGAACGGAAGCGAACTCCATGCAATCCCTCCAGCTCCACGGTGACCGCGACCTGCGCCTCGAGGACGTCGCGGAGCCCGCGCCCCCCGGCCCCGGCGAGGTCCAGATCCGCGTGCGCGCGGTGGGCCTGAACTTCATCGACGTCTGGGGCTTCCGCGGCATGGCCTTCGCCAAGCGCAAGCTGCCCCTGGCGGTCGGGGCCGAGGCCTCGGGCGAGATCGTCTGCGTCGGGGAGGGCGTCACGGGTCTGGCCGCGGGCGACCGGGTGGCGATGTACGGCGCCCGGACCTGCGGCCGGTGCAAGGCCTGCCGGGAAGGCCGCGACAACCTCTGCGAGGATGTCTCCGGCGTGATGGGCTTCCACATCGACGGCTTCGCCCGCGAGCGGGTGACCATGCCGGCGCGCCTCGTCATCAAGATGCCGGACGGCGTCAGCTTCACCGATGCGGCCTGCGCCCCGGTGGCCTTCGGCACCGTGCAGCACATGCTGTTCGACAATGCCCGCCTGGAGCCGGGCGAGAGCATCCTCGTCCATGCCGGCGGGTCCGGCATCGGCACGGCGGCGATCAAGATGGCCAAGGCCATCGGCTGCACGGTCTTCACCACCGTGGGCGACGACGCCAAGGGCGAGAAGGCCAAGGCGCTCGGCGCCGACCACGTCATCAACTACCGCGAGGAGCGCTTCGAGGGCGAGGTCCGCCGCCTGACCAAGCGCAAGGGCGTCGACGTGGTCTTCGAACATGTCGGCCCCGACACCTGGAACGGCTCGCTCCTCTGCCTCAAGCGCGGGGGACGGCTCGTCACCTGCGGCTCCACCTCGGGCGTCTCGACCAGCATGAACCTGATGCAGCTATTCCAACAGCAGTACCGCATCACCGGCTCGTTCGGCTGCTCGATGGCCAATATCCGCGACGCCATGGCCAAGATGGCGGACGGCATCACCCCCGTGGTGGACACGGTCCTGCCCCTGGCCGATTTCGCGAAGGGGCTGGAGCGCCTGGAATCCCGGAAGGTCTTCGGCAAGATCCTCGTGACGCTCTGAGTTGCAGGCCGCACGGGTGCCCTCCCGGGCTAAAATGAATTATGCCAGGGGCCAGGGTCGTCGCCGGAACGCCCCGCGTCACGGGATTCGTTTTGCTTCGCCTTGCCCTCGTCCTGAAGCGTAACCTGCCGCGGCTGGCCGGCCTCGCCATGATTCCCCTGATCCGGGGGCTGTTCTGGCTGGCGCGCCTCCTCGGGGCCGAGCGCGCGAGCCGGGTTGGCGGCTGGGTCGCCCGGACGGTCGGTCCCTTCCTGCCGCCCCACCGGATCGCGACGGCCAATCTGCGCGCGGCCTTCCCCGAGCGGGACGAGGCCGCGATCCGCGCCCTCGCCCGGGAGGCCTGGGACAATCTCGGCCGGACGGGTGCGGAATACGCCCATCTCCACACGCTGTTCGATCTCGATCCGGCGGATCTCGCGGCGGGCGGGCGGATCACGGTGGCGGGCGAGACGCATTTCGCCGACCTGCGCGACGACGGCAAACCGGGCCTGATCTTCTCCGCCCACTTGGCGAACTGGGAATTGCCGGCGATCTGCGCGGCCCAGTTCGGCCTCGACGCCACCGCGATCTTCCGTCCCCCCAACGACGCGGCCTCCGCGCGCCTGGTCCAGGAGGTCCGCCGCCAGACCATGGGAGGCCTGGCGGCGGCCGGGCAGGGCGCGGTCTTCGCCATGCAGGGTGTGGTGGAGCGCGGCGGCCATCTCGGCCAGCTCATCGACCAGCACTTCACCCGGGGGGTGGTGGTGGAGTTCTTCGGCAAGCCGGTGCTGGTCAATCCGCTCCTGGGCAAGCTCGCCCGCCACTACGAATGTCCCGTCCACGGCGCGCGGGTGGTCCGCCGCGACGGGACGCGCTTCCATCTTGAACTGACGCCCCCCGTCGACCTGCCGCGCGACGCCTCGGGCGCCATCGACGTGCAGGGGGCGATGCAGGCGATGACTCGGGTGATCGAGGGCTGGATCCGCGAGAATCCCGGTCAATGGCTCTGGATGCACCGGCGCTGGCGTCCCGCGATGCTGCCGAAGCCCAAACCCGCTCAGGATCCGGCTTCGGGCACGACGGCCCCGGCCGGCGCGCCGGAGGATCGAGCGACCGTGATGACGGGGAATGGCCCGGCGACGGTATCCTGATCCCATGAGCCGCGCCGCCACGTCCCTTCCGCGCCGAACCGTCGGCCTGCGCCTCGCCCTCCTGGTCGCCGCCGGTGCCCTGGTGGCGGGTGCGACCCAGGCCCTGGCGGGCGAGCGCACCCCGGTGGTGATCGAGCTCTACACGAGCCAGGGCTGCGCCTCCTGTCAGCCGGCCTCGCGGGTGCTCGGGGAGTTCGCCCGGGAGCCCGGCGTGATCGCCCTGACCTTCCCGATCACCTACTGGGACTATCTCGGCTGGAAAGACGCCTATGCCCAGCCCGCCTTCACGGCGCGGCAGCGGGCCTACGCCTCTCTACGCGGCGAGCGACAGGTCTTCACGCCGCAGGCCATCGTCAACGGCGAGCCCTCGATGATCCGTTCGGATCGCAACTCCCTGGAACGGGCCCTGCGCCGGGCCCGGGCGACCAGCCCCATCCAGGTGCCGGTCCGCAGCTGGGAAGAGGGCGACCGCATCTGCGTCGATGTCGGCGCGAGCACGGGACCGGACACCAAGGCCGAGCTCTGGCTGCTGCCGGTGATGCGGCGGCGGCGCATCGCCATCGGCGGCGGCGAGAACAAGGGACAGGTGTTCGACTACATCAACGTCGTGCGCGGGATGCACCGGATCGGCCCCTGGACGGGTCATGCGGCCCATTTCGAGGTGCCGCGCCACGCGGCCCAAGTCGCCGATGCCGATTCCTACGTCGTCGTGCTCCAGGGGGGCAACGAGGGCCGCCCCGCCCGCATCCTCGGCGCCGCCAAGGCGCCTGGCTTCTGAAAGGCACCTGGCTTCCGACAGCGCCCCGGGATCGCTCCCGGGGCGCCGTTTGACCGAGCGGCCAGTCTGATCGGGCTGGGGAGGCTCGGGCCAAAAGCGGGTCCGGCGACGGGTCAGTACGTCCCGAACTTGTAGTTCAGGCCGGCGCGGACGACGGCGAACTCGTCGGAGCGGCGGCTGGTATAGCCCGTCGCGGCTGCATAACCCGTGCCGGAAACGCTGTACTGGGCGCCCGTCGAGTTCGAATAGGCGAACACGCCGTTGGTGCTGTTCCGGTCGAGGCTGACATAGAGGCCCTCGATTTTTACGGTCACGGCGGAGGACTTGAAGAAGTTCAGGAACGAGTCGGAGGGCAGGGCGTACTCGATGCCGCCGCCCGCGGCCCAGCCGGTGCGGAACGTATCGGTGCTGCTGCTGGGCAGGCCGAAGCTGGAGCCGCCCCCGCCGCCATAGGCGAAGCCGCCGGTGCCGTAGACCAGGGTCCGGTCGAAGGCGTAGCCGAGGCGGCCCCGCACGGTGCCGAAGTAGTCGAGGTTCGACAGGCCGTTCGGGTTGACGAAGGTCAGGTCCGCGTTGGGCGTGCCGACGAAGGACGCCGTGTTGCGGTTGGTGCCGAAGCCGAGATACTGCGCATCCGCCTCGACGCCGACCACCACGCCGGAGCCGGGCGTGAACTGATAGTTGTAGCCGATCTGGCCGCCCCCGGTGAAGCCGTTGTTGGCGTTGCGGTTGCTGAAGGCCACGAGGCCCGGATCGGCGCCGTTGGCGACGACGCCGGAGGCGGCGGTGGTACCGATCACGGTGGCGCCGCGGCTGCTGTTGGCATCGAAGCCGTAGCCGGCGTTGAGACCCGCATAGAACCCGGTCCAGCTGAAGACCGGAACCGTGGTGAAGACCGGCGGCGCGGCGCGGCGCGGAAGGTCGGCGGCAGAGGCCGCTCCGGCGAGCAGGACAGCCATCGGGCCGGCCAGGAGAAGGGGCTTGGTCATGAGATCCTCGTTGTCTCCCTCGGGAGATGGCGAACCCGAACGACGGTTCCAACCCGCAGACTGGTGCCGGACACCCGGCGCGGAAACCCGCGGGCGCCCGGGCGTCACCGCGACGAGGCCGGCCCGATCACCGCATCCGTGCGCCGGCAGACACGGGAGCGCGGGGATCCGGCGGTCGCCTGATCCTGCCGCCCCCCTCCGAAGGCGACGGCAAGTCTGTACGGACATCCGTTCGAAAGTCCGTGGCCGGTGCGACCACGTCCGGACCATGCGTGGGAAATTTGCCCACGTCAATTCGAGAGCCGTCAATCGCGTGCGCCTTCACACGGAAGAGGGCCCACGCGGACGGATGGCGTGTCGGATCAGGCGGGCGGGCGACGCCGCCGGGAGGGCGTCAGTCGACCCACTCGCCGGCGCGCATCACCGGAACCGCCCGGCCCTCGGCGGAGAGTCCGTCGACGTCGATCCGGTCGGAGCCGATCATCCAGTCGATGTGGATCAGGCTGCGGTTGGCGCCGCGGGCCGCGAGGTCGTCCGCGCTGAACTCCGCGCCGCCGTTGCGGAAGCACTTGCTGTAGGCCTGTCCCAGGGCGATGTGGCTCGCCGCGTTCTCGTCGTAGAGGGTGTTGTAGAACAGGAGTCCCGAGGCGGAGATCGCCGAGGAGGCTGGCACCAGGGCGACCTCGCCGAGGCGGCGCGCGCCCGCGTCGGTCTCCAGCACCTTGGCGAGCACGTCGCCGCCGGTTCGGGCGGTGGCCTCGACGATGCGGCCGCCCTCGAAGCGCACTTGGATCCCGTCGATCAGCGTGCCCTGGTAGGAGAGCGGCTTGGTGCTGGTGACGGTGCCGTCGACCCGGTCCTTGTGCGGGGTGGTGAACACCTCCTCGGTGGGGATGTTGGCGTTGCAGACGATGCCGCTGCGGGAGGCCGAGGCGCCGCCGCACCATTCGTGGTCGTCGGCGAGGCCCACCGTGAGGTCGGTGCCGGGTCCGAAGAAGCGGAGGGCCGCGAAGCGGTGGGCGTTGAGCGCGTTCATCCGGGCGTGAAGGGCGGCGTTGTGCGCCTCCCAGGCCGCCACCGGGTCGGGGCCATCCACCCGCGAGGCCGCGAAGATCGCGTCCCAGAGGCGGGACACGGCCTCGGCCTCCGGTAGGTCGGGGAACACCGTGCGGGCCCAGGGCGTCGTCGCCGCCGAGACGATGGTCCAGTTGGTGGAGAAGTTGGCGATGAGCTCCAGGGCGGGCACGTAGGCCTTCGACCGGGCCTGGTTGGCACGGGCCACCTTGGCCGAGTCCTGGCCGGCCAGGAGGGAGGGATCGTCGCCCGCGATGGCGAGGCGGGCCGCGCCGTTGCGGTAGGCCTCGGCCATGCCGCTGTAGAGCCAGCCGGCTGCGGTGTCGAAGGCCGCCTCGGGGGCGTGGGCGAAGCGCGCCAGGGTGGCGGCATCGTCCGTGTAGAAGGTGGTGACCAGGGAAGCGCCGGCCTTGTAGGCCTGTTCGGTGATGAGGCGGGCCAGCGGCACCGTCTCGAGCGGCGCGGTGATCACGAGTTCCTGGCCGGGCCGGAGACCCAGGCCGACCTTCACGGCGACCTCGGCCAGGCGCTCCAGGCGCTCGGCATGCCGTGCCCCGTGCGACGACGCGGCCCCGGTCGGTGTGGAGCCAGCGGTTGTCTGCGCGATCCCGTCCATGCCTGTCTCCCGATGCTGCCTTCAGCGCTGTGCGCTCAAGATCAGGTCCCGGGACGGCAGGTCAACCCTCGGTGGACGCAGGCCGGGCGGGCCGGCCACGGCGTGGGTTCAAGCGGCGCGAGACCAGGTGATCTCGCCGAGGTTCTCGCGGAAGGCGAAGCGCAGGAGATGGTCGGAGACCACGTTCTCCAGGCGCGTCAGGGCGGCCGGATCGGGCGTCGCGACCCGCATCAGCAGGGCGTCGGGGCCGGCCTCGAAGGTGCAGACGCGGTCCTCGCCGAAGGGCACCCGGCCGGCCTCCTCGGTGGCTTCCACTGGGAACTTGTGACTCCAGTGACGGCAGAGCTGCTTGAGGTAGCGGCTCGCCTCGGCCGTCGGGACTCTCGCCTGGGAAGTCGGCATCGAACGTATCTCCTGCTCGGTCTTCGATCGCGACGTCTGATCTGTTCTCTCGTCCAAGAGAGGGCGGAAGGGTTAAGACCGGCCTAACCCACCGCACTGCAACCAGCCGTGCGCCGTTGTCGTGCAACCTCCTCCGCCCGCAGCGGAGCCGATTTATGGCGCATTGCCGTCGACAATCTGGCAAGTCTTTGTGCGCCGCACAACAGCAATCCGGACGGGCCCGGTCCGGTTCCGCCTAAATTTTTGTTGAGCCTTCGAAAAAGCCGAATGACGCCCCCTCGCCGGCCCGGCGGTCGGGCAGAACCTTGCCCGGGTTGAGGATGTTTGCCGGATCCAGGGCGGCCTTGAGGCTGCGCATCAGGTCGAGGGCCACCGGGTCGGCGTAGCGCGCCAGTTCGTCGCGCTTCAGGAGGCCGACGCCGTGCTCGGCCGCGATGGAGCCGCCGAGCCCGGCGACGATGTCGTGGACGATCCGGTTGAAGCGCTCCCAGGCGGCGAGGAACGCGGCGCGGTCCATGCCCACGGGCTGGCTGAGGTTGAAGTGGATGTTGCCGTCACCGAAGTGCCCGAAGGCGCAGACGCGCAGACCGGGCATCGCCGCCTCGCAGGCCCGCGTCGCCCGCGCGAGAAACTCGGGCAGGCGGGAGAGCGGCACCGAAACGTCGTGCTTGATCGAGCCGCCCTCCGCCTTCTGGACCTCGGAGAGGCTCTCGCGCAGATCCCAGAAGGCGTTCGCCTGCGCCTCGCTCGCCGCCAAGGCCGCATCTTCGAGGAGCCCCGCGTCCTGCGCCCGGGCGAGCAGCATCTCCATCAGGGTCGCCGCGTCCTCGCCGGGTCGGGTGGTGGAGAGCTCCACCAGCGCGTAGGCCCCGTGCGCCCCGGCCAGGGGCCGACGGGCCCCGGCCCGGTGGCGCAGGACGATCTCCAGCCCGAAGGGGGCGATGTACTCGAAAGCGGTCAGGGTCGGGCCGGCCTCCGCCCGCAAGCGCCGGAACAGCGCCAGGGCGGCCTCGGCCGAGGCGAGGCCGACGAAGGCCACGGCGCGGGAGGTCGGCCGGGGAAAGAGCTTCAGCACCGCGGCGGTGATCAGCCCGAGCGTTCCCTCCGAGCCGAGGAACAGGTGCTTGAGGTCGTAGCCGGCATTGTCCTTGCGCAGGCCCTTCAGCCCGTTCCAGACCCGGCCATCGGCCAGCACCACCTCGAGCCCGAGGACGAGGTCGCGGGCGTTGCCGTAGGCGAGCACGGCGGTCCCGCCCGCATTGGTGGAGAGATTGCCGCCGATGCGGCAGGACCCCTCGGAGGCCAGCGAGAGCGGGAACAGCAGGCCGGCGGCCTCGGCGGCAGCCTGGACGTCGGCCAGCACCATGCCGGCTTCCACGGTGATGCTGGCATTGACGGGGTCGATCGCCCGCAGGCGCGTCAGGCGTGCCATCGACAGCACGATGCCCCCCTGCGGCAGGCCGCCGCCGACATGGCCGGTGTTGCCCCCCTGGGCCACCACCGGCACCCCGGCCTCGGCGCAGGCACGGACCACGCCGGCGACCTCGGCGGTGTCGGCGGGCCGCACCAGCGCCAGGGCTTGCCCACGCCGCAGCTCGCGGGTCTCGGCGAGGTGGGGCGCGAGGTCGGCCGGGTCGGTGAGGACGTGGGCGGCGCCGAGATGCGCGGCGAGGTGCGCCAGCAGGCGGGAGGGGTCGGTCACCACGGAACTCGCAACGGCAGGCCTCGGCTCGCGGCAGGATGGCGCGGCCGGGCCCGCTGCCTATGATAGGGATGACGCGGCGTCCTGTGCAGGGCGAGCGACCGGGCGCCGCGCCACATCCGCCGAGAGAAGAGGTTGGAGACCCATGCTGTCCGTGATCCCGAACCCGCCCCGCATCGCCCTTCCGATCGTCGGCAGCGACGACCTGTTTCCCGTGCGGCGGGTCTACTGCGTCGGTCGCAACTACGCCGCCCACGCCCGCGAGATGGGCAAGGACCCCAACCGCGAGCCGCCGTTCTTCTTCATGAAGCCCGCCGATGCCCTGCAGATCGTCACGGGGGACGATCCGGTGGACCACCCCTATCCGCCGCGCACCGAGAACTACCACTTCGAGGTGGAGATGGTGGCGGCCCTCGGGCTGGGCGGCCGAGACATCCCGGAGGCTTCCGCCCTCGACCACGTCTACGGCTACGCCGTCGGGCTCGACATGACCCGGCGCGACGTCCAGGACGAGGCCAAGCGCCTGGCGCGCCCCTGGGACCTCGCCAAGTCCGCCGATGCCTCGGCGCCGATCGGACCGCTGCACCCGGCCTCGGCCATCGGCCATCCCGCGCGAGGCGCCATCACGCTGGCGGTGGACGCGGGCGAGCGCCAGCGCGGCGACCTCTCCGAGATGATCTGGTCGACGCAGGAGCAGGTCGCGCTGCTCTCGACCTACTTCGAGCTGCACCCGGGCGACCTCATCTTCACCGGCACCCCGTCGGGCGTCGGCGCCGTCCGGCGCGGCGAGACGATGACGGCCGCCATCGAGGGCCTCGGCGCCATCCGCCTGCGCGTCGTCTGAGCCGCATGCTCCTGCAACGCCCCTGGATGCGGCGCCTGATCCACTACGGCGCCCTGGCGACGCGCGGCATGACCCTGGGTGTTCGCGGCGTCGCCATCGACGCCGAAGGCCGGGTCTGCCTCGTCCGCCACACCTACGTGTCGGGCTGGCACCTGCCCGGCGGCGGCATCGAGGCCGGCGAGAGCGCGGTGACGGCCATGGTCCGGGAGTTCCGCGAGGAGGCCGAGATCGTCGTCGATCCCGGGCATCCTCTGCGGCTGCACGGCTTCTATCACAGCCGCACGGGGGCCGGGCGCGACCACGTCGCCCTCTACGTGGCCGCCGCCTTCGCCGTGCGGGCGCCGAAACAGCCCGACCGCGAGATCGCCGCCTGCGGCTTCTTCCCCCTCGATGCGCTCCCGGCCGAGACCACCGCCGCCACCCGCGCGCGCCTGCGCGAAATCCGCGAGGGCCTGCCCCCACCCGCGCAGTGGCAGCCCTGAAGGGCGGTGCGATGCCGGCAAACGGCCCGCGGGGCGAGCGCCGGGATTCAGCGCTTGCAACGCCCGACGGAATGGTGTTTAGAGACGCCGTCCGGGGCCGCCGGCGGGTCTTTCCCACCAGCGGCGCGGTTGTGAGCGGGTGTAGCTCAGGGGTAGAGCACAACCTTGCCAAGGTTGGGGTCGAGGGTTCGAATCCCTTCGCCCGCTCCAATTAACCGAACGAGACGACCGGAGCGACAGCCGCTGGAAGTGGCTTTTTGCTTCGTTGATACGACGAACCGTCCGGCGCGAGGGTCTCCTTCGCCACGACGGGTGTGAGCGGGTGTAGCTCAGGGGTAGAGCACAACCTTGCCAAGGTTGGGGTCGAGGGTTCGAATCCCTTCGCCCGCTCCAAATTCCCAATCCTTCCAGATCCCACCCAGCGCCCTCCGGGGCGCTTTTTCGTTGGCGGGCCATCGGTCGGCGGCGCGGCATCAAGGTCGCGGGCGCGCGGTGGCCCGGTAGGCCGCGGGCGTCACCGCGTAACGCCGGCGGAACTGCTGGCGCAGGGTCGCTGCGGTGGCGAAGCCCGCCGCCTCGGCGACGGCCTGGAGCGGTTGGTCCGCCTGCTCCAGCAGGTCACGGGCCCGGGCGAGGCGCAGATCGAGGAGCCAACGGGCCGGCGTCGTGCCGGTGGCGGCGGAAAAGCGACGCAGGAGCGTTCGAGGACTCATGCCCGCACGGTCTGCCAGATGGGCGACCGGCCAGTCCCGGGCCGGCGCCGCCCGCATGGCATCGAGCAGCGGCCCGATCCGCGCCGCCTCGTGGAGCGTCGGCACCGCACCCGCGACCACCTGGGCCTGGCCGCCGTCCCGGTGGGGCGGCACGACGAGGCGCCGGGCGACGGCATTGGCGGCGGCCGGCCCGAAATCGCGGCGCACGAGGTGCAGGCAGAGGTCGATCCCGGCGGCCGAGCCGGCGGAGGTCAGGATCGCGCCCTCGTCCACGTAGAGCACGTCGGGGGTGAAGCGGATGCCGGGATGGCGTGCGGCCAGGGCCTCGGCATGGCGCCAATGGGTGGTGGCGCGGCGCCCCTCGAGCAGGCCCGCCGCCGCGAGCACGAAGACCCCGGAGCAGATCGACAGGATGCGCACCCCGCGGGCCGCGGCCGCCCGCAGGGCGGTGGAGAGGGCTTCGGGGACCGGCTCGTCCGCACCCCGCCAGCTTGGCACCACGATGGTGCCGGCACGCTCCAGGAGATCGAGCCCGCCATCGGCGAGGAGGCGCACGCCGCCCTCGGCCCGCATGGGCCCGGGATCGAGCCCGGCCACGGCGAAGCGGTACCAGTCCGGCCCCATCTCGGGACGGGGCAGGCCGAAGATCTCCACGGCGACGCCGAACTCGAAGGTGCAGAGGCCGTCATAGGCCAGCACCACCACGAGACGGTCGGCGGGGGACAGGCGCGCCTGCGATTTTGGCATGATCGCGACGCTAACCGGCAATCCGAGCCGCCGCCAAGGGGCGCGCCTGCTGCTAGGTCTGCCGTCCCCTGCGACGGAGAACCCCAATGAGCCCCGTGACCGCCATGCCCGCCTGTCCGCCCGCCATCGCCCGCGATCACTTCCGGCGTCGCCTGGAGTTGGAGACCGATTGCGCCGACGTGGCGGCGGCCCTGGAGGCCGGCCCGCCCGACTTCGTGCTGCTGCACGCCGTCGGCTCGGCGGCGGCGTTCCGGCGCCGTGACCTCCCCGGCGCCGTGACCTCCCCGGCGCCGTGCACCTGCCGCACCGGCTGATCACGGCCGAGCGCCTCGCCGCCTGGCCCGCCGACACGCTGTTCGTGGTCTACTGCGCCGGGCCCCACTGCAACGGAGCCGACCGGGCGGCCCTGCGGCTCGCCGAGCTCGGGCGTCTGGTCAAGCTCATGCTCGGCGGCCTGACCGGCTGGGCGGACGAGGACTTGGCCTTCGCGGGTGAAGACCAGTCCGGCGGGGGCCAATCCTGAAATCGGGCATCGTGCGCGAGCCGGCTCTTCAATCTTCCTTTACCATAGGGAGAACAAAGTTGCCGTTGGGGCGGCGCCTGGGTCCGCCCCCAGCCGGACGGCCATGTTCCTCTTCACCACGCCCCCCGCCACTGCCCGCGATCCCGGCGTCAGCCGGGACCTGGGCACGCGCGACGCCGCCGCCGGGCGCACGGGGGCGTCGAGCGGGGTCATCGAGGCGATCCGCGACGGGGCACAGACCTCCGGCGCGGGCTTCGACTATCTCCTGGCCACGGCCCAGCGCGAATCCGCCCTCGACCCCTCCGCCAAGGCGGGTACCTCCTCGGCCACCGGCCTGTTCCAGTTCATCGAGCAGACGTGGCTCGGCACCCTGAAGACCGCCGGTCCCCGCCTCGGCCTCGGGACCTACGCGGACGCGATCACCAAGAGCGCCGACGGCACCTACGCGGTGAGCGATCCGGCGGCCAAGCAGACCATCCTCGACCTGCGCCGCGATCCGCGGATCGCCGCCACCCTGGCGGGGGCCCTGACCGAGCAGAACCGGGAAGCCCTGACCGGCGCCCTCGGGCGCGAGCCCACCGGCGGCGACCTCTACGCCGCCCACGTCCTCGGCGCGCGCGGCGCCGCCGCCCTCATCGCCACCGCCCAGGCGAGCCCGGCCCGGGCCGCCGCCCTTGACATGCCGGAGGCGGCGGCCGCCAATCGTGGCCTGTTCTACGACAGGACCGGGCGCCCCCGCGGCGCGGCCGAGCTCTACGCCCACCTCGCCGCGGCCCGCACGGGCGCGGCGCCGGCCACCCCCGCCGCCACGATCAGCCTGCCCGAGGGCACCACCGCCTACGCCTCCCTCAACGAGGGCGGCCTGCGCTCGATGTTCCAGACGGATCCGCGCCAGCAGGGCGGCGTCTCGGCCGGGGTCGCCCGCCTTTGGCAGGGGCGCAGCGGCGGGACCGATGCGGTTCGGCCGGAGCCGGCTCGCGCGGCGCCGACCTATTTCCCGCGCTCGGACGGCACCGAGAGCGTGACCGGGGGCGCGCCCCCCGTCGCCGCGCCGGCGATTGCCGCCAACCCCGTGCCGGCCGCCTCCGCGGCCCTGGTGGGAGCCCCCCTACCGCCGCGCCGTCCGGCGGAGTTCGGCGCCTCCGGCCAGTCGCCCCGCCCCGGCGCCCCCCTCGACCTGTCCCTCTTCACGATCCGGAGCGGCTCATGATCATCCGCCAGTTCCTCGCCTGGACGCAGCACACCTCCGCGGCGCGACGGGCGGAGGCCGCGGGTGCGCTGGCCCGGGCCTACCTCTACGACGGTCTCGGCGAGGACGTGGCCTGGGAGGCGGAGGCCGCGCTCCTCGCCCTCCTGGACGACCCCTCCAGCCTGGTGCGCCGAGCCCTGGCGGAGGCCTGCGCCGCCTGCGCGAACGCCCCCCGTCCCCTGATCGTGGCGCTGGCGGGCGACCAGGCCGAGATCGCCACCCTGGTGCTGGCCCGCTCGCCCGTGCTGAGCGACGCCGACCTCGTCGACGGCGTCGCCATCGGGTGCCTCGCCGCCCGCCGCGCCATCGCGGGCCGGCTCGACCTGTCGCCGGCCGTCGCCGGGGCGCTCGCCGAGATCGCCGAGCCCGAGGCCCTGGTCGTGCTCGCCCGCAACCGCAGTGCCCACATCACCACCGGCAGCCTGATGCGGATGGTGGAGCGCCACGGCGACGTGGCCGCCCTGCGCGAGGCGGTCCTGGCCCGGCCCTACCTGCCCCTCGAAGTGCGCCAGAGCGTGACCACGCGCCTCGCCGAATCCCTCTCCGCCTTCGCGGTGTCCTCCGGCTGGCTCACCCCGGCCCGCAGCGCGCGCGCCAGCCGCGAGGCGCAGGAGCGCACGACCCTGGCCTTCTGCGCCGAGGCCCATCCCGTCGACCTCGCCCGGCTCGTCGCCCACCTGAAGGCCTGCGGCCAGCTCAATGCCGGCTTGCTGCTGCGGGCGATCCTGTCCGGCAACATGGCCTTCGCCGAGATGGCCCTGGCCGACCTCGCCGGCCTCCCCGTCCGCCGGGTGGCCGGGCTGATGCACGATGCCTCCACCGCCGCCTTCGCGGCCCTGCACCGCAAGGCCGGCCTTCCACCGGTGCTGCTGCCGGCCTTCAGCGCCGCGCTGTCGGCCTGGCGCGAGGCGGGGCAGGGCGCCATCGCCAGCGCCGGGGCGGGCCTTTCGCGCCTGATGATCGAGCGGGCGCTGACCGCCTGCGAGACGATGCCCTTCGCGGAGGCGCAGAGCGTCATGGCGCTCCTGTCCCGCTTCGAGGCGGAGGCCGCCCGCGACGAGGCCCGGGTGCTCGCCCGCGAACTCGCCGCCGAGGCCGAGCGCAGCGAGATCCTGCGGATCGAGCGCGAGATCCTCGACGCCGAATGGCGCGAGGCCCAGCGCCAGGTTCTGGCCGACTGGGACGCCCCACAGGCCCTGGAGGCCGCACCGGGCGCCGCAGCCCCCGAACCGGTCGCCGAGACCGTCGCGGCGATCGCGCGCGCGGCTTTGGAAGGAACCTCGGAAGCGATCCAGGAAGAGACCGCGCCGGTGGCCGTCGACTCCGCTGCGGAGGCGCCGCCCGTCGTCGCGGACCTGCCGACCTCGGATGCGCCGGTGGAATCGGACGTCGCCCCTGTCGTGGCGATCCGGGCCGTCGTGCCGGCCGAGGCGCCAGCCGACGTCGAGAAGGGGCGCACCGACCCGGTGGGCCTGATCCTCGACGGACTCTCCGACGCGCTGCTCGCCGAGTTCGAGGGCAGCCGCGCCCGGCGCCGTGCCCTCGCCACCGAGGTCGTGCTCGACGCGATCCCCGAGGCGCTGATCGCCAGCTACCGCGAGGACCGGGCGCGCCTCGCCGCGTGAGGGGCGATCAGCCGAACTGCTCGCGCAGGATGCGCTCGTCGAGGCTGTGGCCGGGATCGTGCAGCAGGGTCAGGTTGGTGGCGTGGTCGAGCCAGGTCTCCACCGTGCAGACCCGCCGAAACTCGGTGTGGTCGGCCACCGCCGCCACCGGGCGGTGCGCGGCGTCGAGCACCTCGATGAGAATGCGGGCGTAGTCCGGCAGCAGGGCCCCGTGCCAGCGCCGGGGCCGGAAGGCCGAGATCGGCGTCAGGGCCAGGAGCCGGGCGTTGAGGGGCAGGATCGGGCCGCCCACCGACAGGTTGTAGGCGGTGGACCCCGCCGGGGTCGCCGCGAGCACGCCGTCGGCGATGAGCTCCGGCAGGCGGACATGACCGTCGATCGAGATCCGCAGCTTGGCGGTCTGGTGCGTCTGGCGCAGCATGTAGACCTCGTTCAGGGCGCGGGCCTGGTGCCGGCGCCCCTCCGTGTCCACGGCCTCCATCATCAGCGGGTGGATGATGCTGCGCTTGGTGTTCTCCAGGCGCTCGATCAGCCCGTCCTCGCGGAACTCGTTCATGAGGAAGCCGACGGTGCCGCGGTTCATGCCGTAGATCGGCGTGCCGGCATGCATGAAGCGGTGCAGGGTCTGGAGCATCAGCCCGTCGCCGCCGAGCGCCACCACCACGTCGGCCTCGTCGGGCGGCACGTGGTCGTAGCGCCGCATCAGGGTCGCGGCCGCCTGGCGGGCGTCCTCCGTGGGACTTGCGACGAAGGCAAGCCGTTCGAAACGCCGGGCCATGGGCTCACATCCGCCTTGCCGACCACCTTGCCGACGCGGAGCCTTCGCTCCAGCGTCCCGTTCCCAGTCCTGCCGGCAGTCCCGCCGGCCCGCTCCCGCCGGTGGAGCGGCGGAACCCTGGTCGGAGACCCATAGCATGGAGCGGCCGCTTCTCGTCTACACCACCTTCCCGGATACCGGCACCGCCCTGACCGTCGGAGAGGCGCTGGTGCGTCTGCGCCTCGCGGCCTGCATCAACGTCCTGCCGGGGATGCTCTCCGTCTACGCCTGGAAGGGCGCGGTGGAGCAGGGCTCGGAGGTCGTCGCGATCCTGAAGAGCCGCGAGGGCCTCGCCGAGGCCCTCGGCGCCGCCCTGAAGGCCCGCCACCCCTACGAGACGCCGATCATCCTGCACCTGCCGGTGGCGGGGGCCGATCCCGAGACCGCGGCCTGGATCGCGGCGGAGACTCAAGGGCCGCCGATCGGGTAGCTCCGGCCCTTCCACAGAGGCGTGCCGCTGCCCTTGCGCCGCAGGAGGGCGGTCCACTGGATCGCCAGGGCGACGAGGACCGTCGCCGGGTGGAGCAGAACCGTCCCCAGGGGCTCGCGGGTGACCAGGGTGATCGCCGCCCGGGTCGCCAGGGAGACGAGGGCGGCGGCGAAGGCCAGGAACGCGGCGTGGCCGGATTCAAGGCCGGCCAGGGCCGCCAAGAGGAGGAGCCAGGGCAGGACGTGCCCGCCGACCAGGAGCAGGGTCCAGACCGGCAGGGCCCGCGGGGTCGCCATGCCCTCGTGGGCGTTCTTCGAGAAGCCGGCCCAGCTCTGGGCGAAGCCGCGGTACATCCGGCAGGTCGCCAGGGCGTGCCCGGCGACGAGGTCGGTCCGGTAGCCGGCCTGCCGGAAGCGTCGCGGCAGTACGACCCCGTCGTGCAGGCTGGTGCGCACGGCGCCGTGCCCGCCGGTGGCCGCGTAGGCCTCGCGACCGACGAGAATGAGCTGGCCGCAGGCGGCCCCGAGGCTGGGGCGCGGGGAGGCCCGCATCATCGCCATCGGCAGGTAGCCGAGGAGCAGGAAGTTGATCATCGGCACCGTCAGGCGCTCGCCCAGCGAGCCCATCAACTGGCGCGGCACGCCGCTCACCAGGGCGCTCTCGGTCCGGCGCGCATGGGCGGCGAGGGCCGCCGCCGCCGCGGGCGCCAGGCTCACATCGGCATCGACGAAGAGGAGATGCGTCCCGGTCGCGGCCTCCGCCAGCCGTGCGCAGGCGTGGTTCTTCCCCGTCCAGCCCTCGGGCAGGGGCGGGATCGCGACGAGGCGCAAGCGCGGGTCTTCGGCGGCGATGGCGGCCACGATGGCGGCGGTGTCGTCGGTGGAATGGTCGTCGCCGACGAGCACCTCCAGGGCGACACCGGCGCTCGACAGGGCGGCCCGCACGGTGGCGGCGATCACCGCGGCCTCGTTGCGGGCCGGGATCAGCACCGAGACCCGGGCCCGGACGTCGAGATCCGGCTCGGGGGTGCGCAGAATCGAGAGGTTCACCCAGGCGACCAGGGCGGGCAGCAGCGCACAGGCCAGGGCCAGGATCGCGAAACCGAGCATCACGGAACCGGATCTCCCTTCTGGCGGTGGGCCGGCTCGAAGCGCCGGCCCGTGACGACGGCCCCGAGGCGCCGCCAGAGATCGTAGATCCCGCCGATCCCCTTGGCACCGGACGCGAGCGGCGTGAAGCGTCCGGCCTCGCGCGCGACCACGTCGGCGCTGAGCCGGTCGAGGGTAGCGGTCAGGTCCGCCTCCATCCGGGCGAGGCGCTCGGCCCGGGACAGGGCGAGCAGCTCGGCTCCGGGGATCGGCGCCCCGAAGGCCGCGAAGGCCTCGCCACCGCGCTCCTCCCAGAACGCGTATTCGAGGGCCAGCGGTACGAACAGGGCGTCGGGTGCGATCTCGGGCAGGCGGCCGACGCCGGCGCGCAGGCCCAGAGGCCGGGCGCGGACGTCCTGGAAGCGCCCCTGGGCGGTGATCCAGATCATCCGGTTCGGCGCCCCCAGGATGCGCCGCGTCGCCTTCAGGAACTGGGCGGCGCCGCGGGCCGAGTCGAGGTCCACCGCGAAGGCCCCCATGCGGGCGAAGACTGCGTACTTCTCCAGCATCCGCGCGTCAAAGGGCGCATAGCTCTCGCGGCGGGGAAACAGCCGTCCGGCCAGGAGGATGACCACGGCGGCGTCCCACCAGGCCGGATGGTTGCAGTAGACCACCACCGGCCCGGGATGGTCGGCGCAGGCCGGCACGCCCCAGCGGGCGAGCCGCAGGGCGTTGAGGTGGCGTCGGACGTAGCGGTCGAAATACCCGACCATGAACCGCCACAGGGCGGGCGATCGGGCGGGGCCGTCCTCGCGGGACATGCGTGGGGCCTTCAGGCGCTGGCGCGCTCCTCTCCCCGGGCATCGGTGTCGAGGGCATCCGCCGCGATCCAGCCCGACATCATCACCATCGGCATGCCCGGACCCGGATGGGCCGCACCGCCGGCGAGGTAGAGGCCGCGGACCTGCCGGGAGCGGTTGCCCGGCTTGAAGGCGCCCATGAACTTGCCGTGCGAGGCCAGGCCGTAGATTGCGCCGTTGAGCACCTTGTAGCGCTCGTGAATGTCCTGCGGCGTCAGGTGGCGCTCGACGACGATGCGCTCCTCAAGGTCGGGCATGTTGCCGGTGCGCTTGAGCTTGTCGAGGATGACTTGCCGATAGGCCGGGAACATCTTCGACCAGTCGTGGTGCGGGCGCAGATACGGCGTGTGCACGAGGACGTAGAGCGCCTCGCCGCCCTCGGGCGCCACCGACGGGTCGGTGGAGGATGGGGCAGCGAGGTAGGCGGTCGGGTCCGGGGCCGGCTCGCCCTTGCGGTAGATGTAGTCGAACTCCTCCTCGGGGTCGCGGGAGAAGACGAAGTCGTGGTGATTCAGGTGCTCGTAGCGCTTGTTCAGCCCGAGATAGAGGACGACACCGGAGCAGGCCGGCTCGAAGCTTTTCTTCTCGTAGGATTTGCCGACGTCGCCGCCGACGAGTTCCCGGTAGGTGCGTACCGAATCCATGTTCGAGATCACGGCGTCGAACGGGGTGACGCCGGAGGCGGTCCGCACGCCCTTGACCGCGCCCTGCTCGATGGCGAGGCCGGTGACCTCGTCGCCGGGCCGCAGGGTGGCGCCGAGTTCGGAGGCGAGCTTGGTCAGGGCCTCGGCCACGGCGCGGGTGCCGCCCATCGGGTACCAGACGCCCTCGGCGGTCTGCATGTGGGCGATGGCGCAGAGCACGGCGGGCGCGCCGTAGGGCGAGGAGCCGACATACTGGACGAAGTGGTCGAGCATCTGCGCGAGGCGCGCATCCTTCACCTTCGAGCGGATGGTGCCGGCGACCGACGAGCCCATGCGCAGGGACAGCACGTCGCGCAGGGTGCCGGGATTCATGTTGGCGCGGATGTTGATCGTGTCGAACAAATCCTCGACCGGCTTCCAAAAGAAGAACTTGTTCGAGACGTCGTGCAGGTGCTCGGAGATCTCGAGGAACTTCTTGTAGCCCTCGCCCGCGCCGGTGTTGGGCGCGAAGCGCTCCATGTCGGCGGCCATGGTGGGTACGTCGGCCATGAGGTCGAGCTGGGTGTCGTCGTCGAAGAAGCAGCGCCACTGCGGATCGAGGCGGCGCAGGTCCAGGTAGTCGTGGATGTCGCGCCCGGCCTCCTGGAAGATGCGCTCCAGCACTTTGGGCACCGTGAGGATGGTCGGCCCCATGTCGAAGCGGAAACCGCCCTCGCGCAGGACCGCGGCCTTGCCCCCGAGCCAGTCGTTCTTGTCGTAGAGCGTGACGGTGTGGCCGCGCGCGGCGCTCACGCAGGCAGCCGCCAAGCCGCCCAACCCTGCGCCGACGACGGCGACCGAAGACCCAGCCCACATGTTCGTGTCACTCCCCGGGCCGGTCCGAAAGCCCATACCCTGCATGAAGCTAGACCGGATGGCCGCGCGGTCAACGCGCTAACCGGTCGCGGCGTGGACCGACGCCGTCTTCGCCCGTACCTTCCTAGCTCGTTCGCCGCGACACGAGCCCCAGCGCGACCCACAACCCCGCCGCCGCCACGGCGGCCATCACGCCCCAGGCGGGCAGCGCCGCGGCCCAGCCCTCGCTCAAGGCGTTCTGGTAGGCCTCGATCGCCCAGGCGTTGGGAGTGAGCCAGCCGGCCTCCTGCAGCCAGGGCGGCATCAGGAAGCGGGGCACCATGCTGCCGCCCACCGCCGAGAGCAGGAGGACGCCGAAGGTCGCGGCCAGGTGCGCCTGCTGGCGGGTGGCGGAGGCCGCGCAGGCGGCCAGGGCGAGGCCGGCCGCCATCGCCGAGACGAGGAGGGAGGTCACCAGCCAGGCGCCCGCATGGGGCAGGATGTCGACGCCGTGCAGGAGGGCGGCGGCCGAGAAGATCAGCCCGGCCTGGACGAGGCCCTGGCCCACCAGGAACAGGAACTTGCCCAGCACCACCACACTGAGCCCGCCGGGTCCCGCCATCAGCCGGTCGGCGAGCCCGGACTGGCGCTCGTCGACGAGGGAGAGGGCGCCCTGCATGGCGGCGAAGAGCAGGAACACCGCCGTGATCGCCCCCGCGTAGTAGCTGACGCGATCGTTGGTGGCACCCGAGGCGGTGCTGCGCCGCTCCACCAGGGAGGCGAAGGCGAAGGGCTCCTTGCGGGCGCGCTGCTCGGCGAAGGCCTGGTTGAGGAAGGCCCGTTCGTCCGGGCCGATCTTGCCCGAGCGCTCCACGTCGGCGACGATCCGGGCCAAAACCACGTCGGGCAGGGCCTCGTTGAGGACGCGCTGGAGCTGGCCCAGCGCGATCGGGGTGGCGAGGGCCTTGGCGGGATTCTCGATCAGCACCACGGGCTGGTCGGCGCGGGACGAGCCGGCCTCGAGGTCGCCGCGCAGCACCAGGGCCACGTCGACCTCGCCCCGGCGCACCGCCGCGACGGCGCCGTCGAGATCGGAGGCGGCGAGGCGTCCGACCCGGAGGGACGGGTCCGCCTCCAGGGCCTGCATCAGGCGCTGCGTCGTCGGCGTCCGGGCCAAGTCGAGGAGGCCGACATGGATGCGGATGCGGTCGCCCAGGGCGCCGGAGAAGATCGCGGCGAAGATCACGAAGATCACGGTGGGCAGCACGAAGGCCATGACCAGGGCGGCCCGGTCGCGCATCAGGCCGAGCAGCATCACGCGGAAGGCGGCCGAGATCATGCGGGGGTCTCTTGTTCGGCGAGCCCGTCCGCGGCCGGCGGCGCGGATCCCGCCAGCGCATCGCGATACACCGCCTCCAGCCCAGGGGCTCGGATGCGGATCTCGGCGATGGGCACGCCCGCGCTCCGGAGGTCGGCGAGCAGGTCGGCGCCGTCGCGGGGCGTGCCGCTCAGGCGGCGCGCCCGCCAGGTCGAGCCGGTGTCGAGTGGCACGAAGCCCGCTTGGCGCAGGACCGCCTCCGCCGCCCCATCGGCGGGGGCGACGAGGGCCGCCTCGTGCTCGGGGGCCTCGGCGCGGATGCGGGCGAGGAGATCGGACAGGCGGCCGTCGGTGACGATCCGCCCCTGCGCCAGGATGGCGACCCGGTCGGCCAGGCGCTCGGCCTCGGCGAAGTCGTGGGTGGCGACGAGGAGGGCCGTGCCGGCCTCGCGCAGGCGCGCGAGCACCGCATGGATGGCCGCCCGGGCGTGCAGGTCGACGCCCTGCGTCGGTTCGTCGAGGAGGACGAGGCGGGGTCGCGCCATCAGGCTGGCGGCGATGTTGACCCGGCGCTGGTAGCCGCCCGAGAGCAGCCCCACCGGGCGCCGGGCGACCTCGCCGAGGGCGCAGAGGGCGAGGCCCGTCGCCACCGCCTCGGCCCGCCCGCGCCGGGGGATGCCGGCGAGCTGGGCGAAGACCGACAGGTTCTCGGCCACCGAGAGGCGGGGATAGAGGGCGATTTCCTGGGGCACCCAGCCGATCGCCCGGCGCGCCGCCGGCGTCCGATGGGGATCGTCGCCGGCCACGCGGACGCTGCCGGCACGGGGGGCGAGCCGACCCGCGACGAGGCGCATCAGCGAAGTCTTGCCGGCGCCGTTGGGGCCGAGGAGCGCGAGGGTCTCGCCGGCGCCGAGGGCGAGGTCGACGCGCTCCAGCACGCGGGTGCCGCGATAGGCGAGGGCGGCGCCGGCCACCCGCAGGAGCGGCTCGGAAGGGAGGCTCACGCGGCGCTCAGCGGGGCGGCAGCGCGCGCGACAGGCGAACCCGCACGCCGACGCCCGGCTCCCGCACGGTGAAACGCGCGCGCGCGAAATCCGGGCGGGCGGTCCGGACGGACTCGCCGGAGAAGCCGTAGGGCTCAAGGGGCAGGCCGAGGCCGGTCCGGTCGAGGCGGCCGTTGCGGTTGGTGTCCTGATAGGCCACCGCCGCATAGATCCCGGGCCTCACGTTCGCGAAGACGAAGCGCTGGGCAGCGGCCTGGGGCTCGGCCTGCTGCCCTGTCCGGCAATCGGCCTCGGACAGGCCGTCCTGGCACAGGGCGACGGAGACAAGGCCGCCGGGCTCGATGCCCTCGACCTCCACCGCCACGGAGGCCGCCCGGGCCGCCCCCGAAACCAGGACGAGGGCGCAGAGACCGGCCAGGGGCCGCGACAGCCCCCTCAAGTGGCGTCGCCCGAGGTGGCCAGGGGCGCGGTGGCCGGGATGCCGGCACTGGCGGCCCCGACGCGCCCGGCGGAGAGCTCCTCGATCAGGAGGCGGGCGGTGATGCGCGCACCCTCGTAGATCACCGGCAGGCCGGAGCCCGGATGGGTTCCGCCGCCGACGAGGTAGAGCCCTGGCCCGAAGCGGTTGTGCGGGCGGAAGTAGAGCATCTGCATCAGGTCGTGGGCGAGGTTGAAGGTGGCCCCCTCGTGCACGAAGAAGTCGTCGCGCCACTCGGTCGGGTCGACGATGCGCTCGTAGCGGATGCGCGATTCGATGTCGCCGAGGCCGAGCAGCTTCAGGCGGTCGAGGACGAGGCGGCGATAAGTCTCCCGCAGCCCCTTCCAGTCGATGCCCGCCTTCAGGTTCGGCACCGGCACCAGCACGTAGAGGCTGGTCTGACCGGGGGGCGCCATGCCGCCGTCGGTGAAGCCCGCATGCTGCACGTAGAGCGAGGGCTGCATCGGCAGGATGCCGTCGGTGATCTCCCGGATGTTGCGGGCGTAATCCTCCGACAGCAGGATGGTGTGGTGGCCGAGGGCCTCCGGCATCGGCCCGTCGAGGCCGAGATACAGCATGAAGGTCGAGCAGGAGAGGCGCGCCTTCGCGATCTTGGTGTCGCGCCAGCGCGGCCGGTGCTGCTGCGGCACGAGGTCCTGGATGACCTTGGCGAAGTCGCCGTTGATGACGACCGCGTCGGCCTGCAGGGTCTCGCCGTTGCAGACGACGCCGCTGGCGCGCTTGCCCTCGAACAGCACCCGCTCGACGCCCGCCCCGAGGCGGATGTCGACGCCCATCCGGCGGGCGAGGCCCGCCATCGCCTCCGAGACGGCGCCACACCCGCCGACCGGATGGTAGACGCCGTGCTCGTATTCGAGGAACGACAGGATGGTGAACAGGCTCGGGCACCGGAACGGCGACATGCCGAGGTATTTGGTCTGGAACGCGAAGGCGAGGCGGACCCGCGGGTCCTTGAAGTAGCGCTGCAGGTCCTTGTCGACGCTGCGCCCCGGATGGAGGTGGGGCAGGGCGGCGATCATGGCCGGGGAGGCCATGGCCCGCAGGGTATGGAAGGCCTGCTCCAGGACGGGCTTGAAGAACTTCAGCTTGACCCGGTTGTCGGCGAAGAACTTGCGCACGTTCTTGGCGTCGTCCGGCGCGATGCGCGCCACCTCGGCCTCGAGGCGGTCCATGTCGTTCGTGGCGCGGATCTCGCCGCCCGCCTCGAACACGAGGTGGTACTGCGGATCGAGGCGCTCAAGCTTGACGTGGTCTTCCAGGCGCTCGCCGCAGGTCTCGAAGATGTCGGCGAGGATCTGCGGATAGAGGAAGAAGGTCGGGCCGATGTCGAACCGGAAGCCCCCGGGCGCCTCGACCGTCTTGGTGCGTCCGCCCACCGCCGGATCCTTCTCCAGCAACGTGACGTGCACGCCGGCGCGGGCGAGGAGGAGTGCGGTGGCGAGGCCGCCGGGACCGGCACCGACGATGATGACGCGGCGTCCGGACAAAGTCCGCAAGCCGTCCCGTGACTGCAACAACGCTCAAAACTCCATCGTCTACAGGCCCACGCGCCTCATCCATGTGGCGCGGGAGCATGGTCCGTCCAGGGCTCGCGGTCTAATCTTGACCGTAGCGATGCAGGCGGCAATGGGGGCGCAGTGTCGCGCATCCCCGGCCCATCGGGCCGCGGACGCCCGCGATCCGCAGTCAGGCGGCCCGGGACAGGTGATGTAGCGCGATCGCGCCCGCCGTGGCGACGTTGAGCGAATCGAAGTCCGGCGCCATCGCGATGCGGACGGTGCGCAGGCGCGCCATCAGGTCCGGCGGCAGGCCCGGCCCCTCGCTTCCGAGGAGGAGCAGGGTCCGGTTGGGGGGCGCCAGGGCCGCCAGGGTCTCGGCTCCGCCGGGGCTCAGGGCCAGGGGCTCCAGGGCGTGACGCGCCGCGAAGGCCAGGAGCGCGTCCGCATCGGCGAGTTGCAGGAAGGGGACGATCAGGGCGGCGCCCGCCGAGACGCGGATCGCCTTGCGGTAGAGCGGATCGCAGGTGCCGGCATCGAGGAGCACCGCGTCGGCCCCGAAGGCGGCGGCGTTGCGGAACAGGCCGCCGACATTGTCGTGGTTGGTCAGGCCGACGAGACCGACCACGAGGGCCGGTGCCGGGGCGGGCGGCAGGCCGGGGAGGACGGCATCCGTGGCCTCCGCCCCGCGCAGGCCCACGCCGAGGACGCCGCGATGGATCGGAAATCCGGTGATCGCGCTCATCACGGGCTTCGCCGCGGTGTAGACGGGCACGGGCTCGGGCAGACGGGCCAGGGCCGCGTCCAGGCCGGCCAGGCGCTCGGGCGCCAGCAGAACCGATTCGAGGCCGAACCGGGCTCGGGCCGAGAGCATGACCCGCAGGGTCACCTCGCCCTCGACGATGAAGCGGCCGGCACGCCCGACGAGGTCGCGCTCGCGCATCGCCGCATAGGGCGCGAGGCGCGGGTCGGCGGGATCCTCGATGGCGATCGGCGCGGGTCGGCAAGGGGCGGCCAAGGCGGCGTCAGGCGCTCGCCGGACGCCCGCCCATGCGCACCGCCAGGGGATCGGCCTCGGCCTTGGTCGGCACCTTCACCAGGGCCTCGCCGTCGAGGACGACCTCACCGGCCACCGAGCAGGTGCATTTCAGGCGGGCACGGCGGCGCTCCGGGACGAGTTCGGCCACCTCGACCGTGACCTCGACGGTGTCGCCGATGCGCACGGGCGCGCGAAAGTTCAGGGTCTGGCTGATATAGACCGCGCCGGGGCCGGGCAGGCGGGTGCCGAGCACCGCCGAGATCAGGCCGGCGGTGTAGAGGCCGTGGGCGATCCGGGTGCCGAAGGGCGTGCGCGCCGCGAAGTGCTCGGACAGGTGGATCGGATTGCGGTCGCCGGTGATCTCGGCGAAGCCCACCACGTCGGAGGAGGCGATGACCTTGTTCAGCGTCTCGGACAGGCCGACTTCGAGATCCTCGAAGTACAGGACGCGCAGTTCGGGCATCATCGGCAGTTTCCCCTGACTTCGGGTGTGGCACGCGGGTCTCGTGCGGCGTGGCTTTTCGCCTCGCACAGGCGGCGGGCCAAATCCAGTATCCGGCTGCCGAAAAGCATCGCGCCGAGTCGTGAGCCTCGACAGACGGAGGCACTTCGCGCCATGGAGACTCTTGCCGCGAGGCGCCGGGCCCGGGTCCGGGGACCTCCCCTTGAAGACCGCACCGTCACGAGACGAGCCGCCGCCCGTGTCCGCCACGCCCACCCCGTCCGCCACCCTGCGCCCGGTGGTCGCCCGCGTTGCCGGGCTGAACCTCGCGTATTTCGGCATCGAGATCACGGTCGCCCTGGCGATCGGCTCGCTGGCGCTCATCGCCGACAGCCTCGACTTCCTCGAGGACGCGGCGATCAACCTGCTGATCTTCGCCGGGATCGGCTGGAGCGTGCGCAACCGGGCCCGGCTCGGGGCGGTCCTCGCCGTCATCCTGCTCCTGCCGGCGCTCGCCACCGCCTATGCCGCCTGGATCAAGTTCGCCACGATGGCGCCGCCGGCCCCGATCCCCCTGACGCTCACGGGCATGGGGGCGCTGGCGGTCAATCTCACCTGCGCGATGATGTTGGCCCGCCACCGCTCGGGCGGCGGCAGCCTGACCCGGGCGGCCTACCTCTCCGCCCGCAACGACGCCTTCGCCAACCTGGCGATCATCGCCGCCGGCCTCGCCACCGCCCTGACCCTGTCGGCCTGGCCCGACCTCATCGCGGCGGCCGGCATCGCCATCCTCAACGCGGATTCGGCGGGCGACATCCTGAAGGCCGCCCGCGCCGAGTGGCGCGCGGCCAAGGCCGTGTCCGAGAGTCCGGTTCCCTGAGAGGCTTCGAGCCCCCGCCATGCGCCTGTTCCCCATCTCCGACCTGCACCTCGAGCGCCGGCGCCTCGACGTCATCCCGCGCCCGACCCGGCCCTTCGACGTGCTGGTCTGCCCCGGCGACCTGCACGAGGGCAGGCCCGAATCGGGGCTCGCGGCCCTTATGACCCTGGCGCAGGGACGCCCGATCGTGCTGGTGCCGGGCAACCACGAGCACTACGCGCCCACCGGCGACCGGCGCACGGCTCCGGAACTCCTCGCCGCCCTGGAGACCGAGGTACTGCGCCTGAACGGGGAGGGGGCGGACATCCACCTGCTCCAGCGCGGGGCGGCGATCGTCCTCGATGGCGTCCGCTTCGTCGGCACGACCCTGTGGAGCGACTGGTCGCTGGCCGGCCTCTGGCTCGACGAGAGCGGCGCCGACGCGCCGTCGGATCCGGTCGCCTACGCGGCCGCGCGGATGACCGATCCGGTTACGGGCTCGCGGGAGTATCGGGGCTCCATCCGCAACGGTGACGGCACGGCCTGGTCGCCCGCCGACGCGATGGCGGCCCATGAGCGGGAGCGTGCCCTGCTGGCCGCCGCCCTGGCGCAGCCCCATGCCGGCCCGACCGTCTGCGTCACCCATCACCCGGCGAGCCCACGCGCGGCCGAGGCGTTCCGCCACGTGCCCGGCGTGCCCTGGTGGGTCCCGGCCTTCTACGCCACCACCGCCCTGGAAGACCTGCCCGAGGCGGACCGGCCCGACCTCTGGGTCTCGGGCCATTTCCATGCCGGGCACGACCTGTGGATTGGCCGGACCCGCTGGGTGGCGAACCCGGTGGAGGGGCGGGACTTCTCCGCCGATCACATTCTCACGATCGATTGAGACCGGAGGGGCGCCGGTGGCGTACCTGTCCGGCAACGCACCGCCGGAGCTCGCCCATGAACGCCTTCATCGCCGTGGTCCTCGTCTGCGCCAACGGGATCCCGATCGAGGCCTGCACCGACGACAAGGCCAGCGAAGTCCGCAAGGTCCGCGTCGCCAACGAGCTCGGCTGCACCAACGGCTGGCAGGAGATCATCGCCCGCACCGACCTGCGGGACGAGGTCGGCAAGACGAGCTACCTCAAGACCGAGTGCCGCCGGGTGAAGCAGGCCGACTGACCCGGACGCGGCCGGCTACTTGTCGTACTTGATGTAGGCGAAGCGCGGATCGGTGGGGGTGCCCTCGAGCGCGCCGCCCTCGGTGCCGGGCTGCCAGCCGACCACCTCCTCAATCTTGGCGGCCAGGGCGAGGTCCTTCTCGGTGATGCCCTTGGCGGCGTGGTTGGTCAGCCGCACCTCGACCCAGGCGTAGGAGGCGGTGATGTCCGGGTGGTGCCAGGCGGCCTCGGCGAGGTGGCCGACCGTGTTGATCACCATCAGCGTGCCCTTCCAGCCCGCGGTCTTGTAGGTGCGCCGGATCCAGCCCTCTTCCAGGCGCCAGGCCGGAAGCTCGCGCGCGAGGCGCTCCGTGACGGTGGCGTCGTCGATCACGTCGTCCCGTGTGCCGGCCATGGTCCCACTCTCCCTCGAACACGCAGCGTTGCCGACTCTCTGCGCCCGGCCCCGGCCGTGCGCAAGGGATCACGCCCGGTTCGCAAGGTGTCGCGCCGGATCCGGAAGGATTGGCCGGTTCGGAAGCGACCATCCGCCCGTCGGACTTGCCAATTCGTCCTGTGGACGCCCTGGGCCCGACCTCCTATGAAGATTGCCAACCAACGCCGGCCTTCACGGGACACCCCGAGCGTTCGACTTGGAAACCAGGGAGAGTCCCTCATGCTGTCACGGCGCGGATTGCTCGCGACGGCGGCACTGTTGCCCCTGCCCTGGAGCCTCGCCCGGCCGGCGCGGGCGGCCGGACCGTCCTTCCGGGTGGGCAGCCTGCCGTTCGGCACGGTCTCCTGGGAAGCGGCGGTGATCAAGGCGCGCGGCCTCGACAGCGCCAACGGCTTCACCCTCGACGTGGTCAAGCTCGCCGGCAACGACGCGGCACGGATCGCCTTCCTGGGGGGCCAGGTCGACACCATCGTGGGCGACCTGCTCTGGGCCGCACGGCTCGGCAACGAGGGCCGCGCGATCCGCTTCTTCCCCTACTCGACCACCGAGGGCTCGCTGATGGTGCCGGGCGACAGCCCGATCCGGACGCTGGCCGACCTCAAGGGCAAGCGCCTCGGCGTGGCCGGGGGCCCCCTCGACAAGAACTGGCTCCTGCTCAAGGCCCAGGCCCGGGACACCGTCGGCATCGACCTCGAGACCCAGGCCACCATCGCGTTCGGCGCGCCGCCCCTCCTGGCGCTCAAGCTGGAGCAGGGCGAGCTCGATGCCGGGCTGCTGTACTGGACCTACTGCGCCCGCTTGGAGCCCAAGGGTTTCCGTCGCCTGATCGGCTCGGACGACATCATGCGCGCCTTCGGCGCCACCGGCTCGATGGCCCTGATCGGCTACCTCCTCGACGACGCCACCGTGAAGGACAAGGGCGAGGCGGTGACGGGGTTCGCCCGCGCCTCCAAGGCCGCCAAGGATCTCCTCGCCAACGATCCCGCTGCCTGGGACGTGGTGCGCCCCCTGATGTCGGCTGACGACGAGGCTACCTTCCAGGCCCTGAAGCGCGACTTCCTCGCGGGCATCCCGCGCCGGCCCCTCGCCACGGAGCGCAAAGACGGCGAGACGCTGTTCAGCGTGATGGCCCGGCTCGGCGGCGAGCGCCTGGTCGGCGCGGGCACGACGCTCCCCGAGGGCCTGTACTTCGACGGCACCGGCAATGGCTGAGGCCGCCCCGCCCTCCGCGCGTCCGACGCCCTGATCCGATGGGCTTTGCCACCCGTCTCGCCTCCGTGCTGGTCCTCCTCGCGGGGTGGCAGGTCGCGGCCTCGGCCGCGGGCTCGCGGCTGCTGCCGGCGCCCCTGGCGATCCTGGACTTCATCGTTCGCGAATCCGCCACCGGCGACCTGTGGTGGAACGTCGGCATCACCCTCTCGCGGGTCGGCATCTCCTTCTTCCTGGCCATGACACTGGGCGTGCTCCTCGGAATCGCCCTCGGGCGCTCGCGCCGGCTCAACCTCGTCCTCGACACCCCGCTCCTCATTCTCCTCAACACGCCCGCCCTGGTGATCACGGTGCTGGCCTACATCTGGGTCGGCCTGAACGAGGCGGCCGCCATCGTCGCCGTGGTCCTGAACAAGCTGCCGAACGTCGCCGTGATCCTGCGCGAGGGGGCCCGCGGCCTCGATCCGCAACTGGAGGAGATGGCGCGCAGCTACCGCTTCGACCGGCGGACCTGGATCGCGCACGTGCTGGTGCCGCAGCTCCAGCCCTTCGCGGTAGCCGCCGCGCGCTCCGGCCTGTCGCTCGCCTGGAAGATCGTGCTGGTGATCGAGCTTCTCGGCCGGCCCAACGGCGTCGGCTTCGCGATCAACTACTACTTCGTCCAGAGCCTGAACGTGGCGGCAATCGTCGGCTACAGCATCGTGTTCATGAGCGTGATGATCGCCATCGACATCCTCATCCTCCAGCGGCTCGAAGCCTATGTCCGACGCTGGCGCTGAGGGGATGGCCGTTCCCGCCTCCGACGGCGCGGGCGCGGCCCTGCGGGTCGACATCCTCCGCAAGGTCTATGGCAGTGCCGGCCCGGAGCCCGTGGAGGCGGTGCGCGACCTCGCCTTCACGGTGACGGCGGCCGCCATCACCTGCCTGATCGGCCCCTCGGGGGCCGGCAAGACCACGACCCTGCGCATCCTCCTCGGGCTCGACGCCGATTACGAGGGCCGCGTCACGCCGCCGCCGGACGAGGCCGGCATCGCCATGGCGTTCCAGGAGCCGCGGCTGCTGCCCTGGCGCACCGTCGAGCAGAACGTCCGCCTCGCCCTGCCGCGGCCGGCCCGCACCCAGAACCTCGATGCCCTGTTCGACTCTCTCGGCCTGACTCCCTGGCGGGGCCGCTACCCGGGCGCTCTGTCGCTGGGCATGGCCCGGCGGGTCTCGCTCGCCCGGGCGCTCGCGCAGAAGCCGCGCATCCTCATCCTCGACGAGCCCTTCGTCTCCCTCGACGACAATGCGGCGGCGGCCCTGCGCGGCCTCGTGGTCGCAGCGGTGGAGGGCTCCGGCATGGGCGTCCTCATGGTCACCCACAACGTGGCCGAGGCCCTCGAGATCGCCGATCGCCTGCTCCTAGTCTCGGGACGACCGGCGAGCCTCCTCGGCACGATCACCCTGGATCGGCCGCGGGGCCAGCGCGAACGCGGCTGGATGGAGGCAAACCGAGCGTCCCTCGCCGCCCGATTCCCAGGCATCATCGCAGGCTGATTCGCCCCGGATCGGACAATGCTCGCGCCTCGATCGCGCGCTGTCTTCACTTCTCCCCAGACCGGATGCGGCGAGACCGCGCATCCGATGAGCATCCCCCAGGGTTCCGCGGATGCCGGATATGACCATCACAATCCCCCGCCCCGGCGCGTGATTCTGAAATATACCTCCTTTTGAGCATTTTATTTCACGAACGCATCTCCTCGCGGGGGCTCCTTTGACGCGAACGCAGCTTCGATCGCATGACCACACCGGCCAAGCTCAGGGTACATGCTCCAGACGCATGATGATGAGGCCAAGCTGTCTAAAACACTTTGTCTTACCAATTTGGGATATTGCAACGCACAATCCGATGCTGCGAAGCGTGAGCCTGACAGAATGTCGGCCAAAGGCTCACGAGGACTTGTGCGAAGCCTGGAAGCACAGGGCGCAAGCGAGTTGACGCCGGCCGAATTTTTCTTAGAGTTCATTCAAGCTTCGGTTTCGAGGGGCGCCGCAAAGGGATAGCGGCCCCTGACTACACAAACCCCGTCCTGGCCATTAGTGGTTTGGAAATAAGGGTTTGGCGTCCGCTACCGAGGCGAACCTATCCCTGTCGCAAACAGTCAGATCACGGCGTGATCCTGCGGGTTTTCCGCATGATGGCGGCTGCAAGATCTGTCGGAGGAATCCATGAGAGCGGTACATCTTCTCGCACTCGGCGCCGGCATGGTCGCTTCGACCACGGCGTTCGCCAACGAAGACGTCCTGAAGCGCACGGCCAACCCGGCCGAGCAGGTCCTTCAGACCGTCGACTATGCCAACACGCGCTATTCGAAGCTCGACCAGATCAACGCCAGCAACGTCAAGCAGCTCCAGGTGGCCTGGACCTTCTCGACCGGCGTGCTGCGCGGCCACGAGGGCTCCCCGCTCGTCGTCGGCAACATGATGTACGTTCACACCCCCTTCCCGAACATCGTCTACGCCCTCGACCTCGACAAGGACGGCGTGATCGTCTGGAAGTACGAGCCCAAGCAGGACCCGTCGGTCATTCCGGTCATGTGCTGTGACACGGTCAACCGTGGCCTCGCCTACGCCGATGGCGCCATCATCCTGCACCAGGCCGACACGACCGTCGTCTCGCTGGACGCGAAGTCCGGCAAGGTGAACTGGTCGGTGGTGAACGGCGACCCCAAGAAGGGTGAGACCAACACCGCCACCGTTCTCCCGGTGAAGGACAAGATCATCGTCGGCATCTCCGGTGGCGAGTTCGGCGTGAACTGTCACGTCACCGCCTACGACGCCAAGACGGGCAAGAAGGTGTGGCGCGGCCACTCCCAGGGCCCCGACGCCGACATGATCATGGACCCCGAGAAGACCACCTCGCTCGGCAAGCCGGTCGGCAAGGACTCCTCGCTGAAGACCTGGGAAGGCGATCAGTGGAAGACCGGCGGCGGCTGCACCTGGGGCTGGTTCTCCTACGATCCCAAGCTTGACCTGATGTATTACGGCTCGGGCAACCCCTCGACCTGGAACCCCAAGCAGCGTCCGGGCGACAACAAGTGGTCCATGACCATCTGGGCGCGTAACCCCGACACGGGCGCCGCCAAGTGGGTCTACCAGATGACCCCGCACGACGAGTGGGACTACGACGGCATCAACGAGATGATCCTCACGGATCAGAAGGTTGACGGCAAGGAGCGTCCGCTCCTGACCCACTTCGACCGTAACGGCTTCGGCTACACCCTCGATCGCGCCACCGGCGAGCTCCTGGTCGCCGAGAAGTTCGATCCGGTCGTGAACTGGGCCTCGAAGGTCGACATGGACAAGAGCTCCAAGACCTACGGTCGTCCGCTCGTCCAGGCCAAGTACTCCACCGAGCAGAACGGTGAGGATACCAACTCCAAGGGTATCTGCCCCGCCGCTCTCGGCACCAAGGACCAGCAGCCTGCGGCCTACTCGCCGAAGACCAACCTGTTCTACGTGCCCACCAACCACGTCTGCATGGACTACGAGCCGTTCCGGGTTTCCTACACCCCGGGTCAGCCCTACGTCGGCGCGACGCTGGCCATGTACCCGGCCCCCAACAGCCACGGCGGCATGGGTAACTTCATCGCCTGGGACGGCGTCGCTGGTAAGATCAAGTGGTCGAACCAGGAGCAGTTCTCGGTGTGGTCGGGCGCCCTCGCCACCGCTGGTGACGTCGTGTTCTACGGTACCCTCGAGGGTTACCTGAAGGCCGTCGACTCCAAGACCGGCAAGGAGCTCTACAAGTTCAAGACCCCGTCGGGCATCATCGGCAACGTGATGACCTACAGCCACAAGGGCAAGCAGTACGTCGGCATCCTGTCGGGTGTCGGTGGCTGGGCCGGCATCGGCCTCGCGGCCGGCCTGACCGACCCGAACGCCGGTCTCGGTGCGGTGGGTGGTTACGCCGCCCTCTCGAACTACACCAACCTCGGTGGTCAGCTGACCGTCTTCTCGCTGCCGAACTAATCGGTCGCACGCAACGGTAGATCATAGGGTGCCGGCGCGGGTTTCCGCGCCGGCACCTTTATGATTAGAATTGGAAGAACAACACGCGAAACACGCGGCTGGTGAGCCGACGTGGTGTTCCTGGGAGAAACGTCGTTGTACACCTTTAGCAAAGCCGTCATCCGCCCTCTCGCGGCAGCGTTCGCTCTCGCGTCGGTCTCAACGCTCGCCGTGCAGGCCCAGGATGCGAAGAAGGCTGATCCGGCCCTCGCCAATCAGCTCGATCCGAATGCACCCGAGAAGGACCCGAAGCTGATCGACAAGTTCGCGGCCGTGAAGGTCGAGGACGGAAAGTATCAGGACTCGGAAGGTCACCCCACCTACCACATCACCGCTGATGGCAAGAAGTTCGACTGGTACGCCTACTCGGGCTACCGCCGCTATCACGCCGAGTGCCACGTCTGCCACGGACCCGACGCCATGGGTTCGACCTACGCGCCGGCCCTGAAGGACTCGCTCAAGACGATCGGCTACGAGGAGTTCATCGGCATCCTCGCTGGCGGCAAGCGTGACTCGCAGGCCGGCCAGGAGCGCGTGATGCCGGCCTTCGGCGATAACAAGAACGTCATGTGCTACGCCGACGACCTCTACGTCTACCTGAAGGCCCGGGCGTCCGGCGCCATGCCGCGCGTCCGCCCGACCGACAAGGAAGACAAGCCCGAGGCCGCCAAGACGGCTGAGAAGGAGTGCCTGGGCGGCTAATGGCGCATCCAGGCTCCCGGACGGGCCTCGCGCTCGCGCTCCTGCTGCTCGCAGCCGGAGCGCGACCTGCGTTGGCACAATCGCTGCCGGACCTCGTGACGACGGACACTCTGCGTGTCTGCGGCGATCCCGGCAACATGCCGTTCTCCGAACGCAAGGAGGACGGCTTCGAGAACCGAATCGCCGCGATCATCGCCGACGAGCTCAAGGTCAAGATCCGGTACTACTGGCTGACGCAGGGGCCCGGCTTCGTCCGCAATACCCTCGGCACGGGCCTCTGCGACCTCATCATCGGCTCGGCCGCCGGTGGAGAGCTCGTCCAGCACTCGAATCCCTATTACCGCTCCGCCTATACGCTGGTCACCCGCACGGGCGAGTTCGACGGGGTGACCCGGCTCGACGATCCCAAGCTGAAGGGCAAGTCCATCGGCGTCATCGGCGGCACGCCCCCGGTGAACCGGATGGGCGAGGTCGGCCTCGTCAGCTCCATGAAGGCCTACGCGCCCTATCAGCTCGATCCGGCCCGCAAGCACCAGACGGTCTCGGCCGAGGTCATCGCGGATCTCGCCGAGAAGCGCATCGATGCCGCCATCCTCTGGGGACCCGCCGCCGGCTGGCTCGCCAAGCACAGCGGCGTGCCGATGACGATGGTGGCGCTGCTGCAGGAGCCCGATCGGCCGCCGCTCACCTTCCGGATCGCCCTCGGGGTGCGCCTGGAGGAGAACGACTGGAAGCGCACCCTCAACACGATCCTGCGCAAGCGCCGCGCCGATATCGAAAAAGTGTTGCGCGACTACGACGTGCCGCTGCTGGAGGAAGAGGGCAACAAGCTCCTCGACGCTCCAAGCCCCTGATATTGCCCCCGAGGATGTCCGGGGGCGACAGGAGAGAGAGACCGCGATGGCGGCGATCGGATGGGCTCCGTCGCCGCCATCGTCGTTCAGACCCCTGCGCGCGCATCGTCGACCAGCGCCCATGGCCGCGGTTCGCGACGGCCCTTCGGATCGAACCGGACAGGGCCGACCGCATCCGCGTGGAGCTAGGCATTCGCCGCCTGACGCCTCTCTGCGCGGGAGCTGGGATCCTCGTGCCCCGATCCGCTCTCCCTCGGGGTCAGCCCGGAGGGGCAGAAATCCCGCGCGGGCGACGGGCGCATGCCGGAAAGTACCGACGCGATCGCCGAACGCAACTTGGGCTGTCTCGGCTCGGCCCCTTGCACCGCCTCGTCGCCTGGATCGACGGCTGCGTCGGCGTCACGAATGCCGAGAGGGCGGCCCTTTCCGCCGGGGTCGATCCCAGATCCCCGATCGAGATCCGGCCCGGATCAGACCCGCTCGATGCCGGCGGCGTCGAGCTTGGCGAGGGCTGCGGCGACCGTCTCCGGCCCAATACGCAGGGTGGGGGCGATCTCGGCCAGAGGCACCAGCACGAAGGCGCGCTCGCGTACGAAACGGTGTGGCAGCACGAGGCGCGCATCCGAGATCGTCGCCCCCTCGTAGGACAGAACGTCGATATCGATCACCCGCGGACCCCAGCGGCGTTCGCGCACCCGGCCCATGGCGGTCTCGATGGCGAGTCCCACCTCCAGGAGTTCGTGCGGGGTGAGGCTGGTCTCGATCCCGATCGCGGCGTTGAGGAACCAGTCCTGGTCGGTGTCGCCCCAGGGCGGCGTGCGATAGTTCGACGAGCGCGCGGTGACGCGGATGCCCGGTGTGGCCGCCAGCCGCGCCACCGCATCGGCCAGGGTCGCGGCCTTGTCGCCGAGATTGCTGCCGAGGCCGAGATAGGCGGCGTGCCAGTCCGGTCCACGCCTCATCGGGCGGCCTCGCGGCGGCGCACGATCTCGATGGCGACGCCGTCGATCACGGCCGGGACCGGCGCGCTCGGCTTGTCCACCCGTACGCGGATCTCGGTGATGAGCGGGTGCCGGTCGAGGATCTCGCCCGCGATGGCTTCCGCGAGGGCCTCGATCAGGTCGAAGCGCCGCTGCGTGGCGATCCGGGTCACGATCTCGGTGAGGTCGGCGTAGCTCACGGTCCGGGCGACGTCGTCGGAGCGCCCGGCCGCCCCGAGGTCGAGGCGCACATCGAGCGAGACGTAGAAGCGCTGCCCGAGGCGAGCCTCCTCGGGCAGGAGGCCGTGGAAGGCAAAGACCGCGATCCGGTCGACGAGGATGCGGTCGCTCATGCGGAGCGTCCCATCACGGCGTCGACCACCCGCAGGGCATCGACGTGCGGGCGGACATCGTGAACGCGCACGATCTGCGCCCCGAGGGTGGCGGCGAGGACGTGACTGCCGATCGAGCCGAAGAGCCGGTCCACCGGCTTGGTCTCGGCATCGTGCAGGCGTCCGAGGAGGGATTTGCGCGAGACGCCGACGAGGACGGGAAAGCCGAGGGCCACGATCTCGGGCAGGCGCCGCAGGGCTTCGAGGTGCTGCGCCCAGCTCTTGCCGAAGCCGATACCGGGATCGAGCACGATGTCGCCGTCGCGCAGGCCGGCGGCCCGCGCGATGGCCAGCGAGCGCTCGAAGAAGCGCAGCATGTCGGCGACGATATCGAGGGCCGGATCGATGGTCTCGCGGTTGTGCATGATCATCACGGGCGCGCCGTAATCGGCGGCGACCCGGGCGATATCGGGCTCGCGCTGCAGGCCCCAGACGTCGTTGACCATGCGGGCGCCGGCCTCCAGCGCCACCCGGGCGGTCGAGGCCTTATAGGTGTCCACCGAGATCGGAACGGGCAGGCGGGCCGCGAGGTCGCGGATCACCGGCAGGATCCGAGCCTGCTCCTCCTCGGCCGGGACGGGCACGTGGCCGGGGCGGGTGGATTCGCCGCCGATATCCACCAGGGCCGCGCCCTCCGCCACCAGGGCCTCGGCCTGGGTGCGGGCGGCCACGACATCCGCGAAGCGGCCGCCATCGGAGAACGAATCGGGCGTGACATTGAGAATGCCCATCACGAGCACGCGCCGACCGAGATCGGGCAGGAGCGTCGTCAGCGGAGCCGGCAGGTCTGGGGGCACGGGATGCTCGGGTTCGAAGGCGGGCGCGACCGGAGCGCGTCCTCGGCCGGGATGCCGCTGTCTTTGAACGCAATGCCCGGTCGGAGCAACGCCCCTGCCGGCGCTGGGGCCGAACGGGGCCAAGTCCTGCGCCGCCGCCGGGCGGCGCCCCTGCGACGTCCGCGTGACCCGGTCAGGTCCCGCCGCGGTAGCAGCGGATCTCGGCCTCGGCCTGGGCCCGGCGCAGGTCGGCCACCTGATCGTCGAAGACCTTGGTCGACTTGAACTGGGCCGTGCGCTGGCCGATGCCCTGGCGCAGGGACAGCACGGTGCTGGCCTGGACATACTTGTCGTAGGGCAGCAGCGAGGCGAGGGCATCCAGGGAGCAGGAGCAGCGCGACAAGGATTCGCGCGACTGGCCGTTCGCCGCCATGCAGCCGAAGATGTAGTCGGCCCGGGCCTCCGTGGGGTAGTCGTTCTCTGACTCGGCCGCGGTCGCCGCACCCGCCAGGAAGGCCGCGGCGCAGGCGCCGGCGGCGAGGTGCGGGAGCCGCTTAACCAGCGTTCGGATCATAGCTCAGGTTCTCCTGCAGGAGTTCGCCGCCCTCGGCGTTCTTGGAGCTCGCCTCGATCGAGACGAGCTCGCCCGGCACGGCCGCAGACGTGACGAAGGTGTATTTCAGGTTCTCGAAGCCGCGCATGCGCTCCTTCATCTTGTCGTCGAGGAAGGGCTGAGTTTCGATGCGCCATGCGTCGACCTTCTGGCCCTTGTAGTCGATCTGCATCGGCGTCACGGTCGCGTTGTCGCGCAGGCCCTTGCGAATGGCATTCTTGATGTAGCGCGGATTGGCCATCAGCACGCGGGCGAGATCCATGAGATGGTGCTCGAGGAAGAGCGTCATCACCGGGTTGCCGGGCATGTCCTCGAACGGGCCGGCCGGGAAACGGTTGGCCCCGGAGAACATCTCCACGCGGATGTTGCGGTTCTCCGCAGCGTTGCCGGGCTCGATCCCGAGCTTGATCGTGTCGTTCAGCGGCGGTCCGAACGGGCCCTTCGAGATGCCGCTGCGGCGCAGGTAATCGTAGGTCAGCTTCGACCCGGGCGGGACGTTCTTCATCTGCGGCTGCTCGAAGAGCAGGTCCGAGGCGTCGGGCGTCGTCGCGGTGCTGGCCTTTGTCACGGCGGACGCGTCGGGCGTCGCCGGTGGCGCGGGGGTGGTCGGCGGGGTCTGGGCGAGGGCGGGTGCGCCGGCGAGCATCAGCAGCGCGGCGAGTGTGACGGGCTTCAAAGCGGCGCTTCCTCATTCAACGGCGGACGCACATTGGGCTGCACGTTACTGCCGATGGTCCGGTAGATGTAGTCGGGCGGGGTCTCGGCCGCCTCCTCGGCGGCGAGGCCCCGCACCTTGGCGTGGAGCGGCGAGAGCGAGCAGGCCGGATCGGTGGCCGCCGCATCCCCGGCGAGAGCCAGGGCCTGGCAGCGGCAGCCGCCCCAGTCCTTCTCGCGCCGGTCGCAGGAGCGACAGGGCTCCTGCATCCAGTCCGTGCCGCGATAGGCCGTGAAGGCCGGCGCGTTCGCCCAGATGTCGCCGAGCGAATGGTCGGATACGTACCAGAATTCGAGGTTCGGGATCGTCTCGGCCGCGTGGCAGGGAAGCACCTTGCCCTGCGGCGTCACGTTCATGAGCTTGCGCCCCCAGCCGCCGGCGCAGGCCTTGGGGTATTTCGCGTAGTAGTCCGGCACCACGAGGTCGATGACGAGCTGGCCCTTCAGGCGCTCGCGGGCGGCCTCGACGATGCGGATCGAGCGGTCGACCTCCGCTTTATTCGGCATCAGGGCGGCGCGATTCACGTAGGCCCAGCCGTAATACTGGGTGTGGGCCACCTCCAGGCGCTTGGCCCCGAGCTTCACCGCGAGATCGATGAAGCCCTCGACCTCGTGGATGTTGCCCCGGTGGATCACCGAGTTCAGCGTCAGCGGCAGGCCGAGCTGGGTCACCCGCTCGGCGAAGGCGAGTTTCTGCGGCTGGGCGTTCTTGAGGCCGCCGATCTTCTCGGCATTGGCCGCGTCGACGCCCTGCACCGAGAGCTGCACGTGGTCGAGGCCGGCCTCGTAGAGCGCGTCGAGCTTCTGCAGGGCGCCCCCGACGCCGGAGGTGATGAGGTTGGAATACAGGCCGAGTTTCGCGCAGGTCGCGGTGATCTCGACGATGTCGTTGCGCGCCGTCGGCTCGCCGCCCGAGAGGTGGACGTGCAGCACGCCGAGGCCCGCCGCCTCCGTCAGCACCCGCTGCCACGTGGCGGTGTCGAGCTCGCCCGAACGCCGGTCGAGTTCGAGCGGGTTCGAGCAGTAGGGACAGCGCAGGGGGCAGCGATGGGTGAGCTCCGCCAGGAGTCCGACCGGTGCCGGCAGGGTGGGGACGTTCGGCGTGATCGCGTTCATCGCTCCAGGACCCGTTTCGTGGCCAGATCGTTCAGCATCACGAGGATGTCGGCCTCGATCACGGCGGGGTCCGCCGTGAATTTCTCGCCCAGCAGGGCGGCGATGGCGCGCACGCTGCGCTGCCCGTCGACCAGTTCGAGAACCGCCACCGCGTTGGCGTCGAGGTCGAAGGTGCGCTCGGGCGCCAGGAGGACGTGCTGGTTGCGCACGGCATCGTGGCGCAGGCGCACGCCCCGGGGCAGGCGCGGCACGTCGTGCGCCGCGAGGGTGCCGGTCCCGGCCGCCTGCGCCACGGCGGGCTCGGGGACGAGCCCCGTGCCGGGCGTCCAGGCGTCGGGCGGGGTCAGGCCGGGGGCCACGTAGGCGAAGTAGAGGGCATCAAGCTGGGTCCAGAGCACGTTGCACTTGAAGGTCAGGGCATCCATCGCCTGGCGCTGCAGGGCCGGCGTGGTGGCGTGCTCCTTGACGTACGCGATGGCGAAGTCGGCATCGCGCGGGGCCTGGGTCAGGCGCTTGTCGAAATAGGCCAGCGTGTCCTTGGTGATGAAGTCGTAGTTCTTCAGCATCCCGGCCACCCGCTCCGAGATGATGGTCGGCGAGAACATCTCGGTGAGCGAGGAGGCGATGGCCTCCAGCAGCGAGCGCTCCTTCACGAAGTGCACGTAGGCATCCACCGAGAACCGGGTGGCCGACAGGATGCCTTGCGTCGATTCCACGTAGTCGCGGGCAAAGCCCACGCCCTCGGCGAGCTTGAGCCAGCGCTCGATGCCGCCGTCGCCGGGGGCGTCGCCGTCGTGGTCGACGATGCGCTGGCGCCAGACCCGGCGCAGGGACGCGTCGGTCATGCGCGCGAGGACGGCGGCGTCCTTCACCGGGATCATCGCCTGATAATAGTAGCGGTTCAGCGCCCAGGCCCGGACCTGATCCTTGCTGAGCTTGCCGTCGTGCAGGAGCCGGTGGAACGGGTGCAGGTTGTGGTAGCGGCGCGCGCCGATGTCGCGCAGGGCCGCTTCCAGCTCCTCCGGCGAGAGCAGGCGCTGGGCCTCATCGGTCTTCGGGGTCGGGAAGGGCGCGGTCATGGCGTGGCTCGCGGATCAGCGTGGAGCGGTTTTAGGAACTTTTCTTATCAATCGCGCCGCGCCCCGTGAAGGCCGCGGGCGCGCCGACGCAATTCAATCGGACACAATGTATGTCGTCGGCACTAAACTGCCAGATGGACGCCTCACGAAAGAGTCAGCGTCAAACCGTCATGGGCCACGGTCCAGCCCGCGGCCTCGACCTGGCGCCGCGCCTCGGAGCCCTCGACCAGCACCGGGTTGGTGTTGTTGATGTGGACGAAAACCCGGCGGCCGATCGCGACGTCGGACAGGGCCGCGATGGAGCCGCCCTCGCCGGTCATCGGCACGTGGCCCATGCGCCAGCCGGTCTTGGTGCCGACGCCGGCGCGGATCATGTCGTCGTCGAGGAGCACGGTCCCGTCGAAGAGCAGGCCGTCGACCCCGCCGATGCGGGCCTTCAGGTCCTCGGTGACGCGGGCGCAGCCGGGAATGTAGGCGAGGCGCCGCCCGCCGGCCTCAATCATCGCGCCCACCGTGGTCTCGGTCTCGGCGCCGATCTGCAGGGTCTCGTCCTCCAGCCAGAGGGGCACCTTGCCCGGCACCGCGAACAGGGTGACGTGCAGGCCCGGCACCGGCTCGAAGCGCCGGTCGAGGGCGATCGGCTCGCGGGCGACGACGCCCGTGGCCATCACGTCGAACACCCGGTTGGCGTTGACGGAGTCGAGGATGCCGGCGGTGCCGTAGAGGGTGAAGGGCTGGCCCTCGCGCAGGGTCAGCAGGCCGGCGACGTGGTCGACGTCGCCGTTGGTCAGCAGCACGGCCTGGATCGGCGAGTGCCGCAGCCCCGTGCGCGGGTGCATCGCCGGATTGTCGAACAGCTGCTGGCGGAGATCGGGGGAGGCGTTCACCAGGAGCCAGCGCTCTCCATCGGGGGAGACGGCGATGCTCGACTGGGTCCGCGGCCTGACGCGGGTCTCGTCCTCACGGGCGAGGGAGCAGATCGGGCAGCGGCAATTCCACTGGGGAAGGCCGCCGCCCGCGGCCGAACCGAGGATCAGGACATGCATGGTGGAACCGACGCTGCCTTCGGACCCTCGGGTTCGACGAAACTCAGTTGAAGGTGTCGATCTCAGCCGACTCGTAGCTGGTGACTTCCATGCCGACGCAGATCTCGGAAACGATGGGGGCAGCCCAGGTCATGGTGTTTCTCCTGAAGGTTTCTTCTGAACGTCAGCAGCATCCCGATCGCCTCTAAGAAGATCGTAAGACACTGACGGCGCAGAGATTTCTGTCGCCGCGCTGGTATCGACAATTTGGCCCGGCAGTTCAAGCGCTAAATTGCCGGTTCCTCCCGTCCACCCCCGCGAATCCGGTGTCGGCGTTAACGCGGCATGCCCGTTTCAGTGCCGGAAATCCTGTCCCTTCAGGTCCAGCATGAAGCCCCGGCCCCGCACCGTGACGATGACCGGGCCGCCGAGGCGGACGAAGTCGGACAGCTTGGTCCGCAGGTAACCCACGTAGACATCGACGACATTCAGGGAGAGGCCGCCCTGGCCGGCCCAGAGCTTGTCGAAGATGTCGCCCCGCGAGACCGGGTGGTTGGCGTTGTCCATCAGCAGGGCGAGGAGCTCGGCCTCGCGGGGGGTGAGGCGCGCCGTCGCATCCGCGAATCCGACCTGACGGACGGTCAGGTCGAGCATCAGCTTGCCGGCGGTGACCAGGGTGCGGGGCTCCTCCGAGGCCTTGCGGCGCAGGAGGTGGGTCTGGAGGCGGGCCAGGAGCTCGTCGAAGACGAAGGGCTTCACGATGTAGTCATCGGCCCCGAGCGCCAGCCCCTCGGCGCGGTCGCGGACCTCGTCCCGGGCGGAGAGGAAGAGTATCGGCCCCGGATAGCCGCCCTCGCGCAGGGAGCGGCAGACATCGTGGCCGGAGCCGTCCGGCAGGGTGATGTCGAGAACCACCGCCTCGGGCGCCTCGGCGCGGGCGGCCGCGAGGGCGTCGTCGACCCGTCCGGCGACGCCGACGGAGAAGCCCTCCGCCTCCAGGCCGCGGGCGAGCATGGCGCGAATGTCGCTGTCATCCTCGACGATCAGTACGCGCGTCATGCCACGGTCTCCTGGGCGCCCGTCGGGTGAGGCGAGGGGGGATGCTCGGCGTCGCTGGGGGACAGCGCGGGCAGGTCGAGGGCCACCTGCGCACCGCGCCCGCCCGGACCCGCCCCGAGGCGGATCGTGCCATCATGCCGCTCCACGACCCAGCGCGCCAGTGCCAGACCGATGCCGAAGCCGGCCTCTCCCGTGGGGCTGTCGCGGCGGAAGCGCTCGAACAGGCCGTCGCCGAGGTCGGGGAAGCCGGGCCCGTCGTCGGTGATCGTCACCACCACGTGCCCCCCCTCCGCCCGCGCCAGGGCGACCGCCACCCGGGTGAGCCCGGTGGCGTGGCGCAGGGCGTTGTCGATCAGGCTCTCGACCACCTGGCGCAGCCATTCCCGGTCGGCGAGCAGCATCGGGTCGGCCTCGACCAGAGCGAGGCTCAGCGCCACGCGGCGGCGGGCGGCCTCGGAGCCCATGCCGTCGACGGCGTCGGCGAGGATCTCCCCCGCGCCCACCGGGCGGCGGTCGAGTTCGATCTGCCCCGATTCGGAGCGGGCGACGCGCAGCAGGTCCTCGACCCGGCGCTTCAGGCGCAGGGCGCGCTTGCGGATGGTGGCGAAGACCGGGGTGACGTCGGTCTGGCGCCCGGTCGAGCGGGCCGCGATGTCACATTCGCCCAGGATGACCGTGAGGGGCGTGCGCAGCTCGTGGCTGACATCGGCGAAGAAGCGCCGGCGCGAGCGGTCCACCGCTTCCAGGCGGGCATTGGCGGCGCGCAGATCGAGGGTGCGGGCCGCCACCGTGTCCTCCAGGGCGGCCCGGTCGGCCGCGAGCCGGCCCTCGCGCCGGGCGAGGCGGGCGGCCATGCGGTTGAAGTTCGCCACGAGCAGGCCGAGCTCGTCGCGGGTCGCCACCGACAGGCGGGTGTCGAGCTCGCCCCGGCCCACGGCGCCGGCGGCGCGGCGCACCGCCTCGATCCGGGCCAGCACGGGACGGGTCACCGCCCGGTAGAGCAGGAGCACGAGGGCGAGCGCCCCCGCCACGGCGGCCAGCGACGCGACCCGCAGGGTGCCGGAGAGCGCGCGCGCCGCGTCCGAGCCGGCGATCATCGAGCGCCGCTCCACCTCGATCAGGAAGGAGAGCGGTTGCCCGGTCATGGCACCGAAGCCGTTCAGGGCGCCCCGGATCGCCGCCCGGCGCGACTCGTCCTCCGACTGGCGCAGCACCTGGGTCACCTGCCGGTCGAGGACGGCGCGGGCCGCGCGCAGCTGGGCGAGAGGCCGGGTGCGGGCGGCGTACTGGGTGCGGTCGAGGGGGTCGTCACTCGACGCGATGGAGCGCCCCAGGGCCTCGTCCACCGCCACCAGGGCGCGGTCGACATGGGCGCGCGCCACCGCGAGTCCCTCCGGCTGCGCATCCGGGTTGCTCACCGCCTCCAGGGCGGCGAGCCCGTACTGGGTCATGCGCCCGGAGAGTTCGACCAGAAGTTCGAGGCGCCCCTGGGCCGCCAGCGTCCGGTCGATGGTGCGCTCGGCGGCGCCGATCGAGGCGAGGACGCCGAGGGCCGCCAGGACCACGAGGAGCGCGGTGCCGCCGAGCAGGAGCGCGAACCGGACCTTCAGCGAGCGCATGGTCGTGCCGACATCGTCTTGCCCGATCGTCCTGCCAAACCGTCTTGCGCAATCGTCCCGACGTGTTTTTCGGGCCTTGACCAGGACGGCCACCCGGACTGCACTGCATTCCGCGTTTGCCTGATCATCCCGTCTGCTCCGACGACCTTGCGATCAACATCGGGCGCGCATGCTCTGTAGGCTCAGGGCCGGTTCGGTTGCAAGCGTTGCCGCGCGGCGGGCGCGGGGCGCGCGCCCCTGATCGCGGGCGCCCCGCTTACAGGTCGCGCGGCTGGCTGCCCCGGCCGGCGCAGCGCCACCGCGTCACCTGCCATTCCGGGTGCTCCGCCTGCCACTTGGCGATGGCGCTCTGGGAGTTGCGCAGGCAGATGTTCGGGCTGCGCGCCTCGAACGAGAGGTCGATCCTGTCCTCGCGGCACTGCGAGGGCTGCGACAGGAGGCAGATCGAGAGCAGGATGAGCATGAGGAGGCCGGATTCGCGCTGGGGACAAGCGGGACACCGGCACTATGGTACCGCCCGCGGACGCAGAAAATTGTCCGATCGGGAGGATTGTGCAAGTCCGGAGGGTCATCGGCCCGGCATCGAGGGCCGCCCCTCCGGGGCCGAGACGGTGGGCCCGGCCCTCCGGTTCGCCGTGGGCGCGCCCGAAAGAGCCGGAGACGGCCTCAGGCCGCCACCCAGAGCTCGCCCTTGCCGAGGGTGGCGAGGTCGCCGGAGTAGCGCGTCAGGGCCCCGGCGGCGAGATCCGCGTGGGCCGGGCTGAGGGGGCGCAGCGAGCGGGCCAGGAGGCGCAGGAACACGAGATCGTGCGTGCCGGTCTCGACGAAGCTCGGGGACAGGGCCCCGACGGCGCCGGCCAGGAGGGTGCCCCGGCGCATGCCGTAGCCCGGATGGTCGCCCAGGCTCGTCGCCGCGATGGTGCCGGCGATCATCCGCGCGCCCGCATGGGCGCCCGCCCGGCCGACCAGGATCAGGCCACGCCGCATGCGGTCGCCGAGATAGTCGCCGGCGCTGCCGCGGATCACCAGGGTGGCGCCGTCGAGGCCGGCCTTGGCGGCGTAGACCGCGCCGCCGGCATGGTCGCCGGCATCGCCCTCGATCGTGATCGTGCCGCCGGTGGCGCCCGAGCCCGCGAAGGGACCGGCCGAACCCGTGACCGTCACCGAGCCGCCGGCCATGCCTTCGCCGAGGCGCTGCCCGACATCGCCGGTGACCCGGATGCGGCCGCCGCTGAGCGATGCGCCGACCCGGTCGAGGCGCGACGAGCCCCCCTCGATGACGAGGTCGTCGGAACCGTCGAGGGACAGCGTGAAGCAATCGCCGAGCGTCAGGCCGCGCCGGCCCGTGCCGACGGGGAGCTTGCCCGCCTCGGCCTCGGTCAGGCCGCTGAGCGCGAGCGGGGTGACGTGCCGGAAATCGAGCCGCTCCGGCGGCTCCTGGCGCAGGGTGAGGGTACTCATGCCGCTCCAGCCTCGCTGCCCGGCTCCTTCGAGAGCAGGTTCTTCAGATGATAATGGTGGCGGCCGAGATTGCCGCCGTAATTGCCGGCCGTGACGGCCACCAGCCCGTGCGCCGCCCCCGCTTCGGTCGCCGCATGCAGGGCCGCGCGCATTGATTCGGCCACCGCGTCGGAGGTGAGCGCGTCGATGACGATTTCCAGCACGACGCCGACCTCGGCCGAGAGCTCGGTGCCGGCCCGGCCCTTGAGGGTCGGGCAATAGGCGTCGTTGGTCGAGGCCATCATGCCCTTGGTGCGCGCGCCCACCTTCGAGCCGGAGCGGACGATGCCGCCCGGGAAGGGCAGGATCGCGCCGGAGACCGCGCGGGCGGCCTCCACGGCGATCTCGGCGACCTTCAGGGTGTCGGCGTGCTTGCGCCCGAGGAACAGCAGGTTGCCGCCGCCGACCGCGCCGTCCACCGCGCGGACGAAGTCCTCGCACAGGAACTCGCCGTCCATGACGGGGATGCGCCAGTAGCGCCGGGCCTTTCCGGTGACCGGGTCGGTCAGGCGCTTGGCCACCGCGAAGCCGTCGCCGAAGTAGCGGATCGCGCCGCCGAGCTTGATCTTCGTGGGGCCGTCCACGCCGGCGTAGCAGGCGGTGCCCGGGCAGGTGAGGATGCACTGGCCGACCCGCTTGAGGAGCTGGTCCTTGAGGCCGTTCGGCTCGAAGCCGAACAGCAGCACGCGCACGCCGGGGCGCCCGTCCGGGGTCTCCTCGGGGGAGAGCTCGCAGTCGATCCCGGCCTCGGCGCCGCAGCCGATCACCGAGGTGGCGAAGCCCGTCATCACGGTGGCGGCGATCATCGCCCACTTGGCCGTGTCGTTGGTGATGATGATCGCCGTTCCGGCGACGTCGAACGCCTCCGCGAAGGTGTCGATCACCGGAATGCCGTTGAGGGTGAGGTCCGTCATCTCAGTCACCCGTCCCCACGCGACGCATCTTTCTCACGACCGACATGCGACCTCCGCGAACACGTCCGGCTTCGGGAAGGCCTCGTCCGGCACCGCGAAGCTCTTCAGGCCGGTGCCGAAGCGGTCCTGCAGGTAGGTCTCGGAGCGGGCCACCATCGCCTTGTCGGACTCGACGGCGAGTTCCAGGGTGCGGCCCGAGCGCCAGGCCACCACCTCGCCGTCCTCCACGATGGTCTCGCCGTCCTTGAGCACCAGCTTGGCGCGGGCGAACATGGCCGTGCGGTCGGGGTCGTCGCGGTAGATCGCGACGTCGGCCCGGGCGCCCTCGCGCAGGTGGCCGCGATCGGCAAGCCCGAGGAGCTTGGCGGGACCCGAGCGCGTCAGCTGGGCGATCTCCGAGAAGCTGTACTCGCGCTCGATGGCGCAGAGGCCGGAGCGCTCGGCGATCACCTTGTGCAGGGAGGATATCTCACGGTCGCGCTCCTCCTTGTCCATCAGGAAGTGGATGATGCGCGGGTAGTCGGTAAAGGGACCGCCGTTCGGATGGTCGGTGGTCAGGATGGTGCGCTCCGGCTCCTTGGACAGGAGCATGAGCTCGAGGCCGATCGCCCATTGCAGGGAGCTCACGGCGCCGCGCGGCTTGTAGAGGAACGGCACCACGCCGCCGCCCTCCGCGTCGCCCGCGGTGACGATCCACTTCTTCGGGTTGGCGCCCTTGCGACCGGCGAACTGGCGCAGGATGTCGAGGGAGATCGTCACGGTCTGGCCGAAGGCGACCTGGCCGACGTCGTAGGTGGCGTTGGGGTGCGCCTCCATGGCCTCGGTGATGCGCTCGGCCGCCGAGCGGAAGCCGCCCGTGAGGGGGTTCTCGGGGTCGGCGACGCCGTAGCCGTAGAACTGGGCATGGGCGAAGTGGATGCGCCGCCCCTCCGCCGCCTCCAGGGTGTCCACGAAGGACTCGTCGGCGCCCGGGATGCCGAGGTTGTTGCAGTGGACGTGCAGGGGGTGCGGTACGCCGATCTCCTCGACCGCGTCGAGGAGGGCGCCCATGATCTTGCGGGTGGAGAGGCCGTAGACCGGGATCTCGTCGTCGAGGCTGAGCTTCAGCATCCCGTCCTTGAAGGCCGAGGCGCCGCCCGCGTTGATGCACTTGACGCCGAGGCCCCGCGAGGTCGCCACCGAGAGGGCGACGAGGTCGCGCACCGCCGCCTTGCCCTCGCGCGCCCGCAGGAGCTGGAGCAGGTGGTCGTCGTTGCCCATCACCGTCAGGGCGCCGCGGTCGAGCAGCGGGATGTCGGCGAGCTCGAGCTGGGTGGCGAGCGCGTTGGCGGGCGGCATCGCCGGCTCGACCGCCAGGGTGTAGCCCATCCGGGCGTAGTTCGCGCCGATCCAGGCGGCCGAGCCGCCCGCATGCGCGAAGGGATGGCCCTCGGGCGCGGCCTCGCTGGCGTAGAGTTCGGGCAGCAGCAGGCGGCTCATCACCACGTTGCCGCCGGCGATGTGCGAATGGACCTCGACGCCGCCCGCCATCACCACGCAGCCGGTGGCGTCGACGGTGCGATCGGGCGCGCGGTCGGAGGCGGGCACGACGCGCCCGTTCTCGATCCAGACCTCGCCGACCGCGTCGCGGCCGGCCGTCGGGTCGACGACCCGGCCTCCGTGAATCCGGATCAGCATGCGGCGGCCTTCTTCTGCATGAGGCGGTGTTGAAGTCGATCGTGGATGGCGGTGAGGATGCCGGCCGCGCTCAGCTCGGCGGTCGGGCCGGGGGCCGGCGCGTAGGTGATCGCCGCCCGGCGCTCGTCCCACAGGCTGCCGCCGGCGCTCTCGCCGGGAACGCCCACGGCGAAGACCACGTCGGCGACGTCGCCGCCGGCCTCCGGGCTGCCGACGCCCACGATGGCGACGCTGGGGAGGGTGCCGAGCCAGTCGGGGCGCGGGGCGGGCAGGGAGGCGAGCCACAGGGCGGCGTCCGCCTCGCCGGCGGCGATCTGGCGGGCGCTGTCGAAGCGCCAGGGATCGTGCTCGGGCACGTGCCGGCCGAAACCGACGCGGGGGGCCTGGCCGGTGGTCCAGGCGGCGAGCTGCAGGAGGGCCCGGCCCTGGAACGGATCGGCGAGGGGCAGGCCGAAGAAGCGCGTGACCTCGTTGAGGTCCTTGATCATGCCCTGGAGCATCTCGACGCCCAGTTCGCCGATCTCGGCCGGGTCGTACAGCACGACGCCGTACTGCGCGGCGGCAAGGCGGCGGGCCAGGTCGGCATAGGCCGCCTCGCCGCCGAGGTTGCCCTTCAGGAAGGCGCGCAGATGCGCGACCGAGACGGCGAGGCCGCCGGCCTCTGCCGGATAGGCCACGTGCCGGGTGGCGCCGTTGCGCGGGCCACCCAGGGACAGGATCACCCGCTCGGAACCGGCGGCGCGGCCGCGCATCGCCTGCGTGCCGGCGATGTCCTGGACGATGGGGCGTTCCCAGGGGGCGTTGCCCACGATGAGGACCGCATCGGCCCGGCCGACGGCCTCGGCGGGCGTCGTCGTCATGGCCCCGCTGCGGCTGAGCGATCCGAGCTCGGCATAGAGGCTCGGGCCAGCCACGGGATCGACGGAGGCACCGAGGGCATCGGCGAGATGGTAGGCGGCGCGCACCGCGCTCAACTCGGCGCAGAGCCCCGCCAGGACAACATTCTGCGCTGAAGCGAGGAGCGTGGCGGCGGCCTCCACCGCCGCGTCCGCGTCCGTCGCACCACCCTTCACCCAGGCCGCCATGCGTTGCACCTTGGAAAATCGAGGGCCCGGCGCGCGCCGTATTCGGCGTCGCGCACGGCGGGACTGAGCCAGTCCGTGTCGTTGGGGCGGCACGTTTGCATCGCCGCCGCCCCCCAGGCAACCCCCCTGAACCGCGTCGGGCGAATCAGACGCCCGGCACCGCGGCGGGAGATTTGTCCGATGCGCTTGCGACGGGTCGGCGCTCCGTGGGAGAAGCCGGCGGCGCGGGATCGGCGGCCCGCGGGGGCACGAGGCCGTTCGGAGCGGGGAGGACGGGGCACGATGGAGGGGATCGACGTGATGCGGATCCCGAGCGGGCCGGGCGGACCCGGCGCCGGCCTTCGCGTGCACGCCCCGGCCCGCCTGCATTTCGGTTTCCTCGACCTGCATGGCGGCCTCGGCCGGCGCTTCGGCAGCATCGGCCTCGCCCTCGACGCCCCCGCCGTGACCCTGACCGCCCGTCCGGCCGAGCGCCTCGACGTGACCGGGCCGGAGGCACGCCGGGCCGCCGCCTACGCGCTGGCGGCCGCGGGCCACCTCGGCATCGCCGGTCACGCCGCACTAACCATCGAATCGGCGATCCCCGCCCATGCGGGCTTCGGCTCCGGCACGCAGCTGGCGCTCAGCGTGGCGGCCGCGCTGGCGGGCCTGGCCGGGCGGCCCTTCGCGCCGGAGGATTTCGCCGACGCCCTCGACCGGGGGAACCGCTCGGGGGTCGGCCTCGCGGCCTTCACCCAGGGGGGCCTCATCGTCGATGGCGGCCGCGACCCCGACGGCAACCCGCCGCCGGTGATCGCCCGCCTGGCCTATCCGGAGGCCTGGCGCGTGGTGCTGATCCTCGACACCGAGATGACCGGCGTCCACGGCACCCGCGAGGTCGCGGCCTTCCGCGATCTGCCGCGTTTCCCGGAGGCGCAGGCGGCCGAGATCTGCCGCATCGTGCTGATGCAGGTGCTGCCGGCCGCGGTCACGGCCGAGCCGGAGGGGTTCGGCGCCGGCATCACCCGGATCCAGCAGCTCATCGGCGACCACTTCGCGCCCCACCAGGGCGGGCGCTTCGCCAGCCCCGCCGTGGCCGCGGCGCTCGCCGCCGTCGCCGACCTCGGACTCGCCGGCTACGGCCAGAGCTCCTGGGGCCCCACCGGCTTCGCCCTGGTGCCCTCGGATGCCGAGGCCCGCGCCCTCGTGGGCATGCTGGAGCGGCCGGGTCCCCTCAGGTTCCTGATCGCCCGGGGACGCAACACCGGCGCGTCGGTCACCGCGCTTTAAGACGAATCCCGCTAGAGCCGAGCTTCCGCCCACCCGAACCCGGCGGGCTTTGACAATTCGACGCCTCCGCGCACGATCGGGCCGCGTCACAGCACGAAGGGAGTCCGACGATGGCCCGCTCGATCCTGCACATGATCACGCCCCTGAAGCACATGAGCCCGTTCGACGTGAACATGGCGGTGGATGCGGGCTTCGAGACGATCGCGACCTACACCAACGCCACGCTCGCGGACGTGACGACCCTGGTCCAGGACTCGATCTTCTCGCGCAGCCCCCAGGACGGCGTCCGCACCGGCATCTTCATTGGCGGCAAGAACGCCGAGGACGCCCTCGACATGGTCGACCGGGCCAAGAAGGCCCTGGTGCCGCCCTTCGCCAACCACATCTTCGCCGACCCCGCCGGCTCCTTCACCACTGGCGCCGCGATGGTGGCCGAGGTGACCCGCGCCCTGAAATCGAAGTTCGACACCGGCCTCGAGGGCAAGCGCATCGTGATCTTCGGCGGGGCCGGCGTCGTCGCCTATGTCGCGGCCGTGATCGGCGCCCTCCACGGCGCCAACGCGGTGATCGTCGGCCATGACGGCGAGGAGCGTGTCAGCAAGATCGCCAACACCATGCGCTGGCGCTTCGGCGTCGAGGTCGAGGCCGTGGACGGCTCCACCGTCGCCGCGCGCCGCGCCGCGATCGGCAAGGCCGACGTGATCCTCTCGGCCGGCCCGGCCGGCATCCCGATCCTCACGGCGGAGGATCTCGAATCCGCCCCGAACCTGCTCGTGGCCTCCGACGTCAACGCCGTGCCGCCCGCCGGCATCGCCGGCATCGACGTCAACGCCATCGACGTGCCCCTGCCCACGGGCCGGGGCGTCGGCATCGGCGCGCTGGCGGTCGGCAACGTCAAGTACCAGACCGAATCCCGCCTGTTCCGCCGCATGCTCGAATCCCACGAGCCCCTCTGCCTCGATTTTCGCGATGCCTACACCCTGGCGGTCGAGGTGGCGGGCTGAGGGCGGCCCACCCGGGGCTGGGCCCCGGACAGACCCTCCTCGTCGCCGCCCAGTCCGGCCGCGCCCTGGCTCAGGCGGCCCGGCGGGCGGGCCTGCGGCCCCTCGTGCTCGACCTGTTCGGCGATGCCGACACGCAGGCGCTGGCCGAGGGGTACCGCCAGGCCGAGGGCCGCTTCGGGGCCGGGCTTGCGGGTGATGCCCTCGTCGCCCGCTTGGACGAACTCGCGTCCCTCGGATCGGAAAAGCCCCTCGGCATCGTGCTGGGCAGCGGCTTCGAGGCGGCGCCCGCGCTGATGCGGGCCATCGCGGGCCGCTACCGTCTCCTCGGCGCCGGCCCGGATTGCGTCGGTGCGCTGAAGGACCCGGCCACCTTCGCGGCCCTGTGCCGGGCGCACGGCGTGCCGCACCCGGCCGTGACCCGCGCCCCCGTGCCGGATCGGTCCGCCTGGCTCCTCAAGCGGGCCGGGGGCTCGGGCGGCACCCACATCCGCCGGGCGACCGCCGGTGCGGCGCCGCCCGGCGCCTACTTTCAGGCCCGGGTGCCGGGCCGCGCCGTCGCAATCTCGGTCCTGGCTGCCGGCGGCGCCGTCCGAGTCGTGGGCGTGACCGAGCAATGGTGCGCCCCGTCGCCCCTGCACCCCTTCCGCTATGCCGGCGCTCTGGAACGGGGCCGCCACGAACCACCGATCCTCGAGCCACGTCTGCAGGCGGACATCGTCGCGGGCGTGACCCGCCTCGCGGCGGCGACCGGCCTCGCCGGCCTCGCCAGCGCCGACTGCCTGGTCGACGGCGAGGCCTGGTGGCTGACCGAGATCAATCCCCGCCCGGGTGCGACCCTCGACGTGCTCGACCGGCGCGCGACACCCCTGCTCGGCCTGCATATCGCCGCGAGCCTCGGCCGCCTCGGCGATCCCGAACCCGCACCGGTGGATGCGGCGGCGTCCGAAATCTGCTACGCGGCCAGCGGCTACGCGCCGATACCGCCGATCACCTGGCCGGATTTCGTGCGCGACCGCCCAAGACCCGGCACCACGGTGGCGCGCCACGCGCCCCTGTGCACCCTGTTCGCCACAGGGCCGGACTCGGCCGCCACGAGAGCGATGTTGCGAGGCCGGGCCGCCGAATTGCGGATCCAGCTCGCCCTGACGGAGGGACACCCATGACCACGAGCCCGAGCGGCGCGAAATTCCCGTTTCCGAGCGTCAACGCTCTGACCGCTCCCCTGGTGGAGCGGCTGGTCGCCGATGCCGAGGCCCTGCGCCTGTCCGTGACCACCGAGAACGGCGCCCGCATGATCGATGCCGGCGCCACCGTGCGCGGCTCCATCGAGGCCGGCCGCCGCATTGCCGAGATCTGTCTCGGCGGCCTCGGCACCGTCTCGATCGCGCCGTCCGGCCCGATCGCGTCCTGGCCCTACTCGGTGATCGTGCACGCCGCCGATCCGGTCATCGCCTGCCTCGGCAGCCAGTATGCCGGCTGGTCGCTGGCCGACGAGACCGGGGATTCGGGCTTCTTCGCCCTCGGCTCCGGCCCCGGCCGCGCCGTCGCGGCGGTGGAGGACCTCTACGGCGAGCTCGGCTACAAGGACACCGCGCAGCGGACCGCCCTGGTGCTGGAAGCCGCCGGCGGCCCGCCGGCCTCCGTCATCGCCAAGGTGGCCGAGGCCACCGGCCTCAGCCCCGAGCAGCTCACCTTCATCTACGCCCCGACCCAGAGCCTGGCCGGCTCGACCCAGGTCGTCGCCCGCGTCCTCGAGGTGGCCCTGCACAAGGCCCACACGGTCGGCTTCGACCTGCACACGATCGTGGACGGCATCGGTTCCGCGCCGCTCTCGCCGCCGCACCCGGACTTCATCCAGGCCATGGGCCGCACCAACGACGCCATCATCTACGGCGGCCGGGTGCAGCTCTTCGTCGAGGCCGATGAGGCCGACGCCCGGCAGCTCGCCGAGCAGATCCCCTCGTCGAACTCCGCCGACCACGGCGCGCCCTTCGCCGACATCTTCTCCCGGGTGAACGGCGACTTCTACAAGATCGACGGCGCCCTCTTCAGCCCGGCCGAGGTCATCGTCACCTCGGTCACCACCGGCAAGAGTTTTCGCGGTGGCAAGCTGATGCCGGAGCTGGTCGAGGCGTCGTTCCGCTGAGCGGACGTGCAAGAACCCTCCCCCTCTGCGGGGGAGGGTACCTGCGGAGCAGGCGGGAGAGGGGGCGACGTATCCGGATATGGCGCTCCCCTCATCCGACCCGCTGACGCGGGCCACCTTCTCCCGCAGGGGGGAGAGGGAACCGACGTTGAGGTGGTGAGAAAGCATGCGGATCGGGCTCGCGGCCGATAACGGCAACTGGCACAAGGCACGCCTGAGGGCCGCCCTCGAACAGCTCGGCGCCGCGCCGGTGCTGTTCTCCATGGCCGACGTCGCAGTGGTGACGGGGGGCCCCGAGCCCCTGCGGGTGCCCGGCTTCGAGACCCTGCCGGACGGCGTCCTCCTGCGCACCATCGCGGGGGGCACCTTCGAGGCGACCACCATGCGCCTGGGCGTGCTGCACGCCCTGGTGGCCAGCGGCACGACCGTGTGGAATTCCCCGAGCGCGATCGAGCGCTCGGTCGACAAGGCGATGACGAGCCTGCTCATCGACCGGGCCGGCCTGCCGACCCCGGAGACCTACGTGCTCTCGAAGCGGGACGCCGCCGCCGCGGTCGTGGCCCGGGAGGCCCGCCCCGGCCGTCCCCTGGTGCTGAAGCCGCTCTTCGGCTCGCAGGGCGAGGGCCTCCAGCTGATCGAGCACCCCGAGGACCTGCCAGACGAGGAGGCGGTGTCCCGGGTCTACTACCTGCAGCGCTACATCGCCCGCACCGACGGGCTGTGGCGCGACTACCGGGTCTTCGTCTGCGAGGGCCGCGCCATCGCGGGCATGATCCGCGAGGGCGACGGCTGGATCACCAACGTCCATCGCGGGGGCCGGCCCCTGGCCTGGGCGATGCCGCCCGCCGCGGCCGAGCTCGCCGAGCGCGCCGCCGCGGCGGTCGGCGTCGACTATTCCGGCATCGACCTCGTCGAGGACGGGCAGGGGGGCTACCTCGTGCTGGAGGTGAACTCGATGCCGGCCTGGTCCGGGCTGCAGCAGGTCACCGAGGTCGACATCGCCCTCGCCGTCGCCCGCGGCTTCCTCAACGCCGTGCGGGCCGCCCGTCCGCCCCGCCTCGTCTCGGCCCTCGGATGATGGCACCCGGGACCGTCGCCGCCGCCTACCGCGCGAGCTGCCTCGACGAGCTCGACGCCCTGAAGCCCGGCAACGTCCACGCCTTCGCCGACGGCCACCGCATGGCGGTGGCGGATTTCGTGACGAGCGCCGAGGTCTCGGCTCCGGCCCTGGCCGAGGCGGGCGCGCCGGTCGGCCGGCGGGTGCTCCGGGCCGTCGAGGCGACGATGGACCGCGTCGGCCAGAACACCAATCTCGGCATCCTGCTCCTCTGCGCGCCCCTCGCCCGGGCGGCGGAGAGCGCCCCTCCGCTGCGGGCCGCCCTCGCCACCGTGCTCGACGACTTCGACGCCGCCGATGCCCGCGACGTCTTCGCGGCGATCCGCCGGGCCAATCCGGGCGGCCTCGGCCGGGCCGAGCGCTACGACGTCACCGATTCGCAGGGTCCCGATCCACAAGGCCCCGCCTCGCTTCGGGCCGCCATGGCGGAGGCCGCCCCGCGCGACGCCATCGCGCGGGCCTACGTGACGGGCTTCGCCGATCTGTTCGCCATCGGCCTGCCGGCCCTGGCCGCGGCCCGGGCGCGGGGTCTCGCCCCTCCCTGGTGCACCACCGCCCTGTATCTCGCCTATCTCGCCCGGGTGCCCGACAGCCACGTGGCGCGCAAGCACGGCCCCGACCGGGCGGAGGCCCTGCGGGCCGAGGCCGAGGCGCTGCTCGCCCTCGATCTCGCCGCGGCCCCCGTGGACGCCCTCCTCGACCGGGACCGCGCCTGGAAGGCGGCCCGACTCAACCCGGGCACCAGCGCGGACTTCACGGTGGCGACGCTGTTCCTCGACCGCCTCCTCCGGGCCGAAGCCTGAATCCGGCCGATCGACCGGGATTTCACGGCCTCTCGGGAAGGTTCCGTCCACCGATGAATAAATTGCCAAGCCGACCGGGCTGCGCAGGGTTGTTCCCGGCCGGACCCCAGAGTAGGGTCCGCGCCGCGATCCGGGCTAACCGGTCCGGTCCCTCGATGGACTGGACGCCGTGAACAAGGATAGCTGCCGGCCGCCCCCTGAGCTCGGGAGCGGCCACGTCTTTTCAAGACTTTGGGAGAAACCCCACATGGCGAAGATCAACAAGGTTCTGGTCGGCGAAGCCCTCGTCGGCGATGGCAACGAAGTCGCCCACATCGATCTGATCATCGGACCGCGCGGTTCGCCGGCCGAGGCCGCTTTCTGCAACGGCCTCGTGAACAACAAGCACGGCTTCACCAGCCTGCTCGCGGTCATCGCGCCGAACCTGCCCTGCAAGCCCAACACCCTGATGTTCAACAAGGTCACCATCAACGACGCCCGTCAGGCCGTCCAGATGTTCGGCCCTGCCCAGCACGGTGTCGCCAAGGCCGTTCAGGATTGCGTGGCCGAGGGCACGATTCCCGCCGATGAGGCCGACGACCTGTTCATCCTGGTCGGCGTGTTCATTCACTGGGAAGCGGCCGACGACGCCAAGATCCAGAAGTACAACTACGACGCCGTGAAGCTCTCCATCGAGCGCGCCGTCAAGGGCGAGCCCACCGCTGCCGTCGTCACCGAGCAGCGCAACTCCGCGTCGCACCCCTTCGCGTCGAACGCTTAGATCGGGGGCAGTCCTGGGCAGAGCGCGCCTCCGCCCGCACCGCGGGGCCTGCTCCAGCGACTGGCTTCCATCTTCCTCGGACGATGAACATGAGACGGGGCGGCCTTCGGGCCGCCCCTCTTTTTTGGGCGCGCCCTCAGCCGCGCAGCGTCCCGTCATGGATGGCGGAGGCCACGAGGGCGCCGGCCACGCCGCGGCGGCGCAGGACCTCCACATCCGCCGGGCCCCGCACACCGCCCGCCGCGTAGAGGCGCGTCGCCGGGCTCGACGCCGCCACCGCCGCCAGACGGTCGAGGTCCGGCCCCGCCCCGACGCCGATCCGCCCGAGGGTCATCACGATGACGTCGCGCGGCCAGTGAGCCGGCGTGTCGTGCAGGCTGGACGGCCCGAGGCGCTCGCCCTCCCGCGTATCGAGCGAGAACACGGCACGCTCCCCCAGGGCGCGCACGAGCCCTTCGTCGGCCTGGCTCTCGCTGCCGATCACCGGCCGGCCGAGACCGGTCGCCAGGAAGGCCTCGACCCCGGCCGGCCCGGAAAATCCCGCATCGACCCAGAGGGTGATGCCGGGGCAGGCGGCCGCGATCGCGGCGAGGCTCGCCCGGTCGGGGGCCGCGCGGTCGACGATCGCGTCGAGGTCGGCCACGTAGAGGATGCGGGCCGGCACCGCCGCCAAGAGCCCGCGGGCGACGTCCGCCGGCGCCGACCCCTTTGCCAAGGGCGTCACGATCGGGGCATAGGAAGCACGGTCTCCGGCCCGCGCCCGCACCACCGTTCCGTGGCGCAGGTCGAGCACCGGAATGATCTCGAATTCGTCCGCCATCCGGCTTTCTCCCGTGTTCAGGCCCGCCCGTGACCCCACAGACTCCATCCCCTGACACGCCGGTGATCGGCTGGGATCTCGGCGGGGTCCATGTCAAGGCGGCCCTGGTCCGCGACGGCCGCGTCGCGGCCGTGGTGCAGGCGCCCTGCCGCCTCTGGCGCGGGCTTCCCGCCCTCGACGAGACCCTGGCGCAGTTGCCCGACTGGGCGCGGGACACGGCCGATCACGTCGTCACCATGACGGGGGAACTCACCGACTGCTTCGCCGGCCGCACCGACGGCGTGCGGCAGATTTCCGCCTGGGCCGAGGCGACCCTCACCGGCCGGGTGCGGATCTATGCCGGCCGGTCCGGCCTCCTCGCCCCCGAAGCCGCCGCGGCGCACGCCGCCGACATCGCCTCGGCGAACTGGCACGCCACCGCCGCCCTGATCGGCCGCCACGTCGCCGACGGGCTCCTCGTCGATATCGGCTCCACCACGGCCGACTTGATCCCGATCGCCGCCGGGGTTCCGGTGGCGGCCGGCTACAGCGACGCCGAGCGCCTGGAGACGGGGGAACTCGTCTATACCGGGGTCGTGCGCTCGCATCTCGTGGCGCTGGCCGACCACGCCCCGTTCCGGGGCCGGCGCACCGGTCTGATGGCCGAGACCTTCGCCACGGCCGCCGACATCCATCGCATCCTCGGCGACCTGCCGGAGGGCGCCGACCAGCAGCACAGCGTCGACCTCAAGGGCAAGTCGATTCCCGAGAGCGAGACCCGCCTCGCCCGTATCGTCGGCCGCGACCGCGACGAGGGCAGCGCCGCCGAGTGGCGCGCCCTGGCGGCCCATTTCGCAGAACGTCAGCTCCGGCTGCTGCACGATGCGGCGGCCCTGGTGCTCTCGCAGCGGCCCCTGCCGGACGCGGCGCCCGTGGTGGCGTGCGGCGCCGGCCGCTTCCTCGCCGAACGCCTGGCCGCGCGCCTCGGACGGCCGGTCGTCGCCTTCACCGACCTGATCGCCGGCCGCCTCGCCGAGGCCGGGGCCGACTGGGCCTCCACCTGCGGCCCCGCCGTCGCCGTGGCGCTGCTGGCCGCCGATCCGTCCTGATCCCCTGGAGAGACCCCGCGCATGAGCACGCCGCAGAAACTCGCCCGCATCCTCGCCACCCGCTCCAGCGGCGGCATCGAGCTCGCTCTCGCCACCGAAACCGGCCAGACCGTGCGGGTGCTGGCGACGCCGGACCAGATCGACATGCTGGTGGACGAGCTGGAGGACATCCTCAACTCGCCCGAGGAGCCCGACGCCCCGGAGCCGCCCGCGGCGGCCTGAGGGGCAGGGGGTCGCAGGGTCTCGCGGTCGGAGCTTGATGCCCGGTCCCATCCGTTTGCCACCCCGGAAGCTTCGCTTCGCGCCAGCTTGGTGGAGGATGAGCTACGTTTGGGTGGGGTGGTTTCCGCAGGTCCGCTTTCGAGTGGCTGCGGCATCAGAGCCGACGTCGAAATAGCGTTAGCCCAGGCCACGACGCGGAGGCATCTTGGGCTGATGCAGGAAGCGTCTCGGTTCCGAGCCGGGACGCTTCGCCTGCCGGCTTAGTCGCTGAACCCGGCGAGGACGACCTTGCCCCTCGCCTTCCCGCTCTCGATGAGCGCGTGGGCGCGTGCCAGGTTGGAGGCGTTGATCGGACCGAAGGTCTCGCTCAACGTCGTGTGCAGCCGTCCCGCATCGATCAGGCGGGCGATCTCGGTCAGGATCGCGTGCTGTCGTTCCATGTCGGCGGTCTGGAACAGCGAGCGGGTGAACATCAGCTCCCAATGCAGCGACAGGCTCTTGGGCTTGAGCGGCATCACGTCCAGGGTCTCGGGGTCGTCGATCGGGCCGAGGCGTCCTTGCGGCGCGAGGAGCTCGATGATCTGCGGGAGATGCGCACCGGTCTGCGTGGTCGCGAATACGAACCCGGGCTCGCCGGGAAGACCGAGCGCCGCGACCTCGGCGGCGAGGGGCTTCGCATGGTCGATCACGTCGTGGGCCCCGAGGTCCCGGCACCATTGCGCCGTCTCCGGGCGCGACGCCGTGGCGATCACGGTGAGATCCGTGAGCTGCCGGGCGAGCTGAATCGCGATCGAGCCGACACCGCCGGCGCCGCCGACGATTAGGATCGCCGGTGCGGCACCCGGCACGGGCTTGGCGACGTCGAGCCGGTCGAACAGCATTTCCCAGGCGGTCAGGGCCGTGAGCGGCAGCGCCGCGGCGGCGGCAAAATCGAGGGTGGCCGGCTTGGCACCGACGAGGCGCTCGTCCACGCATTGGAACGCGGCGTTGCTACCCGGCCGGTCGAGCGCTCCGGCATAGAACACCGCATCGCCGGGCTTGAACAGGCGCGCCTCCGGTCCGACGGAGACCACGATCCCGGCCGCATCCCAGCCGAGGATCTTCGGTTCGCAGCCTTGCTTGTAGGCGCCCTGACGCACCTTCGTGTCGATCGGGTTCACCGAGACCGCCTCCACGCGCACGAGGAGGTCGCGTCCGGTTGGAACAGGATCGGGGAAAGTCGTGTCCAGGAGGGCGTCCGGCGCATCGATCCGGGCGCCTTCGGTGTAGGTAACGGCACGCATGAGCATCTCGCAGGATGTGGCGACGGGCGGCTCCGCGCCACCGTCTCAGACCGTCTAATCGCGTGCCGCTTCCTTTGGCGCAGCGGCGTGACGCGCACATCACGCCCGTGCTGCTGAAACCGTGAGGCAGTGGCGGGATGTCGACCCGAACGAATTTCGAGATCGGCAATCTAGCGACCTCGAATCTAGACGTCGATATGCACCCTCGCCTCATCTGCAGCAGAGCTGAGCTGACATGAAGACAGGGCATCGTGGACGCCCCCCCCGCACGTCCGCGCCGAAGCCGGTGGGAGCGCAGGCGGTGTACCGCGTGCGAGCACTCCGAGTGGCCGACGAATGTCCGCTTCGGGGCGACAGACTCGTACCCTCTCTCCGCACGATCCGGCCCCTCACGCGCGGCGCACCCCGCCTCCGATACTCACCGCAAGAAATCCCCGAACGCGCGCGGCCCGTCCGGGACCTTGATCTCGCCCGTCACCTTGAGCGTGGTCGCGTCGATCAGACTCAGGGTGTTCGAGCCCCAGTTCGCCACCGTGAGGGTGCGGCCGTCGCGGGAGGCGGCGATGCCCTCGGGGTGGTCGCCGACCTCGATGGCGGCGACGTTGGTCAGCGTCTTCAGGTTGAACACCGTGACGGTGCCCGAATACTGGTCGGTGACGAAGCCGCGCGGGCCGGCCAGCGCGATCACGTAGGGCCGCTCGCCAGTGGTCACCCGTCCAATCTCGAGCCGGCCGGGCACGTCGATCACCGAGACGTCGTTCGAGGTCACGTTGGCGGTGTAGGCGCGGGCGCCTTCGGCATCGAGGGTGATGCCGAACGGATGCTGGCCGACCGGGATCTTCTGGACTTCCCGGGCCGTGGCGACGTCGACCACCGAGACCGAATCGCCCTCGCGGTTGGCGACCAGCAGCGTGGCGCCGTCGGGAGTCACGGCGAGGCCGGACGGGGAGGCGCCGACCTGGATCTCGGTCACCAGCGTCGTGCCGTCGGGCGAAACCACGAAGATGCGGCTGCCGTACCAGTCGGCCACGTAGACGGCGCCGGATTTCGGATTGACCGCGATGCCCAGCGGCCCGCCGGGCAGCGCGAGGGTGCGGGTCACCGTGCGGGTGGCGAGGTCGACCACCGCGAGGCCCGGCCCCTCGGGGCGGGTGACGTAGGCGGTCCGCCGGTCGGGCGAAAGAGCGATGCCGGCGGGCGCGCCGTCGATGGGGATCTGGGCGGCCACGCTGCCGGCTTCGAGATCGACGATCGCAAGGGTGTTGGCGCCCTGCGCGGTGACGAGGGCCTCGTCGGCCCAGGCCGGCGCGCCGAGCAGCAGCAGGCCGAGAAGCGGGAGGCCGAGACGTGTGCGGCCGAGATACGTGGGGCCAAAGCGTGGCAGGCCGGGGAGGAGAGGGCCGGCGAAGCGCCGGCCCGTCCCCGTTCTCGAACGTGGAGCGATCAAGAACCGCTCTTTTCGAGCTTGGCCTTGAGGGCGTCGAGGCCCGTGCGATAGAGGCCGCGCACGGCCTTCTGGGAGGCCTCGTCGTTGAGCTCGGGCGGCGGATCATTGTTCATGTAGCCGCGGTAGAAGGCGCCGTCCCAGACGACCTTGGACTTGCCGCCGCCGGCATCCTCGACCTTGAGGGTGGAGGAGTAGTCGTTCACCGGCAGGGTCTTCACGTCGACCTTGGTGATCCGGTACGAGTAGCTCATCTTCTCGGCGGAGTACTTGTACAGCTCTTCGTCGACGGTGGCGCCGCCCTTGAGCGTCAGCGTCCGGGTCGCCTTGACCTCGTTGCCGCCCTTGCCCTCGGTCTTCTCGACCGGCGGCAGCCAGCTCATGTCCTGGAAGTTGCCGATCACGGCCCAGACCTTGTCGGGAGCCGCGTTGATCTCGACGGTCTCCTCGACCTTCTTGCGGGTCGGGCCGTGCGCCTGGGCGCCGAACGACACGACGGCGAAGGCCGCCACGGTCGCCAGAGTGAGTAGCTTCATCGGGTCCTCGTCTCCTCGGGAAAGCACAGTCTAGGGTGCTGGGGGGGAACGCTCGAGGATGCGGTCGTCGCGGCCGAGGGCCGCAGCGACCTTGTCCTCGATCCAGTCCCAGGCCTCGCGCTCGGCGGGCCCGGCGGTCTTGGCGATCGCGATGGCGTGGTAGCGCATCTCGGTCAGGATCTTGTCGGGCTCCAGCATGTGCAGGCGGGTGGAGAGGATCGCCGCCTCCAGCACCGCCGCCTGCGCCCGGTTATAGCCGAAGAACGGCATGTGCGCGGCCGAATGGACCATCCGTCCCCGGTAACGCGGCCGCACCGGGTCGTCCTCGATCGCCACCACCTCGAACTCCGCATGGCCGAAGCTCTCGGCGAGGCGGCGCCCGGCGATCCGGTCGCAGGGCAGGGTCGCCCAGTCGCGCCGGCCGGTGACGGCGCCGGCGATCACCCGCACGTCGCTGGGGCTCGAGGCGGCGAAGACCGGGGTGTCGGCGAGGTTGAGGATGGTGGGGGAGGGCCGGAACGGGGCCAGGATCCAGTCCGCCCCGTCCTGGATCAGCCCGAACGGCACCAGGTGCAGCGCGCCGTCGCGGGCGGTGGTGGTCACCACGGTCTCGAGGATCAGCGGCACGGGATCAGGCCTCGTCCGCCGGCACGAGCTTGCCGCAGACGATGCGCGCGTCCGCGTCCGGGGGCGTCTCCGACACCGCGTCGGCGGCCGGCGTCCGATCCGGCCCGGTGGTTTCCGGCGAGGCCGCGCCGGCCTCGACCGGGGTCGCGTCGCGGGCGGCCGTCTCGGCGGCGGACGGCCCGGAATGCTTCGTGTGCCCGGCCTTCTTGAAGGCGGTGGTGTCCTCCACCTCGGCATCGGCGGCCGCGCCCCAGGCCAGGGCCTCGTCCTGCACGTAGCGCTTGCCCAGCCGCCAGGCGGTCTCGGCCTTGGTCAGCTCTCCGCCGAGGTAGAAGGCGTGGGCGCCGTCGCTCGCCAGGTCGCCGGTTCTCTGGAGGTCGGGGAAGAACGCCATCGCGTCGGTGCCGATCGCGTGGACGTCGCGGTTGAACACGTGGATGCCGTCCTCGGCCACGGCGATGCGGTAGTTCGGGTCCTTCACCTCGGCCGCCTGCATCGCGATCTCGTCCGGGGTCTGCACATAGGGCCGCTTGTCGTGGAGCGCCAGCAGGCTCCGGCCATAGCCCTTGGGCAGGGCCGAATCGGCACGGGCCGCGAACATCACCCGTCGGGCGGCGTCGTGCTCCTCCACCGTGCGGCGGGTGTGGTTCGAGACCTGGACGATGAGCACGTTGCGGATGGCGAGCTCCGAACACATGCCCACCAGCAGGGCGGTGACGCCGAGGCTGTCGGCCTCGGTCAGCTCGGTGAGGTTGCCGGTGCCCATCATCATCTCGATGCCGGGCCAGCGCCGCCGGGTCTCGTGGTAGCGGGTGATCGACTCGACGAAGCCGAAATGGATCGGCTCCAGGATCGGGTCGGCCATGTAGGGCCGCCCGGCTTTCTCCATGCGTTCGATGGCCCGGTCGAGGGAGGGCAGGTCGTCGGGCCGCACCGGCACCAGCACCGGCACGGCGTCGGTCTCGAAGGCCAGATCCAGGGTCTGCTCGTTGAGGCTGAGCAGGTAGTCGGCTCCCGCCCGGGCCCCGCGCGTCAGCTCGTCGAGGGAGAACGAATCGACGCTCACCTTCAGTCCGGCGCCCTTCAGCAGCCGAACGCAATCCTCGAGATGCGGGAAGTCGGTGTCGGGCAGGCCGCCGAGGTCGATCACGTCGGCCCCGCGCCGGGCGAGGTCGAGGCCCTTGGCCAGGATCTGCTCGGGCGTCATCTTCGAGGCGTCGACGATCTCGGAGAAGATGCGCAGGTCGTGACGCGACAGGTCCACCTGGCGCCCGGCGAGTCCCAGATAGGCCGGCAGGTCGACGATCTCGTCGGGGCCGCGCTCCACCGGCAGGCCGAAATGCGCGGCCAGCGCCTCCGGATTGGCCCGGCAGCGCCCGGGCAGGACGATGCGGGTGGCGCCCTCGGGAATCGTCACCCGGCGGCGGATGATCTCCTCCGTCATCAGGGCGGCGACCTTCACGCCCGCATCGGCGATGCTCCAGGCGTAGCGCTCCGGCGGCAGCGTGGCGGCGACCTTCTCCAGGCGCGCCTTGGCCATGCGGCCGGTGATGAAGACGAGGTGCTCGGGCGAGCCCTGCGCCGGCGGGACCGGTCCGGATGGCGTCGGGGTGCTCATGCGGCGGCCCTCCGCAGGTCCGTGCCGGGGCCGAGGATCTCGATGCGCCCGGGATAGCGTTCGGCGAAGGCCGGGAAGGCCGCATCGACCAGACCCACCCGGGCGAGGTCGGTCCAGCGGGTGCGCAAGGGGCGGTCGACCGACTTCACCAGGAGGCAGAGCGGCGCCCCTACGGCGCCGGCGAGCCAGAGCGCGAGGCTGTCGGAGGTGACCTCCCAGGTTTCCGGAATGTCGGGATGCCCGGCCTTGAGGGCGACGGGGTCCCAGACCGGGACCCGCCCGGCCGCGAGGGCGTCCGCGATGGCCGCGAGGTCGCGGGCGACGACGAGACGCGGCTCCAATTCCGAAACAATCTCGGCCATGTGACCCATGGCGTCGAGGGCGAGGCGATGGGCGAGGGCGTCGGGAAAGCCCAGCGCGCTCTGCGTCGTCCGCACCGCGTCGGCGAAGGGGCCGCCCCCGGGCACGAGGAGGCAGGGGCCGAGTTCGCCGTCGGCGAGGCGCACGAGCTGCGCCCGCAGGCGGCGGGCATCGGCAACGAGGCTGCCGCCGATCTTTACCACGGTCGGGGCGGTGCCCGCGCCCATCAGGCGGCGTCCCGCCGGGACTGGGCGCGCAGGAGGCGCACCGCCTCCGCCACCCGGGCGGGATCGAGACCGCCCCTGCGGTCGCTTGCCGCGCAGAGGCCGCCGCGAAACCCGAGATAGCCCGCCCCGAGGGGGGCCAGGATGGCGATGTCGGCGAGCGCCAGGGAGCCGGCGAGGCCCGAGACCAGGCCGTGCGCCCGGCAGGTCCGGGTGAAGGCCGCCAAGGCCGGCAGGGGCAGGTGGTCGGTGAGGCGGCGGCCGTCCTTGGCGGCGGTGTCGATCATGGCCCCGACAAATCCGGCGCGCGCCAGGCGCGGCACGAGGACGAGGGCGCCGCCCGCCTCGGCGAACAGCACCGCGATCAGGCGGCCCGGCGCGGCGCCGGCGGCCTCGGCGAGATCGCCGTCCGACCACGCGGCCCGCACCGCCACCTTCACGAAGCCGACGCCGGTCGCCGCCATGGCGTCGATGCAGGGGCGCAGGGCCGGCCGGTCCGGCTCGCCCGCCACCGCGCTGGTGCGCGCTTCGCCCGCGACCCGCGCCACGATGGCGCGGACGCGGTCGGGCGGGAGGGCGCCGAGCGCCCCGCGGTCGGGGTCCTTGGCATCGACGAGGTCGGCGCCCGCGCGGGCGGCCAGGACGGCCTCGTCCGCGTCCCGCACGCTCACGAGGAGGCGCGGCACGGACGCGTCGGAAGCGAAGGGGGGGCAGGCGCGGGACGAGGACATCAGCGCGGGTTTCGGTTGCTCGGGATGGACCAACGACGACGCCCGGGTCGGGAAGCGCCGCACCCGTGACGGCGCGGCCGGGGCAGGTTCGGCCTCGAGCGGGAGCTTCCGGCCTGAACGGGGCCTAGCGCATGGACCGGAGGAAGGGAAACCCCCCGGCGTCGAAAGCTTGCCCGATCACGACCGGTTCGGGAGCGGCTCGGCCAGGATGCGATTCTTCACCACCCAGCGCATGGCATGGGCCCAGGTGTCGTCGGTGTCGGCGCGGATCACCACGCGGCCGCCGCGGATGACCTTGCCGGTGGCCGATTCCGCGATGGTGACGGTGAGGTTGAAGATCTGGTTGGACCCCTTCTCGACGTAGCCGCTGACCGCGAGGTCGGCCCCGAGGGTCTTGGCGATGGCGGCGGCGCAGCCGTCGCACTTGTAGAGCGGCGCCTGCTTGGCGATCTCGGCGGCCTGGGGCGCCACGTCGACCGGCTCGACGCTGTCCCCGAGCGCCTTGCGCAACTCGTCGGTGACCAGCCCGAGGCGCCGGACCTCGTCGGGCCGGGCCTTGCGGCCGCCGACCACGCCGGGATCGAACAATTCGACGCCGAAGATGGCGGCCTTCTCCGGAGCGGCCTGCGCCGGAGCGGCGAGGGCACCGGCCGCCGTCAGGACGGCGAGGGCCCATCCCAGGCGGGAGCGGGCCGGGGACGGCACCGAAGACCGATCCGTGCAAGACCGGATCATGGAAGACTGGACCCTGGAAGACAGGACCATGGGGAGAACTCTCCGCAGGACGCCGGAAGCGACGGGGATCGGGAAACGCGCCGGCACGGTCCGCGATCCCGCCCGCGCCATCCGTTCCGCACGATTTGCGGTTCCGCGCGATTGAGGGCGCCGTATGAAACGGCCGCGAAACGGACGGGCGCCCCCTTGTCGCACGCGGCCGGGGCTCGACCCCGCACCTTCCCGAGGGGCCGGATCGAAGCCCTTAGAAAGCCCTTATCAATCCGCGATTGAGCGCGGGTCCGCAATGTTGTTAGCCTGCCGGCCACATGCACAATCCTGCCCGCATCCTCCTCGCCCCGCTCGCCCTCGGCCTCTTCGGCCTCGGCTTCACCGGCGTCCCGGCCGCATGGGCCCAGGAACCCGTTGCCAAGGAAACCGCGGCCCAGGGATCCGTGGCCGCGCCCGCGATCGTCCCGAGCGAGACCGCGATCGGGCTCATCTACCGGCCGGAGGTGGCGCCTTCGTCCTACGACGCGGAGGCCGTGCCGGAGGACGAGGGCGTGGCCGGCGCCCGGATGGCGGTGAAGGACAACAACAACACCGGCCGCTTCACCAAGCAGACCTACCGGCTGGACGAGGTCGCCCTGGAGCCCGGCTCGGGCCGCGACGGCGGCCAGAAGGCCGTGGCGGCGGCCCGCGATCTCGCGGGGCGGGGCATCCGCTACCTCGTCGTGGCGCTGCCGGCGGACGAGGTGCTCGCCGTCGCGGACGCGCTCAAGGGGCAGGGCGTCACGGTCTTCAACATCGCGGCGCCCGACGATCGCCTGCGCGGGGCCGATTGCCGGCGCAACGTCTTCCACGTCATCCCCAGCCGGGCGATGCAGACCGACGCCCTGGCGCAGTTCTTCACCCTGATGCGCTGGCGCAAGATGTTCCTCATCGTCGGGCCTCAGGAGAACGACCGGCTCTATGCCGAAGCGTTCAAGAACTCGGCCCGGAAGTTCGCCCTCAAGATCAACGCCGAGAAGCCCTGGACCTTCGGGCCGCTCGCCAAGGCGCGGGGCGACACGCCGACCCGCTCCGAGGCGATGGTCTTCACGCGGGGGGTGGACTACGACCTCGCCGTGGTGGCCGACGAGGCCGGCGACTGGGGCGACTACGTTCCGTTCCGCACCGTGGACCCGCGCCCGGTGGCCGGCACGCAGGGGCTGATCGCCACCACCTGGCACCCGATGCTGGAGACCTGGGGGGCGGCCCAGGCCCAGAACCGGTTCCGGCGCCAGAGCGGCCGGCTGATGCGGCCCCTCGATTACCAGGCCTGGGCGGCGGTGCGCTCGGTGGGCGAGGCGGCGACTCAGAAGAAGACCGCCGATCCGGCGGTGCTGGCCCCCTATTTCGCCGAGCCGACCTTCAGCCTGCCGGCCTACAAGGGCGTCTCCCTGACCTACCGCCCCTGGGACCACCAGCTGCGCCAGCCCCTCATCGTGGTGCAGCCTAAGGCCCTGGTCTCGGTGGCGCCCGAGCAGGGCTTCACCCACCAGCGCACGCCGCTCGACACCCTCGGCATCGACCTGCCGGAAACCACCTGCAAGTTCGCGGATTGAGCCCTCACGTTCGCGGGAGACCCCGGCCGATCCGCGACCGCCTGCGGCAACGCGGTCCTGTGCCCGCTTGCAGTCCCGCGCTCCCCGTGAGACGGGGCTGCACTATAGTAACGCCCGATCAATCGCGCACGACACAGCGATGGCCCCGAGGAGGAACCCCATGAGCCGCGGCTTCAGGGCAGGCGCGCCCGGTACGGTACTGGGCCTGGCCTTGCTGGCCGGCCCGTCGTTGGCGGGCCTGTCGCTCGCCGGCGTGTCGCCGGCGCAGGCCTATACGGTCTACGTCACCAACGAGAAGGGCAACTCCGTCAGCGTCATCGACACCGAGACGATGGCGGTGACCGGCACCTGGAAGGTCGGCCGGCGTCCGCGCGGCGTCACCACCAGCAAGGACGGCAAGGAACTCTTCGTCTGCGCCAGCGACGACGACCGCATCGACGTGCTCGACACCAGCACCGGCAAGGTGGTGCGCTCGCTGCGCTCCGGCCCCGATCCGGAGCAGTTCATCCTCGGCCCCCAGGGCAACCTGCTCTACGTCGCCAACGAGGACGACAGCCAGGTCACCGTCATCGACGTCGAGAAGAACAAGGTCCTGGCCGAGGTGCCGGTGGGTGTCGAGCCGGAGGGCATGGGCCTGTCGCCGGACGGCAAGATCCTGGTGAACACCTCCGAGACCACCAACATGGCGCACTTCATCGACACCACGACCTTCGCGGTGATCGACAACGTGCTGGTCGATGCCCGCCCGCGCTTCGCCGAGTTCACGGCGGACGGGAAGTATCTCTGGGTCTCGGCCGAGGTCGGCGGAACCATCAGCGTCATCGACGTCGCCGCCCGCCGGGTGATCAAGAAGATCACCTTCAAGATCCCGAGCGTGAACGACGAGGCGATCCAGCCCGTCGGCATCCGCATCACCAAGGACGGGACCAAGGCTTTCGTGGCGCTCGGCCCGGCCAACCGCATCGCGGTGATCGACGCCAAGACCTACGCGGTGGAGAAGTACCTGCCCGTGGGCCAGCGCGTCTGGCAGCTCGCCTTCACGCCGGACCAGAAGCTGCTGTTCTCCACCAACGGCTCCTCGAACGACATCTCGGTGGTGGACGTGGCGGCCGAGAAGGTGGTGAAGAGCATCCCCGTGGGGCTTCTGCCCTGGGGGGTCGCGGTCTCGCCGAACTAGGCACGCGCCCCTCAGGAAGGCTTCCGGATTGGCTCATCCGCGTTTCCGGCAGCTGGACGCGTCCCTCTCCCCCTTGTGGGGAGAGGTTGGGAGTGGGGGTGGTGCCGCTGGCCCCGGGGGCCTGAGGGTCACCCAGCCCCACCTCCAACGCCTCCCCACAGGGGGGCGGAGAGCTCCGTGAGATCGAAAACGACGACCGCTCCAAGGCGGCACCGCCCTCGGGCGGCCAACGGGAGGACAACGAATGACGCGAACGATGCAGCTTGCCGCCCTCGCCCTGGCGGCGTGTCTCGCCACCGGTCCGGCCGGGGCCCTCGACCTGACGAAGAAGCGCCAGAACCTGCCCGATCTCGTCCTCGGCAACGAGGAGGGCAACGACTTCGTCGTGGAGAACAAGGAGATCGAGCTCGAATCCGGCAAGGCCTACCGCCTGCGGATCGTCGCCAAGGGCCGGCAGGAGTACAAGTTCTACGCCACCGAGTTCTTCCGCAACATCTGGTTCAACCAGATCGTCATCCAGCACCTGGAGATCCACGGCAGCGGACCGCCGGACCACTTCGAATTCGACGATCCGGGCGAGATCGCGATCGAGTTCGTGGCCATCCGGCCCGGGGAGTATCCCTGGTCGGTCCATGGCCTCGAATCCAAGGGCATGACCGGCAAGTTCATCGTGAAGTAGGACCCCTGTTGATGCGCGCGCCCCCGGTTCTTGCCTTCTCCGTCCTCCTCGTCCTCGTCCTCGGGAGCGTCGCCGCCCACGCGGACGACAAGGCCGCCTGCGTGGAGGGCATCGCGATGATCAAGGCCGAACTCGCCAAGCCCGCCCCGGAGGCGGCCCAGCCCAAGCTCAACAAGGCCCTGCGGGTGGCCGAGCGCGAGTTGGGGGAGGGCGAGTTCGACGAGTGCCTCGACGCGGTCGGCGACGCCCGGCGGGCCTTGAAGCCGTGAGCGCAAGCCCCGCCCTCGAGGTCGCCCATGTCAGCCACCGCTTCGGCACGCGGGCGGCCCTGTCCGACGTCTCCCTCAGCGTGCCCCGCGGGCACTTCACCGCCCTGCTCGGGCCGAACGGGGCGGGCAAGACCACCCTGTTCTCGGTGATCACCCGGCTCTACGCGAACCAAGACGGCCAGGTCTCGATCCTGGGCCATGCCCTCGACCGGGAGCCGAGCCGGGCGCTGGCCCGCCTCGGCGTGGTGTTCCAGGCCCGCACCCTCGACACCGACCTCACCGTCGCGCAGAACCTGCTCTACCACGCCAGCCTGCACGGCATCACCCGCAAGGCCGCCAAGGCGCGGATCGAGAGCCTGCTCGCCCGCGTCGGGCTGCGCGACAGGCGGGACGACAAGGTCCGCACCCTGTCCGGCGGCCAGTCCCGCCGCATCGAGATCGCCCGCTCCCTGGTGCACGAGCCCCGGCTGCTGCTCCTCGACGAGCCCACCGTCGGCCTCGATCTCGAATCGCGCGCCGACATCGTCGCCATCGTGCGCGCCCTGGTGCGCGAGGAGGGATTGTCGGTGCTCTGGGCCACCCACATCTTCGAGGAGATCGACGCGGGCGACGACGCGGTGGTGCTGCACAAGGGCCGCATCGTGGCGCGCGGCACCGCCGGCTCCATCGCCCGAGGCGAAGAGACCCTGGAGGCGGCCTTCCGCCGCCTCGTCGCCGAACCCGCCCGGCAGGCCGCATGAGCACGATGGAGCGCACGCCCCCCTATCCGGCCGTCTCGGCACAGGCCGAGGCGCCCGTGCCCCATCTCGGGCGCCTCGACGCGGTCGGCTACCTGATCTGCCTCGGCGGCATCGTGCGGCGCGAGCTGCTGCGCTTCTTCAACCAGAAGGAGCGCTTCTTCTCGGCGCTCGTGCGCCCCCTGGTCTGGCTGTTCATCTTCGCGGCGGGCTTTCGCAACACGCTCGGCGTCTCGATCGAGCCGCCCTACCAGACCTACGTGCTCTACGAGGTCTACGTGGTGCCGGGCCTCGCCGTGATGATCCAGCTCTTCAACGGCATGCAATCCTCCCTCTCGATGGTCTACGACCGCGAGGTCGGCTCGATGAAGGTGCTGCTCACCAGCCCCTATCCGCGCTGGCTGCTGCTGCTGGCCAAGCTGATCGCCGGCGTCACCGTCTCGGTGGTGCAGGCCTACGCCTTCCTGGCCATCGCGTGGTTCTGGGAACTCGACATCCCGGCCATCGGCTACGTGGCGGCGCTGCCGGCCTTCATCGCCTCGGGACTGATGCTCGGCGCCATCGGCCTGCTGCTCTCCTCCATGGTCAAGCAGCTGGAGAACTTCGCCAGCGTGATGAACTTCGTGATCTTCCCGATGTTCTTCGCCTCCTCGGCGCTCTACCCGCTCTGGCGCATCCGCGAATCCTCCGAGACCCTGTACTGGATCTGTCAGGCAAACCCCTTCTCCCACGCCGTGCAGCTCGTGCGCTTCGCCCTCTACGGGCAGTTCGAGCCGGTCGCCTGCGCGGTGGTCGTGGGCACCACCCTCGCCTTCTTCACCCTCGCCGTCGTGGCCTACGATCCCGGCCGTGGCATCATGGCCCGGCGCGGCGGCCCGGCCGGAGACAATTCCTGATGACCGTTCGCACGATATCCGCCCGTACCCTGATGAGCCTCGCCGCGCTCGCCCTCGGGGCCGGAACGGCCCTGGCGCAGCCCAAGGGCGATCCCGACTGGCCCTGCGTCCAGCGCAAGGTCTCGACCCTCAGCCCCGGTACGGTCTGGACCGGGCCGGACCTTGAGGCCGCCGGCGCCTGGGGCGACGATTTCGAAGCGGCGGCGCTCGCCCAGAAGATCGCCTCGCGGCGCACCGCCCTCGACGAGGTCGACCCGCTCCTCGACGCCTTCGCCGCCAAGGTCGCCCCCGAGAAGGACAAGCGCCTGACCCGCGTCTTCGCCGGCGTGTTTGAAGTCATCAACGGCGAGCGCAACAAGGTGATCTCGGGCATCGGCCGCTACGCCCAGGGGCAGCGCCGCATGGCCGAGCGCATCCGCGACGAGGCCGATCAGATCAGCGCCACCAAGGACGGTCCGAGCGCCCAGGACGCCCGCGACATCCCCAAGGACGCCTCCGAGCTGGAGACCAAGTTCACCTGGGACCGGCGCATCTTCCAGGAGCGCAGCCAGTCCCTGACCTATGTCTGCGAGGTCCCGACCCTGCTGGAACAGCGCCTCGGCGAGATCGCCCGGCGAATCCAGGCGCGCCTTTGAGGGCAGGGGGCCGGCCCCGGCCCGCGCCCTTGCGGTCGCCATTGCCAGTTTATCCCGGGTGCCTTGCTGAAACGTCCTTAAGGCCTTGAAATCAGGCCCGAAATTGTGTCCGCGACGCCACGCCGGACGGCCAAGCAAGCTTTGGCGCCGCAAATCCACGGAAACGGCCCGCCGCACGATTGTTCTTCATCCTGGATCCTCTCAAAGGTGTGACCGAAGCCCCGGACAAGGGGCAGGGACACCAAGACGACCGAGGGGCTGGGGATGATGAAGCGGACCTTGCGCGGCAGCCTGTTGCTGTCGGTGGCACTGATCCCGGGCGCGGTCTGCGCCCAGGGCGTCGCGCCGGCGGGTGGGCAGCAGGCGGTGACGCTGAGCGAACTCGACGTGGTGGCGACCACGCCGGTGAGCGCCACGGGCGGCGGCGGCGGCGTCTCGCTCTACAGGATCCCCAACACGGTCGAGACCGTCACGGCGGCCGACTTCGCCCAGGACCGGGCGACCCTCGACCCAACCTTCACCCTCGCGCGCAAGACGCCGGGCGTGAACCTGTCGGACGGGCAGGGCAACAGCTTCCGCCAGACCCTGACCTATCGGGGCTTCGACGCCTCGCCGCTGCAGGGCGCCCCGCAGGGCCTCGCCGTCTACCAGAACGGTGTGCGCATCAACGAAGCCTTCGGCGACGTGGTGAACTGGGATCTGATCCCCTCGGTGGCGATCAACCGGATCGACATCGTCACCGGCAACCCCGTCTTCGGCCTTAACGCCCTGGGCGGCGCCGTCAACATCGAGATGAAGAACGGCTTCACCTGGCAGGGCAAGGAGGTCACCGTCAGCGGCGGCTCCGACGGGCGCATCAGCGGCTCCCTGCAATACGGCGAGGTCATCGGACCCTGGAGCTTCTACTTCGCCGGCGAGGGCCTGCGCGACGGCGGCTGGCGCTTCCGGTCGCCCTCGGAGATCGGCCGCGTCTACGCCGATCTCGGCCACAAGACCCTGGATTCCGAGTTCCACATCATCGCCTCGGGCGCCAAGACCTTCTTCGGCGCCGCCGCCGCCACGCCGGTGGACTTCACCCACGTCAACGAGCGGGCGATCTTCACCTCGCCCCAGACGATCTCCACCGAGCAGGGCCAGATCCAGGTCACCGGCAAGGTCGTGGTCTCGCCGACCTGGGACCTCCAGGGCAACGCCTACGTGCGCCGCCTGAGCCAGTTCGTGATCGACGGCAACGACGGCAATTTCGAGCAGTGCAGCACCCGCTCCAGCAACCGCGGCTTCCTCTGCTTCGAGGATGACGGTTTCGAGCGCGGCGCCCTGAGCGACCGGGCCTTTCGCGACCAGTTCACGATCGTCGGGCGCCAGGGCCAGCGCATCCCGTTCACCACGGGCGTCCCCTACGGCACCCTCGACACCATCCGCACCGAGGCGGTCGGCTACGGCGGAACGCTGCAGGCCACCAACCGCGACCAGGTCTTCGGCCACAACAACACCTTCGTGGTCGGCGGCAGCATCGATGCGGCCAACTACTCCTACAAGTCCTCGAGCACGCTCGGCGTGATCAACCCGGATCTCAGCGTCACCACCGATCCGCTGAACCCGAACTACGGCACCATCCCGGGCCTCGGCACCGAGGCGATCCGCACGGCGGCGGCCCTCGGCATCGCGCCCAGCAACGTCACCGGCTCGAACCTCTACATGGGCCTCTACGCCCTCGACACCTTCGACGTCACCGACGCCCTGTCGCTCACCGCCGGCGCCCGGCTCAACTTCGCCCGGATCTCGACCCAGGACCAGACCGGCTTCTCCCCGGACGTGACGGGCACGCACTACTTCACCAAGGTGAACCCGGTCGTGGGCGCCACCTACCGGTTCTTCCCCTGGCTGAACCTCTACGGCGGCTACTCCGAGTCGAACCGCGCCCCGACGCCCCTCGAGCTCGCCTGCGCCAATCCCGACCGGCCCTGCCTGCTGCCGAACTCGCTCGTGGCCGATCCGCCGCTCAAGCAGGTCACCGGCCAGACCTACGAGGTTGGTTTCCGCGGCACCGTGCCGAACTTCTACGAGAACGGCCTGTTCAACTACAAGATCGGCGCCTTCCGCACGGACCTGCGCAACGACATCCTGCAGGTCGCGGTGCCGGGCAACGCCGCCCGCGGCTACTTCGTGAACGTGCCCGCCACCCAGCGCCAGGGCATCGAGGTCTCGGGCGAGTATGTCGGCGAGCGCCTGAGCCTCTACGGCAACTACGCGCTCATCGACGCCACCTTCCAGTTCGAGGGCGAACTGTCCTCGCCCAACAACCCGTTGGCGGATGACGGCCTGATCAACGTGCGCCGCGGCAACAACGTGCCGCTGATCCCGAACCACCAGTTCAAGGCCGGGTTCAACTACCTGATCACCCCGATCTGGACCTTCGGCATGAACCTGTCGGCCTTCTCCTCGTCCTACTACCGGGGCGACGAGTCGAACATCAACCGCAAGCTGCCGCCCTACTTCACCGCCAACCTAAACACGAGCATCCAGGTCACCCAGAACGTGCAGGTCTTCGCCCTGGTCACCAACCTGTTCAACAACCGCTACGCCAATTTCGGCACCTTCGCCGAGACCGGCGCGGTCGCGGGCAACTTCGTGATCAACGATCCGCGCACCACGACCCTGGTGCAGCCGCTCTCGGCCTATGGCGGCGTCCGGGTGACCTGGTAGACCGACGCGTCGCTTCGGGGGCCTCCCCCGAAGCGCGCGGTCCCTGCGCACGGCGCCCCGGCAAGACCAGGCCGGGCCCGAATGCAGATCTTCCGCCTGACAAGACGAACGGCGCAGCCTCGCGGCTGCGCCGTTCGTTTTTGGTCCGTCCGAACTCACCCCTGAAACCCCACCCTGACCTCACGATCCAGCGATTTTGCCGCTTCGAACCAGGCATGAGTTCAAAACATCCCCGCAGGGGTTGCCGGATTCTCCCGATTCTTCTACCAGATGGCAAGTTGAGTCGTCGACTCGACTCGCCATGACTCGGGCCGACTCGCCCCGGTCATGTCCTTCTCGGGGAAGTACCTGACAGTTCTTCCCGATGATCTTCGGAGTATTCAGAGATGTCGTCCCGCCTGTCCGCCGTCACCCTCATCGCCGTCCTGCTCGGCGCCGCTCCTGCCTTCGCGGCCGACGTCTCGGCCTTCGATCCGGACAAGGACGGCACCATCGACCTCGCCGAGGCGCAGGCCGCCGCCTCCAAGAAGTTCGACATGCTCGACCCCGACAAGGACGGCACCCTCGACGCCAAGGAGCTGAACGGCCTCCTGACCCCCGCCGAGCTGAAGGCCGCCGATCCGGACAGCGACGGCACCCTCGACAAGAAGGAATACCTCGCCGTGGTGGCGGCGCGCTTCAAAGCCGCAGACCCGGATGCCGAGGGGACCATCGACGCGAAGGAACTCTCGTCGCCCGCAGGCGTCTCTCTGGCGACCCTGATGAAGTAAGGCTGCCCGCGGGGCGGCCGACCCACCCGGAGAGCCCATCCATGCGGATCACCACCGTCCTGCCCGCCGCCCTCATCCTGCTCGGCGCGGCCGGACCCGCCGTCGCATCGTCCTGCTCGGAGCAGATCGCCACGATCGAGCGCCGCCTCGACAGCGCCGGCGCCGAGCAGGTCACGGGCAAGGAGCCGCCCGGCGGCCCGACCTCCTCGCACTCGGACAAGGCCCTCGATCACGCCCCCAAGGGAAAGCCGACCGACCCGTCCACCACGGCCAGCGCCGGTGGCATCTCCGAGGCCCGCGACCTGATCAAGAAGGCGCGTGCCCAGGACAAGGCCGGTGACATGAAGGGCTGCGAGGACACGATGACCGAGGCCAAGAAGAAGGCCGGCGCCCTGCCGTAGGCCCTCGCCGCCTCGATCCCGCGAACGGCACAAGGGCCGCCCCCTCCCGGGGGGCGGCCCTTGTCGCGTTCCGGGGGCGGCGGGCCCGTCGATTCAGTACGCGTTCCGGGTCCGGAACAGCGAGACCGGGGTCGCCAGCATGATCTTCACGTCGAACAGGATCGACCAGTTCTCGATGTAGTGCAGGTCGTGCTCGACGCGCTTCTGGATCTTGTCGCTGGTGTCGGTCTCGCCGCGCCAGCCGTTGACCTGGGCCCAGCCGGTGATGCCGGGCTTGACCTTGTGGCGGGCGAAGTAGCCGTCCACCACCTGGTCGTAGAGGGTGTTGGCGGCCTTGGCCTGGAGGGCGTGCGGCCGGGGACCGACGAGGGAGAGCTCGCCCTTGATGACGTTGAACAGCTGCGGCAGTTCGTCGAGCGAGGTCTTGCGGATGAACCGGCCCACCGGGGTCACGCGCGGGTCGTCCCGCGTGACCAGCCGGGCCGCGCCGGCATCGCTCTGGTTCACGTACATCGAGCGGAACTTGTAGACCTCGATCAGCTCGTTGTTGAAGCCGTAGCGCTTCTGCCGGAACAGCACCGGCCCGGGCGAACCGAGGCGCACCGCTAGGGCGACCGCCAGCATCACGGGCGCCAGGACCACCAGCATCGCGCAGCCGACCACCCGGTCGAAGATGCTCTTGGCGACGATGTCCCAGTCGGCCATCGGCTTGTCGAAGATGTCGAGCACCGGCACCGCGCCGAGATAGGAATAGGCCCGCGGGCGCAGGCGCAGCTTCGAGGCCTGGGCCGAGAGCCGGATGTCGATGGGCAGGACCCAGAGCTTGGCCAGCATCTGCAGGATGCGGTCCTCGGCGGCGATCGGGATCGTGAAGATGATGAGGTCGAGGCGCGTGGTGCGGGCATAGGCGACGAGGTCGCTCACGGTGCCGAGCTTCGGGTAGCCGGCCACCACCGTGTCGGAGCGCATGTCGCCGCGGTCGTCGAACACGCCGACGATGCGCACGCCGGACTCCGCTTCCGCGTCGAGGGCGCGGATCAGGTCCTCGGCGACGGGGCCGCCGCCGACGATGGCGGTGCGGCGGTCGAAATGGCCGCGCTGCTTCCGGGCGGTGATGAACCGCGCCAGGGCGAGGCGGCCGGTCAGGAGGGCGGCGAGGCCGGCGACGAAGACGCTGGCCATCCAGACCCGGGAATAGTGGTCGGCGATCTTGGCGAACACCATGGCGGTGGCCGCCAGGAGGAAGGCCAGCGACCAGGCGCCCACCAGCCGCAGCGCGGAGCCGCGCAGGGTGCGGAAGGCCGCCATGCGGTAGGCCCCCACGGCCTGGAGCAGGCAGACGGCCAGGGCGGCGAGGCCGAGGGTGGCGGCGAGGTAGCGGGGCGACAGCGGCACGATCCCGGCGAGCTGCAGGCGCTGGATCACGATCCCGAGAATCGCCACGAGGGCGAACTCCGCGATCCGGACGCAGCCGGCCAGCACCACCGGCGACAGCAGCTTCGGGGCGGCCGGGCGCATCCGCGCCTCGGCGGGCGGCAGCGCCGTGGCCGCCCCCCCCTCGGACTGGGGTCCGAAGCGGCCCGCGGCATCCAGCAGGTCACGGACATCGAAGGCGCTCATGGCTGACTTCCGGGCTCGGGCACGCGTCTTGGAAACGGGGAGCGGGGTTGCGGGTCGGATGGGGACGGAAGGGCGGGCGTCACGGAGCCGTGGGCGCGACGGCGTGGCCCGCACCGGGCATCCGGGCGCGCAGGGCCGCGGCGTAGCCGGAGAGCACGTCGGAGCCCATGCGGGTCATGGAGAAGCGGGCCCGAACCGAGGCCGCCAGGGTCTCGAAGCGCTGCCGGGAGGCCTCGGGATCCTCGTCGAGGACCCGCGCGATGGCCTGGGCCAGGGCCTGCCCGTCGCGGGGCGGCACCAGGTCGGAGGCCGCGGCCCCGAAGATTTCCGGGATGCCCCCGACATTGGTGGCGACGAGGGGCTGGCAGGCGGCGGCCGCCTCCAGCACCACGTAGGGGAGGGATTCGGCGAGCGAGGGCACCACCATGAGCCGCCCCCGGGCCAGCACCGGGCGGATCGCCTGCGGCGGCTCGAAGGACACCGCCTCGCCGAGGCCCATCGCCACCACGCGGTCGGACAGGATGGCGGAATCGGGGCCGGAGCCCACCATCAGCAGCCGCAGGGGACGGCCCGCGGCGCGTAGGCGCAGGAGGGCGTCGAGGAGGAAGGGCACGCCCTTGGCGTCGCGCAACTCGCCGATATAGACGAGGTCGACCCGGTCCGCGGCGGGCACGATCGGGGCGAATTCGGCCTCGCTGATCCCGTTGTGGACGATGCGGGTGATGCGGCGCGGGTCCCCCGCATGGGCCCGGTGCCGCCCGGCGACGTACTCGCTCTCGAACAGGAACACGTCGGTGCGCAGGCCCATCAGGCGCTCGAGGCCCATGTAGAACCGATGGCGCAGGGTGCCGGGCTTGTAATTGTAGCTGCCCCCGTGGGGCGTGTAGGCGCGGATCGGCGCGGGGCCGGGCACCACGGCCAGGCGGGCGTAGACGCCGCCCTTGGCCCCGTGCCCGTGCAGGACGGTGGCCCCCACCGCCGCGGCGCGCCGGGCGATGGTGCGGAGCGCCGCGAGGTCGGAGGGATGCGGGTTGCGCCGCATCGGCAGGCGGGTGATGCCGAGGGCGAGGCTGGGCGCGAGCTCGGCCAGGGCCTGGGCGGCGCGCTCGCCGCCGGTGGAGGCGTCGCAGACGATGCCGACCTGATGGCCCGCCGAGGCCTGCAGGCGGGCGAGATCGACCACGTGGCGGAACAGGCCGCCCACGGGCGCGCGGAACACGTGCAGGATGCGCTGGGCGGGGAGGCCGCCCGAGGCGGCGCTGAGCGCCGCGCCCGGGTCGCTGGCACCGGTCGAACCGAGGGGGAACGCGTTCACGACAGCTGCTCCACGCACCGTAGCGCGAGCGGCCGGGCCGCTCGTCCGTCGCGAGACCTTGGCGCACGACCGGTGCGTGGACCGTTAAGGCGGGACCCGCGCCGAGTCGGGCGAAGGCCCGGACGAGCGGAATAGTTCTCGGTTCAGTTAGGCGAGTCCTAACCGCCGCGAGGGCATCGTCCGCATCCGGCCGCGGCCGGGACGAGGGGCTCCTAGAAGAAGCGCTCCTTGATCACGATGGTGTCACCGGGGCGCACCGGGTAAGTCATCGGCACGATGCCGGAGACGAGGCCGTCCCGGCCCTCGCGGGTGAGAACCGCGTAGTCGCGGGCGGCGCGGGGCCCGAAGCCGGCGGCGATCGCCACCGCGGTCTCCACGGCCATGCCGTTGACGTAGGGATACTGACCCGAGGTCGTGACTTCGCCGAGGATGTAGAACGGCCGGTAGGCGTCCACCTCCACGGTGACGTGGGGCTCGCGGACGAATCCGGCCGAGAGCTTGGCCTCGATGGTCCGCGCCGCCTGGCTGGTGGGCTGGCCGCCGACCTTCACGAGACCGATGAGGGGCATGGCGATGTTGCCGGCCCCGTCGACCGCGTAGATGTTCGAGAGGTTGTCCTGGCCGAAGACGATGACCCGGAGGCGGTCCCCGGCGGAGAGGGTGTAGCGGGCACCGATGGAGCCGGTGCCCGTCGCGTCGAGCTGATCGGTCCGGAAATCCGGGCGCAGGCAGCCGCCGAGCGCCAGGCTCGACGTGAGAGCTAAGAGGAGTGATCGCCGGTTCATCACTACTGCCGTCGTGAGGAGAATTCGAACCCAGCCCTAAGCCGATATGGTTAACGAACACTGACGTCCCGCTTCGGGGTGCAGGAAACGCGCGGTTCTTAACGTCCGGTCAACCTTAAACCGGTCTAGTCGTGGAAAGCCGGCCGCTCCGCGGTCGACGCCCTTGCCTTGCGTAAAGATCGAGCCATGCCCCGCTCTTCGCTGTTCGAGCCCACGCGCGATGCGTCCCCCGCCGGAAGCGAGGGCCTGGGGCTGTCGCAGCTCGCAGGCGTTCTGCGCCGGTCCTGGCGCTGGATCGTCATCCCGACCGCCCTGGCCACCATCGGCGCCATCGCCTTCGTGCAGGTGGTCTCGCCGCGCTACACCGGCGAGGCGAAGATCCTGCTGGAGAGCCGCGACACGCCCTACACCCGCACCGCCCAGGAGCGCGGCGAGCAGCCCCAGCCCATCGACGAGCAGGCGGTGGCGAGCCAGGTGCAGGTGGTGATGTCGCGCGATCTCGCCCGCGAGGCGATCCGCCGGCTGTCGCTCGCCGGCAATGCGGAGTTCGACCCCGGCGTCGCCGGCTTCGGCCCGCTCCAGCGCGCCCTGATGATGATCGGGCTGGCCAAGAACCCGATGGAGCGTCCGCCCGAGGAGCGGATGCTGGAGACCTACTTCGACCGCCTGACCGTCTACCCGGCCGGCAAGTCGCGCATCCTCACGGTGGAGTTCCGCTCGAAGGACCCGCACCTCGCGGCCCAGGCGGCCAACACCATCGCCGAACTCTACATCGCCTCCCTCGACGCGGCCAAGACCGACACCGCCCGCTACGCCTCGACCTGGCTCGGCGGCAACATCGAGACCCTGCGCACCCGCGTGGCCGAGGCCGAGGCCAAGGTCGAGACCTATCGCGCGAGCCATGGCCTGATCGCCACCGGGGGGGCCGGCGGCCAGCCCCTCGGCGCCCAGCAGCTCGGCGAGCTCTCGACCCAGCTCTCCCAGGCCCGCACCGCCAAGGCCGACCTCGCCGGCCGCGCCAAGCTGATCAAGGAGATGATCAAGGACGGCCGCGCCTTCGAGATCCCGGATGTCGCCAACAACGAGATCATCCGGCGCACCGTCGAGCAGCGTATCACCCTGCGCAACCAGCTCGCCCTGGAATCCCGGACCCTCCTGTCCGCCCACCCGCGCATCAAGGAACTGACCGCGCAGATCTCCGACCTCGACGCCCAGATCAAGGCCACGGCCGAGCGCGTGGTCCGCACCCTGGAGAACGATGCCCGCATCGCCGAGGCCCGGGTCGAGAGCCTGAACGCCGCCGTCGACGCCCAGCGCGACGTGGTCTCGAAGGGCAATTCCAGCGAGGTCCAGCTGCGGGCCCTGGAGCGCGAGGCCAAGGCCCAGCGCGAGCAGCTCGAATCCTACCTCGCCCGCTACCGCGAGGCCTCGGCCCGCGACGCCGAGAGCGCGGCCCCGGCCGATGCCCGCGTGGTCTCGCGCGCCATCACGCCGGAGACGCCGTCCTTCCCCAAGAAGCTGCCGATCGTCCTCCTGGCGGCGGTGCTCGGCCTGCTGTTCTCCATGGGCGGCGTGATCGCCCACCACCTCCTCGGCGACCCCGACGGCCCGGGCCGCCGCCGGCGGCACGAGGCGGACTCCGAGGGGGAGGCCGAGCGCCCCGCCTATGGCCGCCAGCCCTTCGCCTTCCCCGAAGCCTCCCTCGCCCTCGCGCGGCCGGGTGCCGCCGCCACGGCGCAGGCCGGCGGCTCCGGGGCGGCCCCGCCGGTGGCCGAAGGCGCGGCCCCGACGGCCGAGGCGGCGCCTGCCCGGCCGACCCTCGCCCCGGCACGGACCGAGGCGGCCGAGGCCGCCGCGACCTCCGCCCGGACCTCCGTCCCGGCCCCCGCCGACGCGGGCGCCTACGCCCTCGACCCGCTCATCGCCCGCCTGCGCACCGGCGCGGGCCCGGCCCGGTCCGGCGCGGGCCGCGCGGTCCTGGTGATCGAGGCCGTGCCGGCCAGGCGGCTGGAGGCGGGCCTTGCCGTCAGCCTCGGCAGCAGCCTCGCGGCCGGCGCGAGCGTCGTGGTGCTCGATCTCAACGGCCCCGCCTGCGGTGCGGACGAGGTGGGCCTCACCGACCTGGTGGCGGGCGAGGCCGCCTTCCTCGACGTGATCCAGTCGATCCCCGGCTCGCGCCTGCATGCGATCCCGCGGGGCTTCGTGGACGCCGCCATCCTGGCCGAGGAGCCGCAGGCCCTGGCGATCACCCTCGACGCCCTGGCCCAGGCCTATGACTGGGTGGTGTGCCGCCTCGGCACGCCGCAGGCCCGCACCGCCCGCGACATCTTGGCGGTGGCGGGCAGCCTGATGGATACGGCGATCGTCGCCTCGGACCGCGACCCCGAGGATGCCGACCTCCTCGACCTCTACGCCCTGGCCGAGGCCTCCGGCGCCGCCCAGATCCTGGTGGCCCAGGACCACGCCGCCGCGGCCCTGGCCCCCGAGGCGCCCGCCTTCGCCGACGAGGCGATGCCCCTGCGCCTCTCGGCCGCCTGAGCCGGCCCACCCGGGCGTCCGTCCCGCCGGCACCGCCCCCCGCATCCGCGAGGGGCGGTGCCGCGCGTCCGGCGGGACCCCGCTACTCCGCCGCCGCCCGGCGCCGGCGCAGGTGCGTCACCAGGGCCATCAGGCGCGGGTCGCGCTTGATGCGCCGCTTGAGGCGGGCGGCCGCGACGGTCCGGAGGGCGAAGGCCTGGCCGCGCAGGGTCACCGGCAGGGCGACCTCGCCCAGTTCGATGGTCTCGTCGCAGATGCTGCTCTTGTAGCGGGCCTCGCCCACGCCGAGGTCGAAGGTCCGGCGGCCCCGGACCGTCTGGTCGCCGATGAGGTGGTGCAGCAGGATGTCGCCGGGGCTCGACCGGCTCACGGCCGGGTCGGCGTCGAAGGCGGTGAACATGCCGCTGTAGCGCTGGGCGTCGACCGCCCCGGCGAAGACCGCGAAGATGCGGCCGGTCTCGGTGGCGACGAGGGCCGTCACCTCAAGGACCGACCCGCCCGCCGGGGAGGCCGCCCGGGCGAGGAAGTCGCGCACCGCCGGATCGGCATAGGGGTCGGCGAGACCCATGGCAGCGAAGCGCGCGGCCTTCTGGGCGTAGAACGCGGCGAGAAAGGCCTCGGTCTCCTCGGGGGTCTCGGCGCGCCGGCAGGCCACGGGCCCGAAGGCCTCCACCAGCTTGCGCTCCTTGGCGCGGAGCTTCTTGCGGGCGTCGCTGCTGAAGACGCGCTTCAGCGTCGCGTCCGGATCGGGGCCGAGGATCAGCCCGTAGCCGTCGCTCGGGGCCGGCTCGGCCCGGTGATGCAGGGGATTGGCCGCGCCGTCCCAGAAGCGGGGCTGGTGCGAGAGGGCGAAGACGTCGATCCCGGCCTCCCGGCCGAACCGGTGCAGGGCCTCGGCGAGGTCCTCCGGGGGCATCGCCGCCGCCTCGCGCGAGGCGAAGAGCGGCATGTGGTAGTTGGCGTGCTTCGCGCCCACGACCCGGGCCACGGTCGCCCCGCCCTCGCGGGCGACCACGAGGGGGAGGAGCATGCGGGGACGCCCGGCCGCATCGCGCAGGACCACGATCCGCAGGTCCGCGCCCGGCGCGGTCCGGGCGAAGGCCGCGACCCAGTCGAAGCGCTGGTAGGGCGTGGCCAGCACGGCCGGATCGGCCTCCAGGGCGCGCCACAGGGCCTCGGCGGCGGCCAGATCGTGGAAGACCTCCGCGGCGAGGCGGGGCCGCATCCGTGCGCGCATCGCTCCGGCTCCGGTCAGTTCATGGGCGAGAACGGCCATGCCATCATCCTTGCCATCATCCTGGGTGACCGGCGGATCGGGATCCGCCGGACGTCTGGGCCGACCCTGGCCCCGCAGCCCTTAACCCGGCGGTGACGCCGGGGCGCCACGCTCCCGCTGTCTGCGCGCGTGGGTAACGAAACCTTGCCGGTTGGCGTGGTCCCCTGGGGCGAGGCCGAAACGGATTCACCATGTCCGCTCCTGAGACCCCCGCGACCCAGACGTCCGCGACGCAGCCCCCTGCCGCCCCGGCGCCCCCCTTGAGCCGACGCCACCGCCTGTTCGCCGCCGGCTTCCGGGCCATCGCGGCGAGCCGGGCGGACCTTTGGCTCGGGCCGGTGGCGCGCGGGCGCGGGCTGATCCTGACCTTCCACCACGTCCGCCCCGGGCGTCCGGGGCCCTACGACCCCAACGGGCTCCTGGCCATCACCCCGGATTTCCTCGACCGGACCCTGGCGCTGGTGCGCCGGCGCGGCTTCGAGATCCTTGGCCTCGACGCCCTGCCGGAGCGCCTCGCCGCGGGCGGGCGCCCCTTCGTCGTCCTCACCTTCGACGACGGCTATCGCGACAATGCCGAACACGCGGCCCCGATCCTGCGGCGGCACGGGGCGCCCTGGACGCTGTTCGTCACCAGCGACTTCGCGAGCGGACAGGGGCGCCTGTGGTGGCTCGAACTGGAAGAGGCGATCCGCCGCCTGGATCGGGTCCGGGTGCCGGAGGCGGGCCTCGACCTGCCGGCCCGCGACGCCCACGAGAAATCCGCCGCCTTCGCGGCCGTCTATCGGCGGCTGCGGTCGGGCCCGGAGGCGCGGCTCCTTGCGGGTATCGCCGCCCTCTGCGCCGAGGCCGGCCTGGCGCCGGGGCGCATGGCCGGCGGGCTCTGCCTGTCCTGGTCCGAGCTGCGGGATCTCGCCCGCGACCCCCTCGTCACCTTCGGCGCCCACACGATCAGCCACCCGATGCTGGCCAAGCACGGCGAGGCCGTCGCACGCCGGGAGATCGCGGAGGGGCGGGCGCGGATCGCGGCCGAACTCGGCCGCCCGGTCACGCACCTGTCCTACCCGGTGGGCGATCCGACCTCAGCCGGCCCGCGCGATTTCACCCTCGCCCGGGACCTCGGCTTCGCCACGGCGGTCACGACCCGGCCGGGCCACCTCTTCGCCGCCCATGCGGATCACCTGCACGCGCTGCCGCGGGTCTCGGTGAACGGGCACCACCAGACGGAGGCCGCGCTCTCGGCCCTGCTCTCGGGGGTGCCGTTCCTGGCCTGGAACCGGGGCCGCCGGCTCAACGTCGCCTGAAGCCCTCAGCGCCGGCGGCGGTGTCGGCGAGAGGCGCGGCTCTCGCCGCCCGCAATGGCGAAGCTGACGCTCTGGCGGCCGTGGCGGGCATGGCGGCCGCGCCGCGTGCGATGGCCGATGGAGGCGATCGCCGCCCCCGTCGCCGCGGCGCTCGCGGCGATGCTCTGGGGGATCGCCGCCAGCGCGTTGGCAACCTCGGCCGAGGCGGCGCCGGCGGAGACGCCGCCGGCGACGTTCCTGGCGGCCGGGCCGAACAGGGCGAGGCACTGGTTGTAGGCGAGGTCGTTCTTCAGGCGCTCGCAGTCGGAGACCGAGCGGGGCGCCCCCTGCGCTTGCGCGGGACGCACCGCCAGGAGGGGGAGGGCCGACAGGATCGCGAGGCCGAGCAGAAGCGAGGGCGTGCACAGGCGTGGCATTGAGCGGGACGACGGCCTTTTAACGAATGACACGGCGCGTGTCTGGCGCCCGAGTGCGGCGAAAACCCGACGCCGGCCGCCGTTTTCTTGCCGGTCCGGAGGTTCTCCCCGGTTCCGGCACCCTCAGCCCCGATCCCCGGCGTCGTTCTTGCCCATCCAGCTGATGAGCGGCATCAGCGGGAAGATCCAGGCGATGCCCAGCAGGGCGTAGAGCACCGCCTGCACGGCCGCCGGGGTCTCGGAGATCCGGCTGTCGGCCAGCGCCATGGCCAGCGGCGCGTAGATGATGATGAAGGCCAGCATCACGATCGTGCCGATCAGCGAGCGGGTGCGGCGGCGCATCGGCTTGGTCCTCGAAGCGAACGGGTGTCTCCCAGGGGGGGGGGGTAGAGCGCCGGGCGAGCGATGGCAACGGCCGGGCCCGCGACCCTTTTCGCACCCTGCCCCGGGGCTTCTTTCCAGGCTCCTTGCCGTAACCCTTCGCCTCAGAGCTCCGCCGAGCGGTTCGACAGCTCCATCCGCAATTGCCGGGCGGCCTCCTGCAGGGCGGCGTCGCGGCGGCGGCGGGGCCGGGGCACCGTCACAGGCATCTCGGCCGCCAGCCGGCCGGGGCTGCCGGCGAGCACGACGACCCGGTCGGCAAGGGTCACGGCCTCGTCGATGTCGTGGGTCACGAACAGGATGGTCTTGCCCGTCGCCGCCTGGATGCGCTGCAATTCGTCCTGAAGGCCCTCGCGGGTGAAGCTGTCGAGCGCCGAGAACGGCTCGTCCATGAGGAGCACGTCCGGGTCGACGGCCAGCGCCCGGGCGATGGCGACGCGCTGGCGCTGGCCGCCGGAGAGCTGGTGCGGCCAGCGCTGGCCGAGGTCGCCGAGGCCCACGAGGTCGAGCATCGCCTGCGCCTTGGCCAGGCGCTCGGCCTTGGACAGGCCGCTGCCCTCGAGCCCGAAGGCGACGTTGGCGACGACCCGCCGCCAGGGCAGCAGCCGCGCATCCTGGAAGACCAGGGCCATCGGCGTGCGGCAGTCGGGGCGGGCGCGGAGGCGCACGGTGCCCGAGCTCGGCTTGGCCAGGCCGATCAGCACGCGCAGGACGGTGGACTTGCCGACCCCGGATTCGCCGACGATGACGAGGAACTCGCCGCGGGCCACGTCGAGGTCGAGGTCCTCCAGGATGACGGTCCGGGTGCCGGCGCGCGCGTAGGCGAGGCTCAGGCCCGCGATGGAAATGATCGGTTCAGGCGTGATCGATTCGGGCATCTCAGGCGCGCCACCGTAGGAGCCACCCCTGGAGGGCGACGAAGGCCGTGTCGAACAGGCCGTAGAGGGCGGCCATGGTGAGCATGTAGACGACGACGATGTCGGTGGAGAGCAGGCTGGAAGCCTGCATCATCCGGGCGCCGACGCCGGGCACGCCGAAGATCTCGGCGGCCACCACCGCCATCCAGGCCTGGCCCAGCGCCGTGCGCAGGCCGACGAGGATGCCCGGTGTCGCGGCCGGGAGCAGGATCTTGGTGAGCCGGGACCAGGGCGAGCCGAAGCCGAAGGCCTGCGCCACCTCGACGAGGTCGCGGTCGACGCCGCGCACCGCCCCCTGCGTCGCGAAGAAGACGATCCAGAACACGCCGATGGCGATGATGAAGACGGCGGCCTCCGGCTGGACGCCGAACCAGATGATGGCGAACGGCACCCAGGCCAGGCCGGGAATCGGACGCAGCAGGCGCACGATCCAGGCGGTGGCGGCTTCGAACCAGCGGAACATGCCGCTGAGGAGGCCGAGGGCGATACCCGCCCCCGCGCCGACGGCGAGGCCGGTCACGTAGTGGCTCAAGCTCGACAGCACCGCCTCACCCCAGACGCCGAGGCGCACCTCGTTGAGGAAGGCGGCCGGGATCGTGCTCGGCGGCGGCAGGAAGGCCGGGTTGATCAGGCCGAGGCGCGGCATCGCCTCCCAGAACAGCAGGAAGGCGAGGAGTCCGGCCGCCGCCAGGGCGGTGGAGCGCAGGGCCATCATGGCCGGCGCCCCGGCAGGCTGCGGGCCGGACCGGAGCGGGGGCGGTGCCGCGGTAGGAGGGGTCTGGGGGTCATCGGGCTCGTGGGTTGTGAAGGCATCGCGGCGCAGCCGGCCGGAGCGGATGCGGAGGGGCGGGTGGGGGCATTCAGGCCCCGCCAGTGGCGGCGGCGCGGGTCCGCGGCCTCACGACGGAGGCGGTCTCGCGGGACCGGCCGGGCGCTGGGCCACCCTGGGCCGGGCCGGTGGAGGCGAACAGGCCGGTGGAGGCGAACAGACGGTGACGCCCCACAGGCCTCCGCAGCGCCGCGATCGCGCCGGGTGCGCCGACGCGGCCGGCGCGGCGCGCCCGCGCCAGGGCGACGTCGTCATCGTCGCGGAGGCCAGCCAAGCCCGCGACCGCGTGATCCGCGTCGCGGAGGCGCCGTGCGAACGGGTCGCCGATGAAGCCGGCCGTGCCGGTGAGGAAGACGCGCATGGGGTCCCTGGCGGCCGTCCGAACCGGGTCGAGCCTGTCCCCGACCTACACGCAGCGCCGCGCGACCTCAAGAAAGCGGGGGGCCGCCTCCATAGGCCCGCCGACCCGGAGGCCGTTGGGGTCCGTCATCGCTCCCGGGGGCTCCGTCGGCGATTGTCCCGGCGGGGGTTCGTCGTGCCGGAAACCCGCTTGCACCCCCCGTCATCCCGGGGCCGCGCCGCTCGGGATCCAGACACACAGGTGGTGCAGGACCATCGACGGGCGGCGCCCCTGGATCGCACGCCGCTGCCCCTTCGGGTCCGGGCTCGCCTGCGGCGCCCCGGAATGGCGGCGCGTCCTCCCCTGCGATCACCCTGTCCACGGGGGGCCGCGTCGGGCTGGATCGACCCCTGGGAACAGGGGGGTGGGACGCGATGCGCCCTCGTCGTCAGAACACGTGCCGCAGGATGACGAACAGCCCGCCCGCCAGGGTGATGGCGGCCGGCAGGGTCAGCACCCAGGCAAGCGCCATGTTGCGCACGGTGGCGACCTGCAGACCCGAGCCGTTGGCCGCCATGGTGCCGGCGACGCCGCTCGACAGGATGTGGGTGGTGGAGACGGGCAATCCGTAGAGCTCGGCCAGCCCGATGGTGCCGGCGGCCACCATCTCGGCCGAGGCGCCCTGGGCGTAGGTGAGGTGGGTCTTGCCGATGCGCTCGCCCACCGTGACGACGATGCGCTTCCAGCCGACCAGGGTGCCGAGGCCGAGCGCCAGGGCGACGCAGACCTTCACCCAGGTGGGGATGTAGCGGGTGCCGTCGTTGAGCAGGCCCTCGTAGGCCTTGAGTACCTTGCCCTCGGCCTCCGGGAAGCCGGCGCCGGCGGCCGGCAGCAGCCGCACCGCGTCGGCGGCGAGGTACATGTCGTTGCGCAGGTTCGGGGTGGCGGCGGCCGGCACCTGGCGGATCGCGCCGTGGCGCTGCACCGAGGCGGCGATGTCGTCCGAGAGGGCGGCCAGCGCCGCATAGACGGCGGGGGTGTTCAGCGCCTTCGTCCGCAGGGCCTCGCTGACCTGCGCCCGGGCGGCCGCCGCATCGGGACGGGCCGCACCCGCGGCCCGGGCGGCGAACACCGTGCGGGCGTCCCGCGACTGCTGCACGAAGACCGGCGTCATGTCGTCCGACATGGTGCGGTTGAGGGCGTAGGCGGTGGGGGCCGCGCCGATCAGGATCAGCATGATCAGGCCCATGCCCTTCTGGCCGTCGTTGCCGCCGTGGAAGAACGACACCAGGGTGCAGGTGAGGATGAGGAGGCCGCGGATCCAGAGCGGGGGCGGGGCCTCGCCCGCGGGGGCCTCGTAGAGGTCCCGGCGCCGGACCACCGCCTTCATGGCCACGAGCAGCAGGGCCGCCAGGACGAAGCCGAGGACGGGTGAGAACAGCAGCCCCTCCAGCACCGTCACGGCCTGTCCCCACTCGACCCCGGAGGTGCCCTGGCCCTCGGGCGCCATCAGCTGGTTGGCGAGGCCGACGCCGATCACCGAACCGATCAGGGCGTGGGAGGAGGAGTTCGGCAGGCCAAGCGCCCAGGTGCCGAGGTTCCACAGAATCGCGGCGATCAGCAACGCGAAGATCATCGCGTAGCCGGCGGACGAGCCGACCTGCAGGATAAGCTCCACCGGCAGCAGGGTGACGATGGCGTAGGCGACCGCGCCGGAGGACAGCATGACGCCGAGGAAGTTGAAGGCGCCAGACCAGATCACCGCCACCACCGGCGGCAGTGCGTGGGTGTAGATCACCGTCGCCACCGCGTTGGCGGTGTCGTGGAAGCCGTTCACGAACTCGAAGGCCAGGGCGATCAGGAGGGCCAGGGCGAGGAGGGCGAAGGCCCCCAGCGCAAGCGGCGTCTCGCCGACCGCGTTCATGTCGTGGATCAGGCTGTAGCCAGCATAGGCGAGGCCGCCGAGGAGGACGAGGGCGAAGGCCAGGAGGCCCGAGACGGGGATGCGGCCGTCGAGGTTCGGGCCCGGGCGGCGGCCCGGTTCCGCCTGCGGCACCGGGCGGAGTCCGGGGGCGATCGCATCGGCCATGATTCGGGTCTCCCGGCTGGGCGATCGCCGCTGCGGGTCGATCCCGGCAGGATCCCCGCGCGTCCCGGGCTCTATGACGGTTCCGTCTCAGGACGATGACAGCCGGTGGCCTCCTGGCAGCGGCCGGGATGAAACCCATTCTTGGTTCGTAACGGCTGCCGGCCCGGCCCGCAGCGGCTCAAGAAAGCGGCCCGAAACCTGTGCGCTGCAACACACACATGCGTCAGCACTTGTTTGCCGAGGGGCAAACCCCAGATATAAAAGCATCATGACGCTGTCGCGTCCGGTCTGGCCGCGCTTCCGACCTGCGCAAGGTCCGCGATTCTTCCCATTCATGTCCGCGGGTCGCCCGCTGTGTCCATGCAGGGGAGAGGCCCTCCCGAAGGCGATACGCTCCCGATCCGTCACACGCCGCAGGGCCCCGCCCGCGAAAGCCAGTCCGCGAGTCATTCGATCCATGAACCAGCTTGTCCGCATGTCACAGGTCGGCGAGGCCGATGCCATCGCCGAACCCTCCGCCGAGTTGCGGGTGCCGTTCGCGCAGTCCGGTGCCTTCGTGTGCAAATTCATCATCGGCGAGCCCAACGACCGCGCCGTCTGCTGCGGCGCCCCGGCGCCGGACGGCAAGAGCTGGTGCGCGTTCCATCGCCGCATCGTGTTCGAGCCGGCCCGGCCCGGCCGCCTGCGCTGATCCGCAGACGTCCCATCGCGCGCTCACCCCAACCCCGTCGGTCCCCCCGGCGGGGTTTTCCTATGCGGAACCGGTCGCATCCTAGTCGTCGCCCTCCTCCTCGTAGGGGCGATAGGTGCGCAGGCGCCGGCCGTCGGGGAACTCGACGCTGCGGGACCGCACCACGAGGTACCCGGCCTCCTGGGCCTGGCGGATCCGTCGGGCCCGGTCGTCCTCGTACCCGAACGGGCCAGTCGATTCCGGGACGACGCCGTAGCTGTAGCGCATCACCGGCGGGCGCGTCGTGACGCGGCGGACGGCGGGGTCCTGGCGGTCTTGGGCGCGCGCCACCGTCCGGACGGCAGGACGACGCGACGGGGATGCCGCCGGGCGCGCGACCCGCACGCGTGCTTGGGTATTCCCACGCGCGCTTTTCGGCGTCCGGACCGCCGCGTGCGTCGGGCGCCGCGCCTCGGCAGGCGCCGCGGCCGCCTGCTCGGGCGCCTCGGGCTTGGTGACCGGAGCCTTGGTCTGCGAGGATTTGGCCAGCGGAGCCTTGGCCAGCGGAACCTTGGCCAACGGAGCCTTGGCCTCGTCGGTCCCCCGGGGCGGCGGGTCGGTCCAGGTCCGCCCGGAAGCGGAGGACGGTGGCGTCTGCGCATGCGCCAGGACGGGCAGAAATCCCAGCATCAGAGCGAGGAACCCGAGGCGGCGGGGGGCTGCGAACGTCATGGGAATCTCCCAAGGAGTCTTACGCTGCAATCGATGTTCATGCCGCGCCAAGATCTGCGGACCGTCCACCGGCGGAGACTTGGCGGATCGGACGCCGACATTGGCCCCGTCACGGGAAACTTAGCGAAACCTTAAGAGTTCGTCCACGTACGGCAACCACCTGGGTGCCGCAGGACACAGCTGTCCGCGAGGGCCCGGCATCTGGCCTCGCCGCTCCAGGCATGGGAAAGGTCGGGCATCCCGGCATTGCCGTGGAGCCCCCCGCGACCATCTTCGTTGACGCTCCACCGGCGTACCCGGCATGGAGAGGAGAGCCATTTCATGAGACGACTTCCGTCGGTCCTTGCCCTCGCGGCCAGCACGGCCTTCGCCGCCCAGGCGGCCCTCGCGCAGCCCGCCGCCCCGGCGGCGCCCGCGGAGGCAGCGCCCCCTGCGGCCCCGCAGACCTTCGAGAGCCCGATCCAGAACGGGAAGGGCGAGCCCATCGGCAAGATCATGATCCGCGACGGCGCCAGCTCCCTGGTCATGCGCGTGACGATCCAGCCCGGCGGCCTGCCCCCCGGCTGGCACGGCATCCACTTCCATGCCGTGGGCGATTGCTCGGACACCGCGAAGTTCGAGAAGTCGAAGGCTCACGTGAACCACGACCAGAGCAAGCACGGCCTGCTCAATCCCGAGGGTCCGGACGAGGGCGACCTGCCGAACGTCTTCGCCAATGCCGACGGATCGGTGAACGCGGAGGTGTCGAGCGAGACGCCGCTGACCGGCGAGGGTGCCCTCAAGGACGGCGACGGCTCGGCCCTGATCATCCACGCCAACGAGGACGATCACACCACCCAGCCCATCGGCGGGGCCGGCGCCCGCATCGCCTGCGCGGTGATCAAGTAGGCCTTCGTTCGACCCCGCGGAGCCGAGGGCTCCGCGGGGTGCGGGACGACGCTACTTCTGGACGACGCTGACGAGCTTGGCGCCACGCGCCTTCCGCTCGGGCAGGGCGTTCTTGACGGTCTGGAGGATGCCGGCGGCGTCGAGGCCGGCCTCGGCGTACATGGCGTCCGGCGCGTTGTGGTCCTGGTAGGTGTCCGGCAGCGTCAGCGTGCGCACCCGGACCCGGCCCGCATCCAGCGCCCCCCGCTCGGCCAGCAGGTGCAGCAC
>NZ_LMRM01000046.1:0-9148 GCF_001426045.1 Methylobacterium sp. Leaf94
GGCAACGCCGTCCGGGGCCGGGTCGGCAACGCCGTCCGGGGCCGGGTCGAGACCATCGACACCCATGGCAGCCTGATCCACAGCGAGGGCGAGCACCTGACGACGGTGGTGGGGCTCGACGAAGTCGTGGTGGTCACCACCCCCGACGCCGTGCTGGTGACCTCGAAGGCGCGCTCGGGCGAGGTCAAGGACCTGGTGACGCGCCTGCGCGCGCAGGGCCACCCGGAGGCGGACGCCCATCGGCGGATGTACCGGCCCTGGGGCTGGTACCAGCGGATCGACCTGGGCGAGCGCTTCCAGGTCAAGCGGATCATGGTAACGCCGGGCGGACGGCTGTCCTTGCAGAAGCACTTCCACCGAGCCGAGCACTGGGTCGTCGTCAAGGGCACGGCGGAGGTGACACTGAACGACTCGGTGGTGCTGGTGCACGAGAACGAGGCGATCTACCTGCCGATCGGCTGGCGGAGGTGACACTGAACGACTCGGTGGTGCTGGTGCACGAGAACGAGGCGATCTACCTGCCGATCGGCTCGATGCACCGCCTGACCAACCCGGGCAAGATCCCCCTGGAACTGATCGAGGTCCAGGTCGGCTCCTACACCGGCGAGGACGACATCATCCGCGTCGAGGATATCTACGGACGCTGAGACGGACGACGGTGGCTCACGCCTCGTCGCCCTCATTCGACTACGGACACAGCGCCACGCTGTGGATCGCGACACGGCCGATCAGGGATACCGTTCAGGCCGTGCCGCGGAGGGCCCATCGCGATGAGCGTCCCTCCGGCGGCACGTGGGAGTGATCGTTCGGGACTCGGCAAACGGGCCGGCCTGGTAAATCGTGCGCGGCGGTGTGAGACAATTCCGAGGGACGGGTGACGGCGCGCAGCCATATTCCCACGGTTAGCGGAGAGCCCGTCGCGGGATCGCAGGCGTTCGATCGTGCGAGGGACGGCGATCTGGGGTGATGGCGGACAGACATCGCAGCGCTGGGACCCAGCATCTTGAACCAGCCTCAGCGGATGGCGGACGGGAGCCGAATCGCGGCCGAACGACGGGCATGGAGGGGGCCTCAAGGCCAGGAGTCCGGAATTCGAACGCGGGCATCGAAATCCGAGCCGCCGGACCAGTGAATTTGTATCGACCGGTCCAGGTGCTCTAAAGGACTGCCTCATGGACGTGATTTTAGCGCAAGGCCGGTTCGTTCTGGCAGAGTGCTGGAAAATCAGCTGGTAGCAATGTTTCCCATGATTGCGATGCTAAACCGGATCTATTTGACCTGGCGCGTTAAAAGATTACTGGAAATCCTGAATAGAGATATCAATTTCGAAGAGTACTCGGCTTTAAATCCTGACGTGGGTCTTGGCGGGATGCGCCCGGCTCATCATTTCATTCGGTTCGGATGGTCTGAAAATCGGTTGGTGACCGGAAGCCGAACGGCTGCGGAATTTTTTGCGACCCATTCGTCCGTCGCAGATGCCGTCACAAAGTTGAACAAAAACGTTTATCTGAAGGAGGTCGAGAAAATATTCGACCGCAAACATCCGCTTCTGTCGAAGAATGACGTTCGGTTCATCGGCTACGTCGAATCGAAGCTTGGGCTGGGAACTGCGACCCGAGGTACAGTCGCGTGTTTCCGTCGGTCGTCCTCCCGATACTCGATCTATCCCTACAGCCATGGCGCGGTGGACAGATACGAGGCGAAGTTTCAACCTGAGAAATACGATACCTATCGTCGACACAAGATCAACGTCTTCGAACTCGGTCTGGATCACATCGACCATGCCATCGACTATGTCAATGGTGGATCCGAGATCAAGTCTTATAACATTCTGAAGCTGTACTGGGAGCTTTCAGATATACCGTCCGAAAAAATCGAGGCCTTGAACCTTTACGACGAAGTCTGGGCTCCATCGAAGTTTGTGCATGATGCCGTCGCAAAAGTTTTCAAAAACAAAATTCTAATCATGCCGCCCTACGTCGATGTCAGCTGTCGGGGACATTTCAAGAGGGATCGATTTGGTCTTTCGAAAGAAAAATACTACTTCCTGTTCTCATTCGATTACAACTCATCGATACATCGCAAGAATCCTTTCGCCGTCGTGAGAGCCTTTAAGGCTGCTTTTCCGCTGACCGACACGTCCGTTGGTCTCGTCGTCAAGTCGAATAATCCGACGAACTCGTCCGTCGACCCACGGCTGGTCGCGGAGCTAAAAAGTATCGATGAACGGGTCGTATTTATCGAAGATTACTTTGAGCGTGCGACGATGCTGTCACTTATCGCTCGCTGTGACTGCTATGTATCGCTTCATCGTTCGGAAGGATACGGCATGGGAATGGCGGAGGCTATTTGCCTTGGCCGAAAGGTGATTGCGACGAACTACTCGGGAAATATCGATTTTCTGAATAGATACAACAGCTTTCCGGTGGATTATAAGATGGTCGGCGTCGAGGCCCATCAGTACAATTTCGCTGCCGGTCAGACATGGGCTGAGCCGATCCATGAGAGCGCCGTGCAGCAGTTTCGTGCCGCCGCCCGCGACCGTGTTCCCCGCGTCAGAGGCCTTATCGAACAGCAGCTTTTCTATCGCCGTTCCATACCTAGCAAGGCGCAACTGGCGAAGATGATGTCATCGCGCATTCGCGCCATCAAGGAAGCGCTTCGGCCAAATTAAAGTAAGGCTTGGGTCTGTTTGAGTATGCGAATGGATTACAAAGTTCTATGAAAAGGCGAGTGCGCATTAAAGACTGTTAATCAAGCGCATGAAGCTCTCTTTCAAACTGATCGACCTTTGACGGTTGCGCGGTTCTGGTCGAGACGCAGCTGCAGGACACGCTCGGGAATGCCCTGTTCTTCGGCGAAGGCCCGGTCGCGCGCATCCATGCCACGGATCGCTCCTTCCGTGTCCGGATGCAGATCGATGCCGAAGTGCTCCGCCCAGAAGCGTCCCTCGACCGCCGAGACGGCGCGCTGCTGGGCCATGTCGAAGGCGTGGGAGTGGTAGACCACTGCCTCGTCGACATAGGCCTTCTGAAAGCCAAGCCTCAGGGCCTCCGCCGCCCAGATCTGGTCCTCGCCCCACTCGACGTCCGGATAAGGCAGGATCTTCCAGGCTTCCCGGGACATCGCCGAATTATTGTCCGAGTAGAACTGCAGGGTCATCGCCCAGCTCTGGCCGCCCGGGTAGAAAAAGCTCGGCAGGCCGGTTTCGCGATCGATCATATCGGGCAGGAGGGCGAGGCGGTCGAACATCTCCTGCAGATCGCGCCGGGTGAAGGGATCGTGGTCCGGATAGGCCTCGTGCCGGCCGATCACGCCCGCGACGCGCGGTCCCCGCGCGAAGCCGCCGATCAAGGCCGACAGCCACCGCGCGTCCTTCGGACAGGCATCCTGGGTCAGCAGCGCGACGTAATCGCCCTCCGATCGGGCGATTCCGAAATTGCGCGTCCGACCGTGCTGGAACGCGGCCTTGTCGATCGTCTCGACCCGGAACTTGCCGCCGCGCGCCCGCACGCGCTCGGCGGTGCCGTCCGTCGAGCCGCTGTCGACGACGAGCACGTCGTAGGGAAAGTCGCAGACCTGTTCGGAGAGGGCGTCGAGGACGCTGTCGAAGGCCGGCCCGGCATCGTAGGTCGGGATGAAGACCGTGGCACGGGTGCCTTTCAATGAGGCGGGCGCGGGAAGCGTTGCGACGGAGACCGGTGTGAACCCCGTCTCGCCGAGCCGCTCGAAGAGGGCGGCCTCCAGCGCGCGGGCGCTCCGCTCCCAGGACGTCGCCTGCGTGAAGGCGAGACCGCGGGCCCGTTGCAGGGCCTGGCGATCCGGATCCGAGGCGAGGCGCTCGATCGCGTCGGCGATCACGTAGGGCATCGGGCCTGCGAAGGTGACCTCGTCGTTCTTGAAGATCGCCCGGGTGCTCTCGGTGTCGATCTCGATGACGGGCAGGCCGCAGGCCATCATCTCCAGCGGGATCAGCGAGTAGTTCGTCGTCGAGAAGACCACGCCGAGGTCGCAGGAGCGGTAGAGCGCAGCGAGTTCCTTCGGCGTCAGGATGCCGTGTTGGACGTGGGGAAACGCATACTGAAGCACGAGGTCCGCCTGGCCGAACAGCGCGACCTCGAACGGGAATCCGCGCTCGGACAACGCTTCGAACGCGGCGAAGCCGAGGGCGACGGCCCGGCGCGGCGTATGCTCCCGCGCGTAGAAGGCGATCCGGATGGGCCGGGCGGCCACGGCCGGCCGCGGCGCCCCCTCGGAATAGACCGTGTGATCGGCACAGAGCTCCCAGGCCCGCGCCCAGACGCCGCGGGCTCGCATGCGGTCCAGCAGCCAGGTTCCGGCGCAGAGATGGGCGAACCCGAAACCGTAGGTGGCCTCGGCGATCAGGTTCAGATCCCCAGCCGCATGGAAAGAGGGCTCGAAGTCTTGTATCAGGTAGAAGCGTTCCTTGACGTTCTGCACCTGGGCGGCCGGATAGGCGCTCCAGCAATCCGTGGCGATGAGCACGTCGGCCGAGATCTGGCGCACGTCGTCCGGCAGGAAGCGGACATGGACCCGCGATCCGATGGGCCGGTACCAAGTCTGGAGCAGGCGCTTCGCCTGCGCCTGGTTGTCGAAATGCGCGGCGTTCTGAAACCAGATGGTCTGGTGGTGCCCGAAGCGTTCGAGCCACTCGACTAGACGGAAGATCGTCATGTGGCCCCCGGCCCCGCCCTGGGCGAAGGACGGCACGATCCAGTGCACGTCGAGGGCGTCCGGGTTGTAGAGTCGGCTGACCGGCGCCACCGGAAGCGGCGGCCGCCGCGCGATCCGCGGCGTGTCCCGGGGCCAGAGCGTCGCGGGCGGGCAGCGGCTGCTCTCCCGGTCGGGAAGGCCTGAGACCGGGATCAGGCGGTCGCGGCGTTCGGTGACGTAGTTGCGGACCGCGTAGCCGGAAGCGCGCACCACCAGCGGCATGATGCGTTCCAGGGCATGCGCGAAGGTCAGGTCGACCTGATCCGCCTCGGCTTCGAACCGGTCGAGGGTCGTCAGAGCGTCCGCGAGCGTCGCCAGGCCCGCGGTGCGGTACCAGGCCATCGATCCGGCCGGGTAGTCCGGTTGGGCTCCGGCAGCGGCCGGGAGTCCGAGGACGGCGAGGAAGGCGTCGATCGCCGCGCTGTTCTGCTCGACGTTCACGTATTCCCGTATGCGGTGGAAATTGCGGGGGTACAGGCAGCCCAGCGACGGGTCCGCCGCGAAGCGCTCCAGGACCCAGTCCACCAGCGCCTTCGATCCCAGGGTCTGGTCGAAGAGGTAGTGGCGCCACTCCTCGCCCCAGGAAACGTGGGTGCTGACCTTGGTGTGCAGATGCAGGACGACGTCGCAGGCGCGCCAGACATCTTGGCATCCCACCAGGAAGGGACCGATGTCCCGACCGCGATTCGGCACGACGCGGACCTCGGTGGGCTGCCTCACGGCATGGCGGTGCATCGCGCGCGCGATGAACTGCGCATCGGCCGCGGAGACGGCGGTGATGACGATCCTGGCGTCGGGCGGCAGGTTGTGGAAGCCCGGGATGAGTTCCTTGATCAACTCCGGATAGAAGCAGTGCGCGTGAACGCAGAGGCGCAGCGCAGGCCCTGTCGTGTCGGTGGCGCGGTCCCGCAGGTCGACCGCGATCGACTCGGCGCTTGCCGTCTGCGGGACGATCTGCTGAACCTGCGCATGGTACGTGTCGATCAGACTCCGTCCGCGGCTTTCCAGCGCGGCGAACGTCCGACGATAGTAGAAGGACTCGAACGCGGAAGACGGATCCCGATACTCGAATTGCCCGAAATGGATGAAGTGCTGAAGCGGATCGATGTTCGCGTCGACGACATCGGGATGGTGGCTTCTGTAGAAGTCGGCATCGAAAACCGACTTGAACGTCGCCTCTGCAGCCGCTGATGTCGCCGGTGGCGCCTCCGCCCGACGACGCCAGCGGTAGCTCCCATAGAGCGCGACGCAATGTTCGGCTGGGGTCTTGGCGGTGAGATCGAGGGTCGGGTGAGCGGCGTAGAACGCCCGCGGATCGAAATCGTCCGTCGGACGCCGCAGCTCAGAGCCACCATCCAGGAGGTAGTGGATCAGCGGATTGATCCCGATCTCTTGGACATCTTGATAGGTCCTGAGATAGAATTGAGTATCAAAGTATGGCGAGGGTCGGAAACCTGTTTTCCAGCCAATATCATAGAAATGCTTTTCCGCGCTCGTGTACGGACCTATACCGTAGCTTTTTCTATAGAATCTCTTATCAAATAAAACACTCCTCCGAATAAGCTCGACATGCCTGCGGAAAGATTTGCTTTTATGAAATAAACTCATTATACATAGACTCGCAATATAACAGACTTTCGTTAATGCAATACTCAGCACACGTTTGTTGTCAGCGAAAGCATCCTATCCATTATTTGCGCTCGGCTAGCCCAGCTTCGCAGTCCTATGCCTTTCCGATTCGATGTCTTAAAAGTCCTTTTACAGAAGTGGAATGCTTCCGCGAACAGTACAGGGATTCCCAGCGAGCGCGCGGCACACTGTTTCAATATCTAGAGGGAACTTCGCGCCAGACGGGCCATGCATCCGCGGCCAATGGTTACTTCGTGCCAAAGCCTCGATTCCTTCTGCTGAGCATCCGCAAGCCCTAGCGAGTTCATCCGCCGTGCGCCAACGTGTCGGTTGAATGCTGCCGTCGGACATACTCTTCTTTCTCCCTAAACGATGTAATCCGTAGCACGTCCGTTGACGCTCTGGCCGCCAAGGATGATGCAGACCATCCATGTCCGATATGCGAGCGTAGCCTCACCGTTCGGCGAGAGCTAGCAGCAGCAATCCAACATGGCATGCAATGGTGATTCCGCCGGACAGAGCCAATTGCCTAGCTTCCTGGCGCGCTACAAGCACAACCTCGATATTCTCTGTCGGATTCGGATCGGAGGTACCTGTGACGACGCCAGTGGCTCGGATGAGGTGTAGACGGTTGGAATAGCGCGCTGGGTCGACGCTTAGTTCGGCGAGACGGGCTAACGTCCCGCCGATGTTCCCGGTTTCTTCACAGAGTTCGCGAGCTTCAACGTACGCCTTCGGTGAAGGCCGCGGTCGTGGTCCCGGCGGGATGTCAGGCGGCGATCTGCTGAGGGCGGAGCTGGGTCCTGTTCCAGGGGAGCAGGTCGTCGATGCGCCGGGCGGGATGGTCGGGTAGCCGCGCGAGCACGTCGGCGAGCCAAGCCTGCGGGTCGATGCCGTTGAGCTTGGCGGTCTCGATCAGGGTGTACAGGGCCGCGGTGCGATGGCCGCCCGCATCCGAGCCGGCGAAGGTCCAGTTGCGGCGTCCCACCGCGATGGGACGGATGGAGCGTTCGGCGGCATTGTTGGACAGGCAGATCCGTCCGTCGTCGAGGAAACGGGTGAAGGCTGTCCAGCGCTTGAGCAGGTAGTCGATCGCCGCTGCTGTGGGAGCCTTGGCCGAGAGCCTGGCGCGGTTTTCCCGCAGCCACACCTCCAGGTCGGCGACGGGGGCAGCCGAGCGAGCGCGGCGGTGCGCGCAGCGTTCATCGGAGGCAAGACCGTTGGCGGCGCGCTCGATGGCGAAGATCGCATCGATCCGCGTCACCGCCTCGATGGCGATCGGAGCCTTCCTCAGCTCGGCCAGCTCGAAGAACTTGCGACGGGCATGCGCACAGCAGGCCGCCTCGCGGATCGGGCCCGGCTTGCGACCAGGTTCGTACAGCCGGCCGAACCCCGAGAAGGCGTCCGCCTGCACGATGCCGTAGAAGTCGCCGAGCCAAGTCTCGGCATGCGCGCCGGAGCAGTCGGGGGAATAGAAGTAGGCCGCGGCCGGCGGTTTGGGTCCACCGAAGGGGCGGTCGTCGCGCACCACCGTCCAGAGCCGGCCCGTGCGGGTCTTCTCCTTGGCCAGGACCGGCACCGGCGTGTCGTCGAGGTGGAGGCGCTCGGCCCCCCGTACATGAGCCTCGATCCGGGCCACTAGGGGCGACATGGCGGTGGTGACGGCCCCGACCCACCCGGCGAGCGTCGAGACGTCGATCGGCACGCCTTCATGGGCGAAGCGCTGGCTCTGGCGGTGCAGCCGGCAGGTGCAGGCCGAACTTGACCATCATCACCTCAGCCAGGAGGTTCGGACCGGCCCGACTCCGCGTGATCGGGTGGGAGGGGGCCGGGGTCTGAGCGATGGTCTCGCAGTCGCGGCAAGAGAAGCGCTCGCGCACGTGCTGGATCACCACCCAGCGTGCCGGGATCCGCTCCAGGGTCTCGGTGACGTCCTCGCCGAGAGGGCGCAGGTGCGCGCCGCCACAGCAGGCGCAGGCTGTCGGGCCGGGATGGACGATACGTTCGCGCGGCAGATGCTCGGGCAAGGGCCGGCGGGCGGGTTTGCGCCGGGAGGACCCTGAGGTGGCGTGCTCTTCGAGCGCGGGCGCTTGCGCCTCCGTCTCGGTCAGCGTCTCCTCCAGATCCTCCAGCGTTAGTTCGAGTTGGTCGATCCAGGCGCTGGGTTCCAACGAGGCCCCGAAGCGCTCCCGTCGCAGCCGGGCGACCTCCAGCTTCAGCCGTTCGACCGCGATCTCGGATACGAGCCGCGCCGCCCGCTCGGCCAGGATCATAGCGTGGGCGGCAGCGAGATCGGTGGGAAGCGGCGGGGGCTCGGACGCGTTCGGCACATCCTGAGAAGAGCATATTGCTCAGCCTCTGTAATGCGTTATCCTCAGCCGACGACGCTCGGACGCCACGTCTCCTGCGGCATGCGCCAGTCGATGCCCGAGAGCAGGTAGCCGAGCTGCGCCGTCGAGATCGTCACCGCTCCGTCCGCTCGACAGCCACAGGAAACGACCGCGGTGGAGCCGCTTGGTGTACAGGCACGCGCCCTGGCCATCGTGCCAGATCACCTTGATCAGGTCGCCGCGCCGGCCGCGGAACACGAACAGGTGCCTGGAATTGGGATCGCGCTTCAGCGTCTCTCGGACGATCATCCCCAAACTAGAGCGGTGTCCGATCGGATTGAATCGATTAGGGTTTTGAGAGCGGCGCAGATGTGATTCGATGCCCGGCTTTCCAGGAGGAGAGCCGGATGCCCTCAGCCCTGTCAGCCGATCTGCGTGAACGCGTCGTGGTGGCT
>NZ_LMRM01000047.1:0-9585 GCF_001426045.1 Methylobacterium sp. Leaf94
GACAAGCTGGTGGGCAGCGTGATGAACCGCGCCGACCTCAAGCGCCTCGTCGAACTCGGAGAATCCTCCGTCGTACACAGCGCCGCCTACCATGGGTGAGCCGGCCGATCCGCCCTTCGGGCTGTCCGCCGCTCCAAGCTAGCCTCAGCGCAGTCCGAACGGCGTCCCCGTCCTGATCGATGCCGGCCGCGCGGGCCTCCACGATGCGGACGCTGCAGGTTCGGGCGTTGCCCAGCCCCTCATCGAACGCGGCGATCTCCGATCGTTCCGACGGCTCTGGGCCACAGCGGTTCCGGATGATCCGGCAGAACCGGCGGGCAGGATCGACATCCTGGCCGTCTCGGTCTCCTGCAGAACGCCCGCGACCACCGCAACGGTTTCCCGATCGAGGTTGTCCCGTCATGACGCATACCCGCCGCAGCCTACTCGTTGGCTTCTCGCTCTTCGGCCTGATGGCAGATGCCCACGCGCGCTCCGTCATTCGACCCGAGAACGCGAACGTCACGCCGCCAGCCTCGTCCGTACTGGCCGTTTCGGTCGGCGCGCTGACCGCATCGGGCGTCGTGATCCAGCAGCTTCCGGCGGGCACGGCGTTCGTCCCCCGCACGGGGCCGGCGGATTACTTCGCGATCGACGCGCGCGGGACGCTGTCGGTTTCGAAGGCCGGAGACTCCGCCAACCTGGGGTCCGGGACCTACGATCTGCCGGTGCAGGGCGGCGGAACCTACTATTCCGCGATCCGGGTCACGGTCGAAGCCGACACCTTCGACGTCGACACGGACGCCGCGTTCACCGCCGCCGAGGCCGCGACCGCGTCGTCTCTCACGACGGACTGGACGATTGCCCTTCCGCCCGGGGTGTGGCTCGGGGCGCGCGCGTTCACCCGGAAGTACGACGGCACGCTCGACAACCCGAATTTCGGCATCGGCGCGGCCAACCTCATCGCCAGGACGAGGACGCTCGATCGGAATGCCAAGGCGACGGCGCGCGGCGGGTCGCTGACAGTGAAATCCCGTGGCGACCGGACCTCTGGGTTCGCCGCCGCCAACAGGGCGACGGGCGCCTTCGGACCCTTGGTCCTGGAGAGGATCGACCATCGCTTGGTCCCGAACGTCGATGCCTACAATGCCAAGTTCACGAACGTCGCGACCCCGTTCATCTGGACCCCGACCGTAGATGCCCAGGGCGCCGTCACAGGCGTCGCCTCGGTGCAGCAGGTCGGCGTCGGCTACCTCGCCAGCCCCCATGAGCGTCGGGCCTACGTTTCGAAGAAGGTCGGCAACACACCGGTCACGATCTCCCAGGGGAGCCCGGCCGTCATCGGCTGGACCCAGCACGGGCTCGCGGCCAACACGGCTGTCACCTTCAACAGTGCCGGCCAGATCCCGGACGTGAAAAGCACGCTGCCGGCCGGCATCCGCGCCAGCGTGAACTACTATGTGAAGACGGTTCTCGACGCGAACGCGGTCACGATCTCCGCAACGGTCGGCGGGGCGGCGATCGCGACGACGTCGGCCGGCTCCGGGACCTTCCTCGCCAGCGCCGGTATCGGCTTCGAGGGCTGGTTCGACGTAGATGACGATGGACGGCTCACGACCGAGTCACCGCTGACCATCGTGACCGCCGGCAGCGGTCACACGCCCGCCACCGCATTCAGTCACTATCCTCTCAGCGAGACGACGCAGCGAGCCCTCTGCCAGTCGAACAATCTCGCCTCCCGTGCGACCCAGTTCCAGGTCCTGGCCGATTCCTCCGGCAACGTCGGAGACATCGCGTTCAACGGCTGCGGCTTCGGAACGGGTTCCTCCGGGGCATCCGATGTCCGCGTGCTGACGGGGGCGTTCATCCGGAACGCCAACAGGGCGTATTTCCACGATTGCGTCGTGAACGGCTACTTCGTGGCCTTCGACATCGGGTTCGCCAACGACTGTGAGATCGCCCGCACCTTCGCGGTGCGCGGCTCGAACGACTTTATCGACGAATACCCGGCCGTCGCGTCCTCGAACCTGTCTGCATCCCAGATCGCGAACGGGTCGAGGGTTCGCATCTATGGCAATGGCGTGACCCGGATGCTCGACATCCACGAGCATTCGAACGAGCATGCCGACTTCCATCAGGTCGCCGCGCCGAACGACATCCCGAAGGTTCGCGACTTCTGCGTTGTCGGAAACTACCTCTGGGGAGCCGCCTCGATCCGCTCCTTCTCCAACCAGGGCGAGATGAACTCGCTCATGGGTGACCTCGATCAGCGCCAGTACATCGCCGGCAACTTCATGTTGTTCAACACTCCGAACGGCGCGCAGCTTGCGAATGCGCGATCCGTCGCGACAGCGCAGTACGCGTTCAACACCCTCATCCGCTTCATGAGCGAATCCATCGACGATCGCGGCTATGCGAACGGCTTCAACGGAAGCGTCGAGCCCTGGGTGAGGTACCGGGGTGCCTATTCTGCGGCCCTGGCCTACGCACTCGGTCAGGTCGTCCTCTACAACGGCGGGTACTATCAGGTGTCCGCATCCGCCGGAGCTCCGGCCGGCAACCGACCGGATACGGCAGGATCCACCGTCTGGGTCGCTTGGTCAGGCTTCGAGATGGATATCAGCGGCAATATTCTCGGGGCGATCTGGGAGCATGCAACGCTCGGCGGGACGATCCGCGCAGCGGATCCGACCACGCCGGATGGCTTCATCACGGCGCAGAACGGGTCCGCGGCCTATTCCGGCGTGCCCTTCCGCTACAGGGCACAGAACAACGCCTATGTGAACGCCTACACGCCGAACGGCGGCAGCGGGACCAGCTATCCGGAGGTGTTCTCCGGCGGGACCGCGTTCTTCGAGACTTTCGACCCACAGACCGGCTTCAACGGCTACGGCCACAAGGTCCGACAGAGCGCCCTGGCGGAAATGATCGCCGACATCGAAGCGGCCTTCACTCCGAAGCCCGGCACGATCGCCGCTGGGCGCGGCCACACCGCGCTCCCCGCCTGATCCAGACCCCATGCCTCCTCGGCGAGGACCTCTCCTGGTCACGGGGTCCGGGCCTTATACGATGAGACTGCCGCCTGGTGTGACGGACCGATGTCGACGCCCTTCAGGATGATCGTCCCGGTGTCGACGCGACCCGCGCCGATGCTGCCGCCGGTGCCGTCGTGATCCAAGATGTTCACCGCGCGATCGCTGTCGCGCACGAGGGTGTCGTGTGCGGGACGTCCTCTCCACGAGCGCGCGCTGGCCTGAGGATGCGAACCGCGCCGTCTGCGATTGCCCCGTTCCTGTCTACGCCAGCCGCCGTCACTCCGACGTCCGCGGTCGCTTCCAAGTCAAGGAGCCGTCACTCCGACGGTAGAACCGTAAGATGAGATTGAGGTCTTGAGTGTCCGCGGCGCACGACTGAGATCTCGATCGAGAACAACCAAACTCTTCAGACGGAGGAGGTTTACCGGGGTCCGATGGACGGACAGAACGGAGATTTTTCACAAAAACCCGAGTTTTTCGCTGACATATAAGCAGAAAATCTCCCGGTATGCGGCGGTCAGCTTACAGAGACACGACCTCAACGGAGGCAGTCTTCATCACATCAATCAATGAAGAAAGACGCCCATTTCTGCTCTGACCCAAATAAAACCTTGCAATCTCGCACGCGCTGAAGTTCAACTCGGGTTGTTGCGTCGAAAGGCCGCAAAAACGATGATATCCAGTATGTTACTTAAATCATCTACAGGTTTTGCTTTTCCTTCCAAATCGCTGGGCACGCACCGAATGAGCACGTCAACGTGAAAGCGACCAAGGCGGCACGGGACTTGAAGCCATCCTCGTTCGGCCGAGAACACGCGCTGCGGGGGGATTGGCGGAACACCCTGAGACAGGGACGGACAGCACGAAATTGGCAATCGCCCGTGACCTATGCCGCCAACCTCCGGGGGGCAAGGGCTGTCAGGCTGATCTATCCAGGCTGTTTCGTCATTCCCTCCAGCATGATTCTTCCTTTGGCAAACGCACTGTCGTTTGCACGCGTGCTCTTAATACTTGCAACGACTTTTGCGGTCCGAGAGATTTTCTACAAAATCAGAGGCAACGGCTATGCCCTGGTGGTCTCTGACATCATCGTCTTTGCACTTTGCAGTTGGATGCTTGTGGCGCTGTATTACAACACCGGCGCCAAAGCTCTCGGCGGTATCGGCGCCGTCTCTGCGATCGAGTTCGTGTTTGCCTACCTGATTGGCAGAACGGTTTTTGGTACAATAGAAACCTATTATTTGTTTGTGTCCGCGTTGAGGGTTGTCGTATCGGCGCTTTGTCTATGGGCAATGACCGATATTATTTCAGGCGTCAACATTGTCTTCAAGATTGGCCAAGTCCTCACGGGCGGAACCTCAGCAATCGAGTTCACATCTTACAGGTTCGGGCTGATCCGTGCGCAAGGAGCGATCGAACATCCGATCTTGATGGGTACATTCTTCGCAATGTGCTTCGTGATTTTTCTACATTCGACTTTGAGCCATATTCAAAAACTCATTTGGTGCTTTGTTTCGTTGTTCGGTATGGGCTTGGCGCTCTCGTCTGCGCCGTTTCTCTCATGTGCCCTGTCCATCCTGCTTTATCTATACTACCGCGCCTTCGATCAAAAACCCTGGCGGTTCACGCTCTTAATGCTGGTATCGCTCTACAGCCTGTTTCTGATCTATTTCTTGGCTGACGATCCTGTTCGCGTGATGATCGATCATCTCACGCTGGACCCGCAAACGGGACTTTACCGGCTTCAAATCTGGCGGTGGGGTCTGGTGAATGTACGATCTGCCCCCTTCTTCGGTATTGGTCTCGCCGATTGGATCAGAGGTGACGAAATGTCGGCGACGATTGATTCCCTCTGGTTGGTTCAGACGGTTCGGTATGGCATTCCGGGATCCGTCCTACTTGCTTTAGCATTGCTGTCCACGGGCATCACGGTTGCCGTCGGCCGACTGCGGCCCCTCGGGGCCGAAGTCGAAGACGCGCGACGCGGTTTGGCGATCTGCATCTTTTTGTATGCGTTCGCTGCATTTACTGTCCATATCTGGGGATACAACTGGATTTTTCTAGCGTCTTTGTTGGGTATACGAGCGGGCCTGACCGAGTCCCAGTGCCGAATGAGATCTTATACGTCGGCATAGGTCAGACATACGATCAAAGATCCCCCGCTCCTCGGTTGTGTAAACGCACTCATGTCAACCTCCTACGCCATCATCATCGTGCTCCTGAGCGTCCTGGCTCTTTGCGCTGCGATCTCTGTAGCGAAACTGTTCGTGCTGATTGGTTTTGAATTGCCCAAGCGACCGCGCGGAGCCAGCAGTCTTGATGGACTTCGAGGATTCCTGGCTCTTGCGGTGGTTTTCCATCATTTTGTGATTTGGCTCAATAGTTATCACCTGAACATCGGCTGGCGCCCACCGGCCATCCATTTCTTCAATCAGCTTGGCTCAACGGGAGTCGCGATTTTCTTCATGATTACTGGATATCTCTTCTATCCTGTTATCCTGAAAGGTTTTTTTGAGACCGCTTGGCTACCCCTGTATCTCAAGCGCTTTTTTCGCATCATTCCACTGGTTGCTTTGTCTCTGATCGTTGTGTGCCTCGTTATTGGATATGAACGAAGCACGACTTTGAGTCGAAATGACCTTGTTCCCCTGTCTCATTGGTTGGCCGCCTGGTCGCAGCCGCCCCTGATGGGTTACCAGGACAGCGGGCGCGTCAATGCCTATGTTTTCTGGTCGCTGAAGTATGAATGGATCTTCTACTTTTCGATTTTGCCAGTCTGTGCGTTGATGATGAGTTTCTGGTCTGTCCGGTATCCGACGTGGATCTTGCCGGGAGCACTCCTCCTCGTTTCGCTTTCCCTGAGCGCGTTCAGCTTCTCCGGCATCGCGTTCCGGTTCTTCCCGCTCTTCTTCATCGGCATGATCGCGCACGAATGTTCGATCCGCCCCTCGATTGCTGACAAACTCGCATCATCCAGGGTTGCCTTTGGATCGTTGCTCCTGCTGTTGACCGGTATGTTTCTGTTCCCCTACGCAGAAGGAACTGCCCTGATCTTTACAGGGCAGTTCTTTATCATTGTCGCGTGCGGAAATAACTTATTCGGTGCACTCAGCACTTCTTCGTCCCGCCTGTTGGGCGAAATATCCTTTGGAATCTATCTTTTCCACGGTATCGTATTTTATATTTTCATGAAAAATAAGAACTTGAGCTTCAATTATTTAGATCTGGACCCCGTCTTTTCGCTGATCCCCCTTATCGTTCTGGTCGTTGTGATTGGCATCTTGGCAAATATGTTCGTGGAAAAGGTGTTTATTCAATGGGGCCGCGCCGTGTCCGATCTGCGGCCCCTTAAAATATCGCTCGGTTTCCGCGATAAAAACGGTCAGCTTTGAGTCACGCCAAGTCTCGAAATCTCACCCCGAGAGCGCTTTTACTTTGGGCCGAATCGGGTTGGAGGGGTTCACAGGGCGGCTGTCCGGACCTCGACCCGTTGCAGAGTGAGCACAACCGAGTCCGCTCTCGTCGTCTGCCCCCACTCCATCGTCGGCTCCTCCGGTCCAATCCGATCTCCTCATCAGCCCGGTCCAGAGCCGGCCGGTCACAACGAAGGGGGAGGGGATCGGCGCCACTTCGGGAGACGCTCTTCGGGCTTTGGCCCTCGACCTGCAGGGTCGGCTTGCCCCTCGCCTGGTCACGCGAGACGTGCGAGAAGAACGACGACGCCTTGGACGGTGCGCGCACCCATGTGCGGGGTGACCTGCTTCCACAGCGCCACGGTCGAGTGCTGTCGGCCGCCGCGGTCTGGATCGCGTCGCGGGCCACGCCCTTGCGGCGGCTGGCCTCCGCGGCCCCGGCCGGATCGAGGCGGGAACAGACCCGGTCGGGGAGGGCAATGCCAAGGCGGTCTTCGGCGCCAGATCGTCCGCCTCGGCACGCTGCCGGCCCGCGGCGACCGCCTGCGCGTCGGCAGGCTCGGGCGAGCGGCCCACGAGGTCGCCGGTCTGGCGCTGCTGCAGAAGGTCAGCAGCCCGGGGCGTTCATCGCAGGAGCCGCCGAACGGGGAGGGCGCCTGGCCGAGATTCACCCGCCGAGAGGATCGTCCGCTCGATGACGCGGAACGGGCCTGTGAGGATACCCCTGGCAGCCGGGTTGTAGGTCGTCGCCCGGATCAGCGCCCTGCCCCGGCCGAACCCCTTGCAGTCCAGGCCGGCGAGCTTCAGGGCAGCCGGCCGGACCGAAGCCGTCCTCGGAGCTGGTGTCGAGGTCGCACTTCGGCAGCGTCCGGACGTCCTCAGCCGGCTGTGCCGGCTTCGTCTCAGCTCTGAGGGCGTCCCAGACCGTCTTGGCCCGCCGACGGGTCGGATCGTCCCGGCGATGGCACGGGAATGGGGTAGGGGCGCTCCATCGGCGTTCCGCAGCGCCTCGTTTCGGTGGCGGGCCTGTCGCCGCCATCGGCGGCGGAGTGCCGGTCGCCGAGGAGGTAGGGGCCCGGCGTCAGCGCCTCCACCACCGTCCCCAGCACCGCGTCGAAGTCGCCGTAGGGCGGATTAGCGAGATAAGTTAGGAAGCTCACCCGTGGAATGATCGCCTCAACCAAGGCCTCCTCCATTTGTTTAACGTCAATCAAACGTTTTGCCCGGATTTCGCCACATTTGCGGAAGGATTTCTGAACTTGCTCAAGAGTTGTGCGGCGCTGTGATCAAGTTGCATAAAGTGCACCCGCGCAGCGTGTCGCTGGGCTCTCGCTATTCCGATCGTCTTCGCCGGTCCAAGGAATGCGGCGCGTATCACGAAGAACTCCCAATGTGCAGGGTCGCGGCGATCGGCAACCTCGCTATCAGCGACCGAATGCCAGCAAAGCACGTAGATGTCGGCTTTGCGGCCCGGCTGGAGTACTGGTCCGCCCCATTGAAGTGGCCCGCCCTTTGGTATGGCTCTTGAGCCTGGTGGACTTGACCCCGTTTGTGGTCCACGGCCTATGCAAGTTCTCGGGCTATGGCAGCTTGGTTGGCGAAGGCTCGAGGCGTCAAGCCGCCCAGAGCCATATGGGGNTTGACCCCGTTTGTGGTCCACGGCCTATGCAAGTTCTCGGGCTATGGCAGCTTGGTTGGCGAAGGCTCGAGGCGTCAAGCCGCCCAGAGCCATATGGGGTCGATCTTCGTTGTAGTGGCACCTCCAGTCCTCGATGCGCTCACGGGCATCGGCCAGCGACAGGAACCACGAGGCGTTCAGGCATTCCGCTCGTAGACGGCCGTTGAACGACTCGATGTAAGCGTTGTCGGTCGGCTTGCCCGGTCGGGAGAAGTCGATCTCGACCCCGTTCAGGTAAGCCCACTGGTCGAGCATGCGCNCCGTTGAACGACTCGATGTAAGCGTTGTCGGTCGGCTTGCCCGGTCGGGAGAAGTCGATCTCGACCCCGTTCAGGTAAGCCCACTGGTCGAGCATGCGCTCGGCGAACTCCGGTCCATTGTCGACCCGCAGGCTCTTGGGCCGGCCCCCTCAGCCGGACCAAGGCATCGAGCGCCTCGGTCACCTGGAAGGCGCGGAAGTTGGCTCTCGGCGTGAGTGAGAGCGCCTCTCGCGTGTGGCAATCGACGACCGTCAGGATCCGGAACGGACGCCCGTCGAAGATGCGGTCGGATACGAAGTCCATCGCCCAGACCCCGTTGGGCCCACCGATCGCTGGTCGCCCTTGGCGATAGCGCCAGGCCCGCTTGCGCTTAAGGCAGCTTGGGCCGGATCGACAGTCCCTCGTCGCGGTAGATCCGGTAAGTGCGCTTGTGGTTCACCTTCCAGCCCTCCCGTCGCAACAGGATGTGCAGCCGCCGGTAGCCGTAGCGGACCCGTGCGGCAGCCAGCTCCTTCAGTCGCATCCGCAGCGCGACCTGCGGATCAGAGCGCTTGGTATAGCGCTGGGACGACCGGCCGAAGCCGGTGGCCAGACAGGCCCGACGCTCGCTGATGTCGTAGGCCACCTGCAGGTGACCGGCGACCTCACGGCGAGCACCTTCCATCCCTTCCGTCGCAACAGGATGTGCAGCCGCCGGTAGCCGTAGCGCACCCGTGMGGCAGCCAGCTCCTTCAGTCGCATCCGCAGCGCGACCTGCGGATCAGAGCGCTTGGTRTAGCGCTGGGACGACCGGCCGAAGCCGGTGGCCAGACAGGCCCGACGCTCGCTGATGTCGTAGGCCACCTGCAGGTGACCGGCGACCTCACGGCGAGCGGCGGGCCTCACCACTTTCGTTTGAGGACGTCCTGCAGCATGGAGCGGTCCAGCGTCAGGTCTGCGACCAACCGCTTGAGCTTGCCGTTCTCGTCCTCCAGCTGCTTCAGCCGCCGGATCTCCGGCACGCCCATGCCGACGAACTGCTTCTTCCAACGGTAAAACGTCGGCTCGGATACACCCATCTTCCGGCAGACCTCGTCCACCGTCGCACCGTTCTCCGCCTGCCGCAGGGCRAAGGCGATCTGTTCGTTCGTGAAGCGTTTGCGAGGCATGGCATCCTCCCTCCTTCAGGGTTCAGGATGCCCGAAAAACTTGCGCTCAGCGCGGACCAATTTGCTGGGTCA
>NZ_LMRM01000048.1:0-7210 GCF_001426045.1 Methylobacterium sp. Leaf94
AAGACCACCGGGCCGGTCGTGATCTCCGAGAACACCATCGACTGGCGCGCACGCGCGGACGCACCCACCGAGACCAACGAAGCGGTGCGCATCACGGGTGAATTGGGCAACGTCGCGAACGTGCTCGTTAAAGACAACATCCTCCTCGGCGGCAGCATGACCGTCCTGGTCTCCGATGGGGCGACCCAGACCCATACGGGAAGTCAGGTCGGCACGGTGAGGGGCGTGCAGGTCGTCGGGAACGTCATCGACTACGGCAAGTACGGGGATCTCGAACAGACCTCTCGGCCTAAGGACATGATCTACGCCGACAACATGCATGCCAGCGGGCGGCCCGTCGCTCCGGGTCAGGAAGCCATCGGCGCGCTGCCTAACCTATCGGCCCTCAACTGCCCGTGCGGTCATCACGGGCACCGACCAAGGCGACTACATCCTCGGTGGCGGCGGCTCCAACTTCATCAAGGGTGGGAGTGGTGACGATGTGATCATTGGCGGCGGCGGGCGCGATTATATCACCGGGGGCGCCGGCAAGGACGTATTCGTCTACACATCCCTGACGAGCGACGGCATCGACCGGATCACGGACTTCACGCAAGGCACAGACCGGATCGATCTGGCAACGCTTGCGGGCGCGCCGCGGTCCGAGTCGGACTGGCAGTGGCTCGGCTCGGAGAGCTTTACGGGTCACGACTGGCAGCTGCGCTACGAGACGAACAACGGCCTCATCACAGTCCAAGTCGACACTGACGGCGACCTGAAAGCTGACTTTAATCTAAACCTCCCCGGCACAGTCGCCCTGAATACGAGCGACTTCATCCTGGCTGCGAAAGGGTCTGAGCTTACAACTGTGCCGGCACCCAGTGCATCGACGCCGTCTCCAGTTTCTGCAACTCCCGTTAAGACACCTCTGCCAGCGCCAACCAAGCCGGTCGAACCCGCAACTCCTTCGCCCAGCGCTGATCCGAGCTTGATACTCAAAGCGCCCGTATCAGGTGGTTATGTGACTGGAACGTCCGCCGGTGAACTGATCCTGGGTAGCAGCAAGACTGATGGCCTCAGAGGGGGCGCCGGCGACGATGTGGTGGTTGGTGGGAAAAGCAAGGACATCCTCTACGGAGGAACGGGCCACGATACTTTCCAGTTTGAGAAGCTCAGCGACAGCACCGCTGGTGCGAAAGGTCGAGATTACATCGGCGACTTCACTCAAGGTGAGGACAAACTTGATCTTCACCTAATCGACGCCGATACGCTAACAAGTGCGCACGACGCGTTCACCTGGATCGGAGAAGGCGATTTCACGAAACACGCTGGTGAACTTCGGTTCTACTCGGGCAGCACCGGCGGCCAAGTACAGGCGGACGTAAATGGCGATGGAAAAATTGATTTCGCCATCGACGTGGTAACTAAATTCGTCCTTCACGCCTCTGACTTCGTGCTGTGAACGAAAGCTGAGTTTCAAGCAGTCAACACCTCATCAGAACTTTTGAATTAGAGTGTTTTCCACGATCCCTGAGTCGTTGCGGCGAGGTGAGCGTTGATCCTTGAAGGTTCGTCAGGGAGATCGCCATGGCCCGTGCCTACAGTCACGATCGGCGTGTTCGCGTCCTGGACGCGGTGGGAGCAGGTCTGTCCCGCCGGGCCGCGGCCCTGCGCTATCGGGTCGGCATCGCCACGGTGATCCGCTGGGCTGCGCACGCCACGAGGACAGGGGAGACGCGGGCTCAGCGTCAGGGCCGTCCACCCGGCTCCAAGCTCGACGAGCACGAAGCCTTCCTGTTCGCCCTCATCGTTGAGAAGGACGAACCGAAGGACCGCGCAGCGACATCACGCTTGCCGAGATGCAGGAGCGCCTGCGTACCGAGCGCCTCGTCTCGGTCGGATTGGGCACGCTGTGGCGGTTCTTCGCCCGCCGGGCAGTCACGTGGAAAAAAGTCGGCGCATGCGACCGAGCAGGATCGCCCCGACGTGGCCCAAGCGCGCGAGGCGTGGTTTGCCGCGCAGCCCGACCTCGATCCTGAGCGCCTGATCTTCATCGCTGAGACCGGCCTCTCCACCCGCATGGCGCACCTGCGCGGTCGCTGTGCTCGCGGTCAGCGCCTACGCTCGGGCATCCCGCATGGCCACTGGCTCACGACGACGTTCGTTGCGGGCTTGCGCCTGTCGGGGATGAGCGCGCCCATGGTGCTCGACGGGCCGATGACGCGAGATTGGTTCCTGGCGTAAGTCGAGCAGGTGCTCGCCGCAACCCTCAGGCGCGGAGACACCGTCATCCACGACAACCTGCCCGCCCACAAGGGAGCAGCGATCCAGGCCGCCATCGAGGCCAGCGGCGCACGGCTTCGCTTCCTGCCGCCGTACTCGCCGGACTTCAATCCGATCGAGATGGCCTTCGCCAAGCTCAAGGCGCTGCTGCGCAAAGCGGCCGAGCGTACGGTCGATCGGCTCTGGACTGTCGTCGGCAATCTGCTCGACGCCTTCACTCCAGCCGAGTGCGCAAACTACTTGGCTGCCGCCGGTTTCGACCCGGAGTAAGCGGAAACCGCTCTAGTTCATAGATTGGCAGACTTGAAATGCGAACAGCCTTTCCTAACGTGTTTGGATGTCAGTTTTACGATAGTTTTTCGTACAGCTACGATTTCTGCGAACAACGCTTTGCAGAAGCTGGGAACGTCCGCTCGCAGGCTGCTCGGTTTGGCGATGACCCGCGGCCGAAATGGGTAGATTTTCATCAGTCCGATTTCCGTCAGAAAGGGCATGGAAGCAGACGTTCTAAGTGCTTAGTCCTAAAGGTCTTCCTTTTCAGGCGTAAAGCCCACCATCTGTCGGCATATGAACAGTGAAGGCCTTGCCTTCGGAGATCCATCCAGGGCCAGCCGCTCCCTGGTTGATGCTGGCGGTCTCTTCGGAAGATGCCGAGAAGTGATGCTGACCCGTCTGGGTATTATAGAAGCGATCAAGTGTCAGGTGTCCTGGCCCAGCCACATCATTGTATGCTGCGAACGCTACGCCCTCGTAGGTATAATTGGGAATCGTCGCTAGGATGACGTCGCGCTCCGCGACACTGTCCGTCAGGAAGTGCGTTCCCCCCTTCGTATCGAAGAAACGGAAAACGTTGTGGGTATCCGGACCCTTATCGGGTGTTGACCATGCTGCACCCTCGTAATTGAACGTTGGCATGCTTGACTGGATTTGCGCTTTCTCGACTGCGCTTGCCGTGTAGAAATGATTGCCAGTCTGTGTGTCGAAGAAGCGAAAGATTGAATTCAGATGCTCGGGGGCAGCCAAGGCTAAAGCCGCCGGGTAGCTTTGAGCGACTGTCGAGGCTTGCGGCGACGCCGTCGGCTGGACTGATATGGGAGCCTGGACCGGCGCCGTGACCAAATCGGCGTTGTGGACCAAAATGAAATCGCTGGTGCCAACGGCGATCTTGCCGGTGAGTTCGATTTTCAGATCGGCCTTCAGGTTGCCATCTGCATCGACTTCGATCACTGTCGTCGTGCTGGCGTATGTAGAGCGGAACTGCCAAGCATGGCCGGTGAAGCTCTCGGAATCAAGCCATTGCCAGTCGGCGAGCGCCTTGGGCGCACCGGCGATGGAGGCCAGATCGATCCGGTCCTGACCTTGAACGAAATCTCCGATGCGGTCGATGCCATCGTCCGACAGGAATTTGTACACGAAGATATCGTTCCCGATACCGCCAGTGATGAAATCTCGCCCGCCGCCGCCCGCGATGACATCGTCGCCGTCCCCGCCTTCGATATAGTTGGAGTCGCTGCCGCCGATGATGTAGTCGTTCTTCGCAGTTCCTTTGATCGCGGCCCCCGGCGCGCTTGCGGAAATCATATTAAGAGTCAATGGGTCGGGCAGAGATCCGGCTGCTTCGAGGCCCGGTGTCGCAGGTCCTCCGGTGGCGTGAAGGTTGTTGGCATAGACCATATCCTTGGGGCGAGAACTCTGCTCGAGCTCGCCGTATTTGCCGTAATCGACGACGTTACCAGTGATCTTCACGCTGCTCACCGAACCGACCTGGGCGGAGGTGTGGGTCTGGGTCGCGCCGTCAGATACGAGGATGCTGTAGCTGCCCCCTAGAATGATATTGTTCTTGACCAGAACGTCCGAAACGTTGCCCATCTCACCGGTGATACGAACGGCATTGTTTGTTTCGGCTGGCGCATCCTCACGGGAACGCCAATCAATGACGTTCTCGGAGATCACGACTGGGCTGATGGTCTTGCCGATCCAGATCGCGTCCGCGTGTGCGCCAGTCGTATATGCCCCCCCGGCAAAGTAGTTCGCGCTGATTGTTCCGCTCTGAATGGAAACTGCATCAGAAGGCGCATCAAGGAACGTGTTATGGGTGAGAATTGTATTTTCGCCACGCGAAGTAATAAAATCGACATAACCGACCTTGCTGATCTTCAGGCCGTCGAATGTCGATTGATCGACCGTAAGGTTCTTTGTCCCGAGAAATGCATTGATCGCGTAAATACCGGCTGACGCGTCAAAATACGAATTCTTGATGGTAATGTTGTCGGCTTGGATGTTTATGGAAACACCACGGAAGTCATAGCCATCTAGAATGAGGCCAGGCTTTGTGATGGACAGAACATTTAGGTCTTTGTTGTAGTATGCGCCATCAATCGATACCAAATATTTAAAACTCTTCGTTTGTTCGACGCCAGTGAGGGCGCCAATCTTTGTATGAAAAGCGCCCACACCCGTTATATCAGATATTTTTGCAATTGCAGCGACGTCATTCGCGCTAAACATAAATTTACCTGATTAATCTATTGCCGGATCGCCTAATGTTTTAGTATTTATCATTGAAGTTAAGTTTTAAAGTGACGTTAAAGGAATTGGTTAAGTTTTTTGTTGGTTGCTGCTTTTATCGTCGAGTAAATAATTGCGCCGATCATAATCAGGCCCGCTGATGTGGGTCGCGGGCAGATCGCTTGTTTCATGGAGAAAGGTCAGGGTCTGCTATCCATCCTGAGCGGTCATTCAAGCCCCCTTCACCAGCATCTCTTGCAAGGGCTACACGCACATCCCACGCATAGCTCAATGACGTCGGGTATCCGGTGGTTCTCTCTGCGGAAGCAGCGGTGCCGCGCTATAGTTTCAATCAATGTGGGTTCCATCAGTACCTGTTGTGACGGTGGTAAGTACGCGATCCTCTTTGTCACGGGGCTGAGCTCATATTTGCTCATCAACCTCGCGAGGCTTATTGTATCGCCTCAAGGGTCTTCTGAACGTTCACGACCTGTGAGTAGGAGCTATGCGTTGAGGGCGACCCGATGGTTGAACATAGCAGCGCTGGGCAGCATGCTTGGCTCGCCTCCAGCTGTCGCTCATTCAAGTATGCGCCAATTCCTTGAAGGTCGTTGGGTAGGCGACGGTGTTGAAATTCGTGTAGATCAAGACGCAGTTCAAGCAAACGACAGCCCAGATAAGCCATTCGAATGGAGTGCTCTGAATGTACTTGATGTAAATGGAAATATGATCGTCTTTGATATCGGTAAGCGCCGGTACGTTGGCTTGCTTGATGGCGAGCAGATGACAGTTACGATTGCGGGATCAACGGGCTCATATGTGCTGAAAAAAATACATCCTCTATCGATATTTAAGAATACGCCTTATTGAATTGGTATTTCACTCGCAATATTTCAATAAATTTGTCTAAATCTGGGATTACTTTGCTTATAAATTATTAGGCTCATCCGCTCAGTTTGTGCCTTCTTTATAGAATCGGTCTATAATATGTCATGCAATCGCTGTTAATCTGATGCGCCGGCTTTCGTTGGCTTCGTCAGCAGCTGCGTTTGAAGGGTGTGCAGTGCCACAAGGGTATCTCCGTGGGGCGTGATCAGCCCTTGAACCTGGACCGTGTCCTGCCCCTGCAGAACCGTCCCAGGACCCTAGAAACCTGCGCATTTGAGCGTGTTTCCGCCTCGATGACGAAACCGTTGATCCCCATGACCGCGTCGGTCCATTCCGTCTTCACGGGTCGTGCTCCTCACGTTGCGATGCTTTTTGGATCAGTTCCTCCGATCCGCCTCTTCTCTCTCGAAAACCACTTTGGCCATGATGTTCGATTTTTTGAACCCATGTTACCTGATCCAGGCCTGCCACTCGCGGTCGATGATGCGAACCACATTTGGCAGGCTCTTGGCGCCCGACCGGCTGCGTTCTTAGACCTTGACCATGCCGAGGTACCGAGCTTGCCGGATTGCATTCTGGACTGTTGTGCGGGACACCCTGGCACGGGCTGCAATGGCATCGAGACAGAGGGCGCAGACTTGGGGCGCCTTAGGGCGCCACGATCCGTAATCACCCAGTAGAACAGTGACATCCGGCTTGGGCGCGTTGGTGCGTGCAACGACAGCGAGTAGATCCGCTTCATTCATGTTGCGCGGATGGGCGTGGAAGTCGGTCAGGACCGCAATGCGGAGCTTTTGCCCGACCGGCCAGTTGGCTGGCGTGAAGGAGTAACGGGTTAAGCCGCGTCGGTTCGGCTCAACGGCAGTCGCATAGCCGGCCAGGCTCGGGGGGCTGTAGCAGTGAGTGCCGCTGCGAGGGAGGTTCGAGACAGGATCAAGTGCCGTGTGATCATGGAAGAAAATAGCTCCTCGCCCCTGCAAGCATGATGGCAACTTGCGTTGTCGAGCCACTTTAAAATGTGTGGTTCGCCCTACACCACGCAGGTCAGTGAGCTGCCGACCGCGCATTGTTAGGAAGTAAGAGGATAGAAGTGATGAAAAACGCGATGCCTATCCATCTCGAGAATGCCGTGATCTCTTTTGATCGACCACACAACGCACCCTCTTTCGAGAAGATCTCCTGCAATGGAGAGGGCTTCTTCTTCGCCTTTTAAGGCAAGATGAATCTGGACGCTCGACTCGGCTTCAGAGCTGCCAGCCTCCGAGGCTTCGCTCCACTCAATGGTCCAAGACATCGGTCGCCTCCTGATTTGAACTAATGATTCCACCGGATTTCCGGTCAAAGCAACAAGCTAATCTGCGTAACTTCTCACCGACTTGCTGGCCGGACGAGCAGGATTGCGGTGCGAACGGCGACGCGTTTCAGATGGTCGGTGGCCTCTTTGTTCGCGACGGTCACCTTCGGGGCGTGTCGCAAGCTTGGACATATGGCATGGAAGGGACTCTACCGTCCCCCCCTTCGGAATCGTGCTTCTCGAAGCCCTCGCCTGTGG